>JAROAZ010000014.1 GCA_029432775.1 Pontiellaceae bacterium B12227 | reverse complement strand
AGGAGGTATCGCTGAAGGTGACTTGATTGGTCTCTATGTCTTCAACATCGTTGATCAGGCGGCTGCGGGTAGTCCTGCTCCTGCGACTCCGCAGAGTGTTGTGATTGGTAGCCTTGTTGCTAATATCCTTGTTGTACCAGGAACCCCACCGATTTCACTCGAAGTGGCTTCCGCACACGGAACCCCCTCACCACCAATTGGTATAAACGGGTATTCTCATGGAGAAACCCTATCCTGTACGGTTGAATCGCCGACACTGGAAAACAATACTAACTATATCTGCACGGGATGGACGGGCACGGGGGACATTCCTTCAAACGGAACAACGACCACCACAGAAACCATTACCCTGAATAATAACTCGTCTATTTCCTGGAACTGGGTGATCGGTCATGAGTTGGATGCATCAGTCACAGGAAACGGCTCTTTGAATGTCTCTGATGGCATTTACCACTCCGGAACCAATCTAACGCTTACCGCAACACCGGATACCGGATGGTTGTTCATGGGATGGAGCGGCGATCTTATGGGCGATTACACCATGACGACAAAGATCCTGACCATGGATGCCGATAAAGCGATCACCGTTACCTTTTCGATCGATGCCGACGGCGATGGGTTAACCAACACAGAGGAAGCCGGATATGGCACCAATCCTCGAAACAGTGATTCCGACAGCGATGGCCTGCCCGACCCGTGGGAAATCAACAATGGCACCAATCCGACCCTTGCCGACGAAGCCGACGACCTCGATGGCGACGGCCTCAGCAATGCCGAGGAGCTCGCGGCAGGCACCTCCCCCACTCTTGCAGACAGTGACGGCGATGGCATGTCAGATGGATGGGAATTGGATAATGGCTTGGATCCGTTAGTGGATGATTCCGATTCCGATGCCGATGGCGACGGCCTCTCCGCAGCAATTGAGTTTGCGCTGGGGACCGATCCGAACGATGTCGATAGCGACGATGATGGACTGAGCGATTCCGAAGAGGTGAACAACATTATTGCCTGGGGCGATAACTACTACAAACAAACCATCGTCACCTCAAATGTCGTCAACGCCGTGGCGATCTCGGCGGGCGGATCGCACAGCCTGGCTTTGCTGGCCGACAATTCAGTTGTGGCATGGGGCGACAACTATTATCAGCAATGCGATGTTCCGGATACCGTTTCGAATGTACTCAGCATTGCCGCCGGAGACTCCCATTCGCTGGCCGCCCTTTCCAATGGCACTGTTGTGGCCTGGGGCGACAACTATTACCAACAGGCCAATGTTCCCATCTCAGCGACCAATATTATCGCCGTCTCCGCCGGCGTTGAGCACAGCATGGCGCTGCGGGATAACGGTCAGGTTGTCGTCTGGGGCAACAACTATTATGGCGTGAAGGATATTCCTCCATCCGTAACCAATGCAATTTCGATTTCGGCGGGCGGATACCATAACCTCGCCTTGCTTACCAACGGGCAGGTTATTGCCTGGGGTGACAATACCCATGGCGCGTGCGATGTGCCGACCTCCTTAAGCAATGTGGTTGCGATTGCTGCGGGCGGATATCACAGCGTTGCGCTGCAGGCCGATGGAAATATTGTTGCATGGGGTCAAAACGATTTCTTCCAATCCGATCCGCCTACCGGCGTTACCCATGCCACCGCCATTGCTGCGGGTGGATATCACAACCTCGTCATTCATTCCGAGGATGAGGTCAAAAGCTGGGGCTCGCTCTTCTATGGCCTGGGCAATGTACCCGCCTCGGTACACTATGCAAAATCGATTGGCGGAGGACGGTTGTTCAGTCTCGCCCTGGTTGGCGCAACCGATCCTCTCGACGCCGATAGCGACGACGATGGTCTGAATGATGGAGAAGAAGTTAACACCTACGGAACGGATCCTCTGGATGCCGATCGGGATCTGGACGGTTTGAACGATGGCGCTGAAATCCTCATTCACGGAACCGACCCGCTCAACAGCGACTCGGACGACGACCTAATGCCCGATGGTTGGGAAGCCGCATATGGCCTTGATCCCCTGGTGGATGATGCAAATGCGGATCCGGACAACGATCAAATATCAAATATCAGCGAGCTCGGCTACGGAACGGAACCGAACAATCCTGACAGCGATGCAGATGGCCTCACCGACGGCGCCGAAATCCTTGTGTACCTTACCGATCCGCTCAACCCGGATTCGGACGATGACGGTCTAACGGATGGTGCTGAGGTTAATACACATGGCACGGAACCTTTGATCGTCGATACCGACGCGGATGGATTGTCGGATGGCGAAGAAGTCAATATCCATGGGACCGAACCATTGAATCCCGACTCCGATGCCGACGACCTGAGCGATGGTGACGAGGTCAACATCCATGGGACCGATCCCCTCGATTCCGACTCGGACAACGATGGACTAACCGATGGACAGGAAATTAACGTCTACTTCTCAAGCCCTCACGATCCGGACTGCGATGCAGATGGCCTATTAGATGGACAGGAGGTTGCACTCGGCACCGGACTGTTTGATTCGGACAGCGATGATGATGGGTTGATGGATGGTGCGGAGGTCATTACGCATGGCACTGATCCGCTGAATGCCGACAGTGATGACGATGGCCTGACCGACGGTGAAGAGGTCGCAACCTATACCACCAATCCGCTGGATGGTGATACCGATGGGGACACGTTCGGAGATGGGCAGGAAATCGCCAACAACGGCAACCCGTTGATCAGTGACTTGTGGCGTATCGACCACATCCGGAATAATGGATCCTCATACGATCTGTATCCCTCGAACTCGGTCCTGGATATCGCCATTGGAGAGGCAGGCTTTGAAGTGAGCAACGCAACGGCATGGCTTTCGCTGCAATTGGAAGAATCAGAGGACCTCATCACATGGACGAATGCCGGTGACGAAGTGATCTGGAGCATTCCTGTTGATCAAAGCAACGCATTCTATCGGGTACGATCGGGGCACTAGTTTGATCATATATTTTCGGGGATGCTTGGTTCGTGGAGTAAATCAGGTATCTCCGCGAACACGGAATCTATTAGAATCAGGCAGCGATAAAGCAGGATCTGCTGGATGGCGGGCGAGTGGTACATTATTTGGGATTGAAGCGTCATGTTGAAGCTGTAGGCATACCGGGAGGTTGTTTTGAAAAGGCTAATATTGTGCATTGTTACCGCAGGACTCCTCAGTTGTGGAGTTACATCTGCTCAAGAATATTTGTATCTTGGAGGTACAAGGACGATAACCGGTCCCGGATCGACGCTTGAGGCTTCTGGCATTGAGGTATGTTCTGGTATGCCCTTTGATTATGGCAATCGCTTGTACATCAGCAATGGTGGTTACGTGCATTGTTTTGGATCTATGTATGTTAATGGAACGGTGAGCACAGGATTGGATTATGATTGGCTTTACAGTTATGCGTCAATTACTGGAGGCAGATCCTTATTGTACATTGGAGGCGATTTGAGACTTTGGTCTTCTGATTTGCCAGGGCGGACTTCCGGGACATGGGATCCCTGGGGAGTACCGTGTCATATGTCGATATCAGGAGGGGCGGAAGTCTCTGTCATCGGCGGTATTTCGATTTTAAACAGAAGCACATTGAGGTTAGGTTCAGAGGGGACTCTTACTGTCGGGTCAGATTTTAATGCCTCCATGGCTGGGTTTTATTGGAATTCGGGCAGCACGCTGGCAGTTGAGGGGCAGTTAAGTGGCTTGCCTGTGCTTGGGGTTGGCAAGCACCTAGAGACCCCAAATGTACTAGGCGACCTAACCGTACATGGAACATTCGCCCCCGGCAACAGTCCGGCGAATAGCATAGTGGATGGAGCATTCACTAATGCCTCCGATGGAACGCTTGAGATGGAGCTGGGCGGCTATGTGCCAGGCACGGAATATGACCAATTGACGGTAACAGGACTTTCCTTACTTGATGGCACTCTGAATTTGGTTTTCCTCGATAATTTCTCCCCAACCGACGGTGCCAGCTTTGACCTTTTCAATTGGGATGGCGGAGTCAGCGGAGAGTTCGCCAGTATAAATCTTCCACCCTTACCGGATGGATCAATCTGGAATATTTCAGAGCTATATACTACCGGTAAACTGAGCGTAATGTGGTTGGATACTGATGGCGATGGGATGACGGATCGTTGGGAACTGGAGAACGGATTGAATCCGTTAGTCAATGATGCCCTGTCGGATGCCGATACCGATCACCTTTCGGCCTTGCAGGAGTTCGGGTTGGGTACTGATCCAAATAATACCGATAGCGATGATGACGGTCTGAGTGACTTTGAAGAGGTACGGAACATCGTTGCCTGGGGTGACAACTACTACAGGCAGACGATTATTCCTTCTAACGCAGTCAATGCGGTAGCCCTATCTGCCGGGGGAGCGCACAGTCTCGCTTTGTTAGCGAACAATACGGTTGTGGCCTGGGGCGACAACTATTACCAGCAGTGCGATGTGCCGGAATCCGTATCGAATGTCATGGCTATTGCTGCCGGGGATTCCCACTCACTAGCAACCCTATCCACTGGAACGGTTGTGGCCTGGGGCGACAACTTCTACCAGCAAACCAATGTGCCGGCTTCAGCAACCAATATGGTTGATGTATCGGCTGGCGTTGAACACAGCATGGGGCTTCGGAATAATGGCCATGTTGTGGTCTGGGGCAACAACTACTATGGCGTGCGGGATATTCCTCCATCCGTAACCAATGCGATTTCCATCTCGGCGGGCGGATACCACAATCTTGCCTTGCTGGCCGGTGGTCAGGTCGTGGCCTGGGGTGACAATACCCATGGGGCATGCAATGTACCGCTCTCCGCAAGCAATGCGGTAGCGATTGCAGCCGGCGGCTACCACAGTGTTGCTCTGTTGGCTGATGGAAACATTATAGCCTGGGGGCAGAATGATTTTAATCAGTCGATCCCTCCGACCGGCATAACCAACGCCACAGCGATTGCGGCCGGCGGTTACCATAACCTTGCCCTTCATTCTATGGGAGATGTTGCGGGCTGGGGGTCTCCGTTTTATGACCTCGGCAACATACCGACCAACGTGAAATATCCCACGTCTATTGAGGGCGGACGGCTGTTCAGCCTCGCACTGATGAACCCCACCGATCCACTCGATGCAGACAGTGATGATGATGGTCTAAATGATGGTGACGAAGTGAATGTGTATGGCACCGCCCCGCTTGACTCCGACACGGACGACGATGGGATGCCGGATGGATGGGAGGCGACCTATGGACTGGAGCCTTTGACCGACGATGCCGGTTTGGACAAGGATGAAGACCTCTTATCCAATGTGGATGAGTTCGGTTTAGGTACGAATCCCGATAATCCCGACAGTGATGCCGACGGGCTGATGGACGGAGTTGAGGTCAATACGTATGGCACTGACCCGCTGGATGCCGACAGCGATGATGACGGGCTGAGCGATGGCGCAGAAGTCAATACACACGGCACCGGCCCGCTTGATTCGGACAGCGATGATGACGGCCTGAGCGATGGTGCTGAGGTCAATACGCATGGCACCGATCCGCTGGATGCCGACAGTGATGACGATGGACTATCGGATGGTGAGGAGATTGAAACCTATTCCACCAATCCGCTGAATGCGGATACCGATGGGGACTCCTTTGGAGATGGGCAGGAAGTTGCCCATGGAGGCAGCCCATTAATCAGTGACACATGGCGAGTCGAGCATGTTCGGAATAACGGCACTGAATATGATCTGTATCCGGCAAGCACCGTGATGGAGCTGGCCCCTGGACAGGTGGGCTTTGAAGTTTCCAATGGCGAGGCATGGCTTGCTCTCCAGCTGGAAGAGTCGGGCGATCTCATCTCATGGAAGAAGGTCGGCGACGAAGTGATCTGGAGTATTCCTGTCCATCCAAGCAATGCATTATATCGGGTTCGAGGGGGTTCACCCTATACAGGACCTCCACCGGGGATGGTTCAGATTCCCGCCGGAGTGAACGCCGGAACCGATCCTGACTTCGGACCGTATACATTAGCAACCGATGAATTTTTTATGGATGAGAAGGAAGTGTCCTTTGAGATATGGACAAATGTATACCAGTGGGCCGTCACCAACGGATACACATTTGAAAACCCGGGACTGACCAAAGCCGCGGGGCACCCCGTACATTCTGTAAGTTGGTTCGATATAGCCAAATGGTGTAATGCCCGCAGTGAAATGGAAGGCCGGGTCCCCTGCTATCAGGTGGGAGGAATGGTCTATCGGACGGGAAGCGATGAAGCGGTTACGGTTGATGGAAACAATGGGTATCGACTGCCATCGCGTATGGAATGGGAATATGCTGCGCGGGGTGGGTTGATCGGAGCCAGATTCCCGTGGGGAGATGATGCAACCCACCTCAATGCAAATTATACATCATCAAGTGCGCTTCCATATGATGTAAGCCCAACGCGAGGCCCGCATCCAGACTATGATGATGACCCGATACCGTATACGAGCCCTTGCGGCGCGTTCCCTCCGAACAGATATGGATTGTATGACATGGCGGGTAACGTATGGGAATGGTGCAACGATATAACCGCGCCAGGAAAGCGGGCTCGGGCAAGCGGAGGATATGGTAGTGCGGCACATATGCGCTGTGGTTTCCCTGCGGATGGAGCAATCAGCGATATTTACCATTCGTTAGGATTCCGCACTATTTGCAGATAAAGTAGTCGTCCTTTGAGCTCAAGGGTTTGCGCTCCAGGCCTTTCTTCGCTCTACATAGAGCCTGAACGTTCTACCTTCGACCAACGATGGAATAACGTTCAGGCCTCTTCTGTGCATAACACAGAATATAAACCTCTTGCTGATCTGAGCATTGCTGATGACTACGGTACTATGCTAAGAGTTTTGCAGGAGATTAATAATGATACGGTTAGCTATTAAAGCCGCGCTTCAGGCGGGCGAATCCATTTTACATGTTTACGATCAGGAATTTGAGGTTGAATTCAAAGCAGACGAATCGCCGTTGACAGCGGCTGATAAAGCGTCACACGACATTATTGTCCAGGCATTGGAAACAACTCCCTACCCCGTACTTTCGGAGGAGAGCGTTAGTATTGACTATAAGGAACGCGAAGACTGGATAACCTATTGGTTGGTAGATCCACTGGACGGAACGAAAGAATTTATAAAAAGAAATGGAGAATTCACGGTCAATATCGCTTTGATCAAAAAGGGTATTCCTGTTTTTGGTGTGGTCTATGTTCCGGTGACCGGCACGCTTTATTTCGGAGATCAAAACGGCGCTTATAAAGCCGTTCTGGGCGAACATTTCCAATCCATGGAAGATCTGATTGAACAACTTCCAGACGTTGGAAATTTCCAACGGCTGGAAATTATGGGCGCTCCCGAAAGTCCATTGCGGGTCGTGGCTTCTAAATCGCACTGCAATAATGAAACACAACAATTTATTGCCGATCTGGGAGAAAAATACGGAGAAACCGAGTTGGTCTCGCGAGGCAGTTCGTTAAAACTTTGCATGGTCGCCGAGGGTAGCGCCGATATTTATCCCCGCATTGCACCCACCATGGAATGGGATACTGCCGCAGCACATGCCGTGGTTAAAGCGGCCGGAGGCAAAGTATTTCGATTTGATTCCGCTGTCGCACCAGCGGACTATATCTGCTCAAATGATCGGATTGAGGAGTTATTCTACAATAAAGAGAACCTCTTAAATTCATTCTTCGTAGTCAGTGGTATTGGAGCCTGATACATGGGCAATTTTAATATATCGCATTTAAAACAGCTGGAAGCGGAAAGCATCCATATCATCAGGGAAGTGGCGGCGGAGTTCGATAACCCCGTGATGCTCTATTCGATCGGAAAGGATTCATCGGTCATGCTGCATCTTGCACGCAAGGCATTTTCCCCCGGGAAAATTCCGTTTCCGTTGATGCATGTCGATACCCAATGGAAATTCCAGGAAATGTATACATTCCGCTCGCTGATGGCGGAAAAGTATCAGGTCGATATAAAAATCTGGACGAATCCCGAAGGGAAGGATCTTGTGAGTCCTTTCAGTCACGGTTCCGAGAAGCATACCCAAATCATGAAAACCGATGCGCTGAAGCAAGCGCTTGACCATTACAAGTTTGATGCTGCCTTTGGCGGTGCACGCCGCGACGAGGAAAAGAGCCGTGCCAAGGAACGGATATACAGTTTCCGCAACGAATTCCATCAGTGGGATCCGAAAAATCAGCGACCCGAACTCTGGGACCTTTACAACGCGAAGATAAATAAGGGGGAATCCATTCGGGTGTTCCCTCTCTCGAACTGGACGGAGTTAGACATCTGGCTCTATCTCCTGCGTGAAGATATTCCGATTGTTCCACTTTATTTTGCTACTGAGAGACCGGTCGTTGAGCGGGATGGCACCCTGATCATGATCGACGATGACCGCATGCCGCTTAAAGAGGGCGAAGTTCCCATGATGAAAAAGGTGCGTTTCCGAACGCTTGGCTGCTACCCGCTGACCGGCGCGGTGGAATCCGAAGCCGAAACCGTGGAAGAGATCGTTCAGGAAATGCTCCTGACCACCACCTCCGAACGCCAAGGCCGCGTAATTGATGGCGACAATTCCTCTATGGAAGACAAGAAAAAGGATGGATATTTTTAATGAGAGATTCCTCCTACAAAGTGCAGGAAGAAGGCCTGATTCGTTCGGACATCAGCGAATACCTTAAGCGGCATGAAGACAAGGACTTACTGCGCATTCTTACATGCGGCTCTGTTGACGACGGCAAGTCGACGCTGATCGGTCGACTGCTATATGACAGCCATATGATCTACGAAGATCAACTGAAAAAAGTCACCGAAGACTCCAAAATTTACGGCACAACCGATGCAGATTTTGACCCGGCTCTGCTGACCGATGGGCTGAAAGCCGAACGAGAGCAAGGGATTACAATCGATGTGGCCTATCGCTACTTCTCCACCGACAAGCGCAAATTCATTATTGCCGACTGCCCCGGTCATGAGCAGTACACCCGTAATATGGCGACCGGAGCCTCCACCTCCAATTTAGCAACAATACTGATTGATGCCCGTTACGGAGTAATCACACAAACGAAACGACATAGTTTCATCTGTTCACTGCTCGGCATCAAGCACGTGGTTGTTGCTGTCAATAAAATGGATTTAGTGGACTGGTCGGAGTCAACATTCGAGCAGATTAAAAACGATTACAATGCCTTCGTGTCCCGGCTGAATTTTTCCGATATCCACTTTATTCCCTTATCGGCGTTAAAAGGCGACAATGTGGTGGAACACGGAAATAATCTGATTTGGTACGATGGACCAACTTTCCTTCATCATTTGGAAAACGTAAATATTTCCACCGACCGCAATCTGATCGATATGCGGTTTCCAGTTCAATATGTATCGCGCCCGAATCCCGATTTTCGAGGCTTTAGCGGTACACTAGCATCGGGCGTCGCACGGGTCGGCGATGTCGTAGCAAGCCTGCCATCGCGACAACAATCAAAGATCAAATCATTATACGGACCTGATGGAGAGGTGCCTGAAGCATTTGCCCCTCAATCGGTAACGATCACGCTTGAAGATGAGATTGATGTATCTCGCGGGAATATGATTGTCCCGGTTAACAACATTCCCCATATCGGAAATGAATTCGAAGCGATGGTGGTATGGATGCATGACAGCCCCGCTCAGGCGGGGAAAAGCTATCTGGTCAAACATACTTCCAACATGATTCCGGGTGTTCTCTCTGAAATTCGTTATACCGTGGATATCAACACCATGCAGCGTAGCAAAAGCATCGAAGAGAAGGTCCCCATTGACTCACTAAAACTCAACGAAATCGGGCGTTGTCATATGACGTTGCACCGCCCGATAGCCTTCGACCCCTACGACCGGAATCGCACAACGGGTGCCTTTATCATTATTGACCGCCTCAGCAATGCAACCGTTGGCGCAGGTATGATTGTCGACCGCATCGCCTCAAAGCCTGATCATAAAAAAGCTCCCGTCAGTCAGAATATTGTAAGAAGTGACAGCTTGGTGAGTGCCGAAGACCGACAAAAACTCCTCTCCCAGAAAAGTATTACCATTTGGCTTACCGGTCTGAGCGGTTCAGGGAAATCAACGATTGCTCTTCAGCTGGAAAAAGACCTGCTCGAACAAGGTCACCTTTGCTACATTCTTGATGGCGATAATGTTCGCCACGGTTTGAATCGCGATCTTGGATTTTCCATGGAGGACCGAAAAGAAAATATTCGCCGCATCGCTGAGGTAGCGGCATTGATGAACGATGCTGGAGTGATCGTGATTACATCTTTTATCTCGCCTTACATTTCAGATCGAACAGCCGCTCGATCAGTGATCGGAGATGAGCGCTTCATTGAGGTTTTTGTCGATACACCGATCGAAATTTGCGAGCACCGCGATCCTAAGGGATTATACAAAAAGGCACGTGCCGGCGAAATTCAGCAGTTTACCGGCATAAGCGCGCCTTACGAAGCACCTCAGGCGCCGGAACTCACGCTTTGTACCGAAGAACTGGTTCCACCGGTCGCAGCTCAGATCATTAGTGATTGTCTTAAGAAAAGATCAATTATTTGCTGATGTATGCTGCCAGACGATATAATAAGGATTCTTTTGCATCCGACTGCTGACTTCTATAGTTATTTTGCATGAATTATTACATTCACAACATTAACCCTATCCTTCTTCAGCTTGGCGGACCGTTGGCGGTTCGGTGGTATGGACTGTCTTACCTGTTGGGATTTGTTGCCTGCATCCTCATGCTGAGACATTGGTCGAAAAAGGGCGAGTTCGACGTTCCGGAGAAGGAGGTCAGTAACTTCGTGGTATTGCTGGCCTTTTTCGGGGTCTTTCTGGGGGGACGCCTGGGTTACGTGCTGTTTTACAGTCCGAGTCTTCTTCTGGACTTTTCGCCGGTGGAGATTCTGGGCTTTCAGGTGCCGATGTGGGGGGCATTGAAAGTTTATGAAGGCGGCATGGCTAGTCATGGAGGATTTATCGGCGTCATCCTCTTTATCCTGTGGTATGCACGCAAACACAACCACTCCTTCTGGAACCTCGTTGACCACATGGCCGCAACCACATCATTGGGCTTTGCTTTCGGCAGGTTGGCCAATTTCGTAAACGGCGAACTGTGGGGGCGTGCTTCCGAGGTCAAATGGGCCGTCATTTTTCCCCAGGAACTTGGCCTGCATTACGGCCAATACGATCTTCCAGGCATTGGAAAACTGGTTGAAGCCGGCAAACTGGTCCCTCGCCATCCTTCACAGCTTTATCAGGCCTTTACCGAAGGGTTTCTTGTTTTCGGTTTAATGATGCTCCTCAGAAATACTTCGTGGGGCAAGCGTTCCGGGGCCCTCAGCGCCAGCTATCTCCTTCTCTATGCTCTCGCGCGGATCAGTATGGAGTTTTTCAGAGAACCCGACAGCACGGTCTATTTCGGATGGCTGACCAAAGGCCAGCTCTATTCCGCACTGATGATTCTCGGCGCGCTGATGATTCTCTGGAAAAAGGACTTATTTCGCCCGCAGACGGCCTCCAGCTAACCGCATTTTCCTGACCGCGCCATACCCCGTCTGATATAGACACAAAAATCCGTATGAAATTTTGGTATTTTTCAACCTTTACGCCGCTGACGGTATCGGGCTTTATACCTCACCTATTGAACTACTAAAGAAGGTTCCGAGCCGAAAAGGTCCCGTAAATACCATGTATAAAAAAGTAATCCTTCCTATTCTCATCCTGTCGGCCGCACACGCTTCTGCTGATTTCAGCATTTCGTTAAACTTCGCCTCCGGCGTGGAAGAGAGTTATAAAAGTGCGTTCAATGATGCGGCCTCTTTCTGGGAAACCCAGATCACGGGCTACCGGTTCGATGACATCAACCTGCAAGGTATTAACATTTCCGCCAATGTGGCCACCAACGACGGGGTCGGAGGCACACTGGGATCAGCAGGACCAACCAGCGGCTATGTCTTCAACGGCATCGTGCTTGATGGCGACGCCTCCCCTTCCGACGTGCTCTATTCAACCGCCGGCTCCATGACGTTTGATTCAGCCGATGTCGACAACCTGATTGCTGCAGGTTCATGGGAAACTGTCATACGTCATGAAATGGCCCATGTAATCGGCTTCGGCACTCTTTGGGGGTTTGAAAACGGCGGCACCACCTATAACGATTTCTACATAAATGGAAGCGGCCAATATACTGGTACGGCCGGGCTGGCTGCATATCAGGCAGAGTTCGATAGCGGGGCCACATATGTTCCCGTTGAACTTGGAGGAGGAGACGGGACGGCCAATGGACACTGGAATGAAATCGATGGCGGTGCCGGCCTTACCGGCATTACGGATGGCAGTGGAAATGACATGGCCAACGAACTTATGACAGGTTGGCTCAACTCTCCCTCTTATGTAAGCAACACAACACTGGGTCAGTTTTATGACATGGGCTACTCCGTAATCCCGGAGCCCTCATCCATTCTGCTGGTTGCTCTGTTCGGCAGCGTCGGATTTTGGATCCGCCGCCAGTTCCTCATCTAATCACGGTCAGATAAATCAGCATCCCGAGCGGAAGAATCAACCCGAGATTCGCAATGTTCGAGGCCACCAATGCATCGAGTGCTTCCTGCGTGTCCTTGATATGCGTCGGCGAATCTTTCGGTTTATGCATTCGATAGATCTCAATGAATGAAGCGAGCTCACACACGGAAGTCACCAGACCCAGAATCCAGCCGACTGCCCAGGCGGGCACATTCAGCTGCGTAATCAATGCCCCGGCACTGCTGCCGAGAAAACGGCCGGACAGCAGGATGACCGCCACGCCCAGCAGTAAATAGAGCGATCCGCCTGCAACGGACCCGTTTTCAGCGCCCGGCGGTAACGGGGCCGGCTTACCGGCCCGGTTCAGACGCTTATCCATTACCTTGTAGAACACAAAGAATGCTAGCAGCCCGACTGCGGTGATATATCCCGTACCGATTCCGAATGCAAACATCAGTAGAGGAAGGATCACCGAAAGGACTCCGAAGATCAGCTCATCAATGAATATCTTATTTTTCAGATCCAGTTGTTGATGCAATGCAAAAACCGTAATCAGAAAAAGCGCCCAGTTAATGATATTGGACGAAGCAATATTCCACATTCCGGCATCAAACACCCCGTTGAGCGCCCCCGCAACCAACACAGTAAACTCAGGAACACTCGTGGCATAACCGATCATCTGCCCGCGCACCTTGGCGGAAAATTTGAGGGCCG
This sequence comes from Pontiellaceae bacterium B12227, assembly GCA_029432775.1. GTDB lineage: Bacteria > Verrucomicrobiota > Kiritimatiellia > Kiritimatiellales > Pontiellaceae > Pontiella. The sequence continues at coordinate 133,747 of JAROAZ010000014.1, read as the reverse complement.
CTCCGATTTTCCCAATGCCTGGAACCAGCAGAAACCGCACAGCCACAACAATGGCCGCCGCACTGAGAATGAGTATCACGAGATCTTTAATCATAGGCGGATTAAGAGGTACCGAATCGCACATGCTGATGCGAGTAAATTCACCGCCGGCAAATCTGAAACAAGAAAAAAACTTTTCGCAAACACCGATAATCAGTACAAATGTACCGTATATATGAGAACGTAAATATTCAGTACCTTGAAAGGGAATACCGACAATGCGCCCCGGTTGCTTATCCAGATCATACATCCTCTTGCTCATTCTCACGGCGGGCATGAATGGCCTCGCGGATGCAAATGAAACAAGTGCGGCGCCTTCCCCCATCAAAGAACAGTTCAACTACAACCGCATAGATATCGCCGACCGCCTGGTTTTTCTCTCCTGCAAATCAGCAAAAGAGTCCTGGTATGGAAGCGGATTTATTGCCGAAATGGCCGGCAAAAAATATATTTTCATCAACCAGCACATCATTCTGGGTGCCGGTAAAATCGGATTTACCACTGCGAACGGAATTCAGCTCAGGCCCAGACGTGTTGAGCTGGCCGAAACCCGAAACATTGCACGCCTCGAACTTGAAACTGACACTGCATTCCAAATTACCCAATCCGCTAACATGGATGACCCTGTCGCGGTTTTTGGCAATGACGACGGCGAATCGACCGGATTTTACGGAACGATCAACGGCGTCGGAGCCGACCTGATTGAAACCACGGCGGATTTTTCCTCCGAATACGGAGGTGCTCCGGTATTAAATACCGCAGGCGAGGTCATCGGCATAGCCAGTCACGTGCGGGAATCCCGCGGCCACGCCATGAAAGAAGGAACCAAATTCGAAAACCGCACGCGGCACTTCTGCCAACGCCTGTCCGGTGTCAAGTGGAGAACCGTGAACTGGAAACGATTCAACGAAGCCTTTGGAGCCAGCTACCGAACCAACGAAAAGCTGGTGGAGGACACCTTCGACATTCTCATTGACTGGCAGAAAAAGCCCTTTAACCGGGTTTCCATAGAAGAACCGGCAGACCGCAACCTGAACACCTGGGTTCAGTCTCACAACTCAGCAATGTTAAAATATGGCCGCAGTGCAGAAAAACGAAAAAAATATTCAGCCTATTCGGAAAGCCTCCAGGAACTGTCCGATGTATGCACAACACGCTCCCGCAAACTCTATATGATGACCGAGCGACGGGAACTGACTGGATTCCTGCGCAATGAAATCGACGCTCAAGCCTCTGCTCTTGAATATGCCGTAAAATATATCAAACGCCGCGGCGACACGATTCACACCTTCAGCGATTAATAAAACCACGGACGGTTCCATGACTAAATATCTCTTTCTGTCTCTGCTCACCCTGCTCACCTGTTCTGCCTCTGCAGCAAAGAAAGCGGACGATAAAGAAAAGAAAAAACAAAAAGCCCTGGAAAGGCGGTTAGCTGAAGAGAAAGAAATCAAAGCGCAATTTGAATATTCTTTTAACGATGTAGCCGACAAGCTGGTTACGGTCTCGTGCTCCAGCTCACTGGGACGGAGTTCAGGCAGCGGCTTCGTTGCAACCATGGATGGAAAGACCTACCTCTTTACCAATCAGCACGTCATCCTTGGAGCCGATAAAATCACGCTGAAAACCGCATCCGGCCGCTTACTGCGCCCCAAAAGCATCGAACTGGCAGCCGAACGCGACATCGCACGTCTCCTTCTCGAAGAAAACGAAGGGTTGGCGATCTCGGAAACGATGGAGAAAAGTGACCTGATCGGTGTATTTGGCAATAGTGAAGGCGGAGGGGTCGCAACTGAACTCTATGGGAAAGTCACCGGCGTCACGTCCGAGAAGGTGGAAGTATCAGCCGACTTTGTTTCAGGAAACAGTGGCAGCCCGGTCCTCAACCAGAATAAAGAAGTCATCGGTATTGCCAGCTATGTCAGTTGGAAAACGGATGACGATGACAAAACAACAACGCGCCGGTTCTGCTACCGCCTGACCGACGAACGCTGGGGTGCGGTAAACTGGAAAAAATACAACGCGAAATACGGTAAACTCTACCGCCAGAACGAAGAGCTTATCGATTCAATTTATGATGCGGCAGACACCTGGTACGGCAATCCTTTCAGTCGTATGTCGTTTGAAGACCACAAAGATTCCGGCCTCAGGAAATGGTCAGATGAACACAACAGCATGGTCAACCGCATCGAACGCACCATGGATCAGCGCATTACCCAGCACAAGCTCGACAATGTGAACAAACAGATCCGAAAGGATATGTTCGATAGCGCCGAAGCCCTTTCAACCACCTGCCGCAATCGGGCCCGTCAGATGCGCTTCCTTGCCGACCAGAAAGAGCTCACCGGATTTCTCCGCAATGGCTTTCATCAGTTATCAGAACGAATGGAACATGCCGCAACGGCCATTGATGACTATGGTGCCAAGCTGGCGGAGCACAACTACTTCTACTTCAAGAAACAGGAAAGCTCCTACTGAACATTGGAAAGCTGAAGCATTCGGAATGCCTAACCACCAGCCGTTTTACTGTGTTGTATTGCCGTTTTTAAAACAGCCTCGCTTAGCGTCACTCTAATCTTGTTCCGGCCCTGCGGGATTGCCCCGCCGAAGAGCAAGCAGCATTCCTCCCAGACCAATCAGCGTAAGGGTGGCCGGTTCCGGAATAACAGACAACACACCGGTTGAATTAAGCGCAGATAGATCCCACTGCAGCGAACCATCACCAAGAGGCTCAACACCTTCAAACTCACCGGAAACACCTGCCTGGAAGTCAAACAACTGAATCTGATCTCCAACCGACAGGATGGGGCCGGCATCCATATTGATGCGCAACATTCCGCCCAGCGTTGCCTCTCCGGTTACAGTGATGCCTGCTTGTGAAGAAAGCTCCAGTGTTCCCTGTTCAGAAATAACGAGGTCTCCCTGAATTGCAATCATATCATCAGCGTTGATGCCGCTGAACACCCCATCGACCATCAGGCTGCCAAGCACAGAAGCAGCTTCCACTCTGCGACCTGCTTCCACGTGGGTAAGACCACTCAATTCACCACCAACTGAAAGCGTTCCATCCTCCATCTGATACACTCGGCCCTCTGAAGCGTCATAATCAGACAGGATGCTCAGTTTTCCGCCGGCGCGAATGGTAAGCCAGCTGTCATTAGCAATTGAGAGAGAATCGGTCACCACTTCGGCCCCGTTTTTTACCTCTAAGAAAGCCGGGATCGCGCGCGGAATATCATAGGGATCTCCGGGTTGTCCCGGCGCATCCGGCGTCCAGATATCCAGCAATCCCGCCACCTCAAGCCGGGAGCCCTCTCCGCTTACGGATACATAGTTTTGCAACGTGCTGTATGGAATTCCGGTCGTTTGATCCCCTTCGATGCTGAAGGATGAAGTCCGAACCGTGCCGCCGTCCTTGATAAGTAGTCGGCACCCCCTCGAGCCACTCCCCAGAATAATACTTCCTGCCTCAATCAGTCCGGATTCTGCCACTTCAGCACGTGTGTCGTAGCAGTAATCGCCGATAATCAGAAAAGTGGAAACGTCCAACGTCCCCTCAACATTCAACTCATTACCATTGGAATCACTGCTGATAATGACAGGTCCATCGTCCCTGACCACAGTCCCATCCGGGACATCCAGCGCAAAAGCCGCATGTCCCAAAAGGGTCAAAGACATTAGTTGTGTGCAAAATCGTTTCATGTTTCCCCGAAGAATGCGCGGATTAATACAAAAACGGTTCTATAATACCAGTTAACTTATGACCTTTTATCAGCTTGAGGTCAATTTACGAAACCGGGCCAGACCTTCCATATCACGCTTATCCAATTTGTAATGGATGGAGTTGTCGAGATATTCAATCCAGAACTCCTGAGAACCGCCCAGTTTTTCTGCATAGCGCTCGGCAATACGTTCCATACTCTGGAAACCGGCCGCATAGGCCTTGTGGGCAATCTCAGAGATCGCATCGATCTGCTCAAAATCTTTTCGCACAGCCCAGACGGCAAAAACAAATGGGAGCTTGGTCCACTTCAGCCAGGCCTCGGCCAGATCAATATCCCCCGCCAAGGCCGGCTCGGCACAGAGCGCACGGTCGCCGATCACCACGGCCGCATCCGGTTTTTCCAGGGTTTGGAAATCGTGCATTTCGACCTTCTGCTTAAAATATTGCTTCATCAGCAACTCTGCCAACGCATTCGACGTGGCCGATGCCGGGTCGCGCCCGATGGATTTAATCTGCCCCATCGGCTTGTTGCATTTCAAAAGCACACTGCGAACCGGCCCGTCGGCTGCAATGCCGAGCCCTTGCACCATGGTTAAATCCGGGTGGGCAAACAGGTGTGCCACCGGAATAACCGCCGCATCCACCTTCCCCGCCAGCAGTCCCCGAACCAGGCTCGAAGGATGATCAAATACCACCTCGGACCCCGGCGCCACATCCTGCAGCTTTTCCATCAAAGGGGCCTGGTTGCTGTATGGCGCGCCGGCAAAAACAAATTCTTTCTTCATCTCGTCTACTTCTTACCTGAAAAAATACAAACCGTGCCAAACGTGAGCGATTTAAACTGCACACCGGAAAAACCGGCCGCACTGAACATATCCGTCACCGTATCGGGCCGCGGAAAATCCTCAATCGAATCCATCAAATATTTATAAGCGGCTCCCCCGCCCAGACACTTTCCAATGATTGGAACCAGCGGCGTATAACATTTATAGCCGAACCGGACAAAAGCATTGGCCGGATAGGTCGCCTCCAGAATCACCAGCACGCCGCCTGGCTTCAAAACGCGGCGCATCTCTTCCAGCGCTTTCTGCCGGCGCTCGATATTCCGGAAGCAGAAGCCCGAAACAATACCGTCATACGTATCGCTCTCCATCGGTAGCTGCAGCGCATCGGCCAGGAAAAAGGCGACCGAATCGCCCAGCTTCCGACGCTCGGCCTTATCCTTCGCAATCGCCAGCATCTGCTCCGCCGGATCAATGCCGTCAATAATCACATTTTTCGACTGATCAATAATTTCAAAAACCAGATCGCCGGTTCCGGTCCCGATGTCCAGATAACGCCCGCCGCGGAACGGCTTCAGCACATCGATCGTCTTGCGGCGCCAGCCTTTATCCATCCCCATGGAGATGGCCCGGTTGGCCACATCATAATTCTTTGCAATGCGGTCGAACATGTCGCGATTTTCTTCAGCCGAAATCAGCGTATCCCGTTCTTCGCGGCTCATCGGATATCCTCCCAGGTTTTGGGCGATTCCTGCCCGAACAGCGAGAGAACATGGTCACAGTAGTGCCCCAGCATTTCCTTCACCGAAACCGTATCGGGGTCCCGGCCTTTCATAAAATAGTACGGCGGCGACATCGGCATAATGGTTCCACCCGCCGCCGCCACCCGCTCCGCATTCTGCGTATTCAGCAAGGTCCACGGAGCCTCCCGCACACACAGCACCACCTTGCGCCCCTCTTTGAGCTGACAGTGCGCCGCACGGGTCACCAGCGAATCGGCAATCCCGCAAGCCACTTTCCCCAGCGTATTGGCCGAGCATGGCATGATAACCATTCCAATGGTTGGAACCGAGCCGGAGGCAATCGTGGCTGTCAGGTCGGCATCCTTCCAGATCTCGGAAGCCAGCGCCTCGAGTTCAGCAAAAGGCCCCGCCTCCTGCTCATAAACCACACGCCCCATTTTGCTCGCCACAAGCGTTACCGGCCACTGCGATTTTTCAAGCAGTAGTTTCGTGGCAAGAGCGCCCGAAGCACCCGTCATGGCAACAACCAGTTTCATAGCGTTCCTTTTATGAGCAATGATTCAGCAGAATGCAACCCATCCATCAAACCACTCCTCGCAATTGTATTTTAGATTTTTCCAGATTTACCAAAATTCCATAGGGCCGCGCCGCCCGTTTCATGTACGTATTCAGATAACATAAATCCGTCGCCGAGGCATTCGAAGAAATCAACAGCAACAGATCATTCCGCACTGCGATGGCGCCCACTTCCCGCACATCAAACCGGGCATCGGCCGAATCCGGGTTCAACCGGGCCGCATCCGCCGGGAAGCCCAGGTGGAAAAGTTCTGCGACCAACAGTTTTTTAAAGATCGATTCATCATATCCATGGCCGACCTCTGCGAGAATCGCCTCAATGGCTTTCTGAATAATGCCCCGGATCATCACCGGAAGCTGATCCCATTCGCCCATCGGTTCAACCTTGGTTTTCAGAATATAAGCCGGCACTTTTTTATAGCGAAGCTGCTCCTGCCCGAAATTCAGCAGAATCCCCAACCGGACATCCCAGCGCTTCTGGCAATTCCGGTTCTGTGTGATCTGAAGAGGCAGAAAGCTCTCCTTTGAATGGCTCAGTTGCAGAATAATCAGATCGTCCACCACCAGATCGACTTCAAAATGCTCGATGATCTTTTTCCGGTGCACGAGATCCTTTTCATCCTCGCTGATGACATCCAGATCCCGCTCTTCCAAAGCCGTCACCATCGCTTGAAGATAATCCCGTTCATGCCAGCCGGGTCCCAGCGAGTTATGCACATCAACAGCAGCGCCTACGATTGAAAAGGTCCGCACCGGATAAACAATATCCGAGTACTGAATCTGATGATGCATCGCAGCCAATATCCGCTGATTGTTGCTCTTTCGCTGGTTGGTGTTCATACGCCGTCGATCATCCAGCTAGCAAAACAACACACGCACCGGCAATTCCGGCAATGGCGGAAATCGGGAAAAACCGAACCGGAACCGGAATGCTTTGCACATACCCCGCACCGAATGCCCCCGCCGAAACCAGCAACGCAATAAACGAAGCCGTTCCCCCGACCGTCATCCACAACAACACCAGTGCCGCAAAAGAAATCATGTGCGTGAACGCCGCCACGAGCTGCGCGCCCCGCGGACCGAGCGCCGCCGGCACACTGCGCACGCCGTTTGCCCGGTCGAACTCAATATCCATCAGCGCATAGATAATATCAAAGCCACTGATCCAGAAGAATGCAAACGCTGCCAACAGAATCAACGCCGGAGGAAAACTCAGCGAATTCGTTACCGCAATAAAGGCCCCGATCGGCGCAACCGCCAGACAAACCCCGATGCCGTAATGGCACAGCGGCGTGAAGCGCTTCAGCAGCGAATAAACCGCCAACGGAATCAGCGGAAACAGTGAAAGCTTGAATACCACCGGCCCGAGGAACCAGCAGGCCAGGAAGTAGAGCACTAAGCCGACGGCTGCCACCCCAACGCCCTGCGCCATCGAAAGCGTGCCCGAAGCCAGCTCGCGGTTTTTGGTGCGCGGGTTTTCGGCATCGATATCCCGATCAAAGATCCGGTTCACTGCCATCCCGAACGTGCGGGCACCCACCCCGGCCAGCGCAATCAACAACAAGGCTTTCACCGAAGGCATGCCCCCCGCCCCGATCCACGCGCCGGCAAACAGTAGCGGCAGACTGAATACGGTGTGCTCCACTTTGGTAAACGAATGCAGTTTTTTCCATAATGTAGACGGAGCTTCCAGCTCCGTTGCACCTGAACCGCCGTCCAGCTCGTCCGCAGCGGAGCTGGAAGCTCCGTCTACGATTTGGAAAAGCGCGTCGGCCACGGTTTCGGATACCGGAGTGATATGCTTCTGTATATCCTCTTTTCCGTTTCCATCGCCGAAATCCGTAACCCCTTTAATCAGAATGCAGGGGATTTCGTGCGCTTCGCAAACGCGGGCCACGGCATAGCCCTCCATATCGACCAGCTCGCCGTATTTCGAAAGCTCTTTTTTACGCGCCGGCTCGAAGACCGGCTCCTCAACACTCACCAATCGCTTCAGGCCGATCCCGACGCCGACATTCACCGCCGCCTTCAACGCCTCGATGCTGACCATCGAAACCCGATAGACCGCGCCGCGTTCCAGCCGATTATTCAGCGCCCCGCAGACGCCGGCATTGATGATGGTCGTGCAGCCCTGCTCCACCAGCTTTTCCGAAGCAATCCGCGCCGCCTCAAGCCCCATCTCTTCCGAGATTTCAACCACAACGCCTTCCGGCACGCCCCGATCCAGAAAAGGCTGCGCCTCCATCTGTGTGGCAAATAAAATTCCAATCATATGCACCTTCTTCTGCAACGAATCTAGGAAAAGCAACTAATCCAATCCTCTGAATCATTCGTTGCTTTTCCTATATTCGTTGCGATTAAATTATCCCAGCGGCTTTCGCCATTTCCTGAAGCGTTGCAATCGCCGCCCGGCCCTCTTTGCCGAGATCGAGCGTAAAGTCGTTCACGTAGGTTTTAATGTGCTCGCTGGTCACGTCATCCGCCAGCTCCTGCGCATGTGCTGCAACATAGTCTTTCGTCGAATCCGGATCGGCGAATGCGCTCTCAATCGAATCCTTCAGCCGCGCTTCAATTCCTGCAATCTTCTCTGCGCCCAACTCTTTACGGGCGGCAATGCAACCGAGCGGAATCGGCTGGCCGGTGGTCGATTCCCACCAGTCGCCCAGATCTTCCAGACATTGGAAACCCTGCTCCTTGTAAACAAAACGTCCTTCGTGAATGATGACGCCTGCGTCGGCCTCGCCCGACTCGACCGCATCCATAATCTGATCAAACGGCATGAAAACCCGGTTTTCAAGATTTGGATTCCAGAGCCGCAGCAGCAAATGCGCCGTCGTAAACTCGCCGGGCACCGCAATAACGGAGTCGTTGGTCAGTGTTTTCCCATCTCTGGAAATGACCAACGGGCCGCAGCCGCGCCCGAGTGCGGCGCCGCACTGCAGCAGTTCATACCGCTCCCGAACCAGCAACCAGGCATGAAAAGAGAGTTTCGTGATGTCCAGTTTTTCCTCAAAGGCCCATTCGTTCAAGGTCTCCACATCGTGCAGATGCGGGATAATATCGCGCTGTTTTGCCAGTTTACAGAAGATAAATGTATCGTTGGGACAGGTAGAATATCCAATATTTACAGGGTCATCCTGCATATGTGCACTCCAATGTAGGTATATAAATCATGTAAATCACGTACAGTTTTTTAAAATATATGATTGATGCGATCACTTTTTCAGCTATTCTGCCTCGCATCAATACAAATTACAGTAAGTTGAATTTTTAACAGGGATTTATCGTACAATGTCCACACAACCAACACAAGGAGCCGGTTCAGGGTTGAACCCGCAGCTGATTGCCCAGCTGAATGGCCTGGCTGCAACGCTCTCCCCCGCGCAGCTCGCCTGGGCCGGCGGATACCTGACCGGACTCAGTGCCCAAACCGGTGGACAGGCCCTTCCGGCCGGTGCTCCGGCCGGCGGATCCGATAACGTGCTCACCATTCTTTACGGCTCCCAAACCGGCCATTGCCGCGCGGTTGCCGAAGAAATGCGCGATGCCGCGCAGGATGCAGGCGTTCCCGTTGAGTTGTTTTCCATGGGCAAGTTTAAGGAGAAAAACCTTAAGAAGCTCAAATATGTCGCCGTCATCATCAGCACCCAGGGCGAAGGCGATCCACCGGACGATGCGCGCGCACTTGTTGAATACCTGCACTCCACCAAAGCCCCGAAACTGAAAGATTTCAAATTCTGTGTGCTGGGGCTCGGCGACAGCAGCTATGAATTTTTCGGAAAGACCGCCATCGATTTCGATGCCCGTCTGGAGGAACTCGGCGGCGAACGGATCCTCGACCGCGTCGATCTCGACGTCGATTTCGACGACGGCGCAGAAGCCTGGATTCCCAAAGCCGTAGAAACCATGAAGGCCACCATTCCGGCAGGAGCCGCTCCTGCCGCCGTTCCAACCTTTGGAGCTTTCGGCGCGCCCGCCGCATCGACCGTTCATTACAGCCGTAAGAAGCCGCTGAAAACCCGCCTGCTCACTTGCCAGAAGATTACCGGCCGCAACTCCGAAAAGGACATCCGCCACATTGAAATCGATCTGGAGGAATCCGGCCTGAACTATCTGCCCGGCGATTCACTCGGCGTCTGGTTTAAAAACGACGAAGAACTGGTGACCGACCTGCTGACCCTGCTCCAGCTCGATCCAACGGCCACCGTGCATGTGCACGACGAGCCGAAACCGATCAAAGAAGCGCTCACCGAAACCTTCGAACTCACCCTGCTCCACCCGGCCTTCGTAACCGACTATGCCGAGCTCATCAATAACGACGAGCTGCGTAAGATCGCTGCAGAAACCGAACCGCTCCGCGACTATGTCGACACCCGGCAGATTATCGATGTGGTCCGTGAATTCCCCGGCACGGTAGAGCCGGAAGCTTTTGTGGGTCTGTTGCGCAAGCTCACGCCGCGCCTCTACTCCATCGCCTCCAGTCAGGCCGAAGTGGAAGAAGAAGTCCACCTCACCCTCGGCGTGGTGGAATACGAAGCGCATGGACACTATCACCTCGGCGGCGCGTCCGGCTTCCTCGGCCATCGCCTCAAAGAAGGTGAAGATGTGCTGATCTATGTGGAATCGAACGACAACTTCCGCCTGCCGGAAGATGCCACCAAACCGGTCATCATGATCGGCCCGGGCACCGGTATTGCTCCGTTCCGCGCCTTTGTGCAGGAACGCGCTGCTCAGGAAGCGGCCGGCGACAACTGGCTCTTCTTCGGCAACCCGCACTTTACCGAAGATTTCCTCTACCAGACCGAATGGCAGGACTTCCTCGCTGACGGCGTACTCAATAAGATCGACCTCGCCTTCTCCCGCGATCAGCAGGAAAAGGTATACGTCCAGCATCGGATTGCCGAGCAGGCCAATGAACTATGGAACTGGATCCAGCGCGGCGCTCACCTCTACGTCTGCGGCGACGAATCACGCATGGCACGCGATGTACATCAGGCCCTGCTTGATGTCGTCATCGAAAAAGGTGGATACTCCTCCGAAGAAGCTGAAGATTATCTCGTCCAGCTCCGCAAAGACGGACGCTACCAGAAGGATGTGTATTAAAACGTGAAACGTGAAACGTGAAACGTGAAACGTGAAACGTGAAACGTGAAATACAGAAAAGAAATTGAAACGAAGTGCCAAGTACTAATTTATGAATCACGGCTCAATAATCACGAGTCACGATTTTAAGGAGTTCAGAATGAACGACGAAAAACAACTTACTGAAGTCGAACACATCAAAGCCCGCAGCCGTCATCTGCGCGGAACCATTGAAGAAGGACTGCAGGACCGCACCACCGGCGCACTGCCCCTCGACGACACCCAGCTGACTAAATTCCACGGGTTCTATCAGCAGGACGACCGTGATATTCGTGACGAGCGCCGTCACCAGAAATTGGAACCGCTTTTCAGCTTCATGCTCCGTGCCCGTGTTCCGGGCGGCGTCATTAAAGCCGAACAGTGGAAAGCCATCGATACCGTTGCCCGCGAACTCACCGGCGGCGGACTCCGACTCACCACCCGCCAGACCTTCCAGTATCACGGCATACTCAAGCACAACGTGAAGCCGCTCATCCAGGGTATCAACAAAGCGATGATCGATTCCATCGCGGCCTGCGGGGATGTAAACCGTAACGTGCTCTGCAACACCAACCCGGTTCAGTCCGCGCTCCATAAAGAAATCTATGATGACGCTGTGGCCATCAGTCAGCACCTGCTGCCGAGCACCGCCGCCTATCACGAAATCTGGCTGGATAAAGAAAAGATCGTCAACTTTGAAGAGGAGAAGGAGCCCATCTACGGCGACACCTACCTGCCCCGCAAATTCAAGATCGCCGTCGCCATCCCGCCGCATAACGACGTGGACGTGAACGGAAACGACCTCAGCTATGTCGCCATCATCGAAGACGGCAAACTCAAAGGCTACAACATCCTCGCCGGCGGCGGCATGGGCTCCACCCATGGCGAAACCGACACCTATCCGCAGATTGCCAAAAGCCTGGGCTTCATTGCCAAGAAAGACATTTGCAAAATCGCGGAAGCCATTGTGACCACCCAGCGCGATTTCGGCGACCGCACCAACCGCAAACATGCGCGTCTGAAATATACGATCGACGACCTGGGCACCGATGTTTTCAAAGGCCACGTGGAAGAGCGTTCCGGCGTGAAATTCGCCGAAGAAGTACCCTATGAATTCACCATGCATTCCGACCGCTTCGGCTGGGTGGAAAATGCCGACGGCACCTGGAACCTGACCCTGTTCATCGAACACGGACGGATTACCGACAAAGAAGACGGCCCCCAGATGCTCACCGGCCTGCTGAAAATTGCCGATCTGCACGGCGGAGATTTCCGCATGACCGCCACGCAGAACCTGATTGTGGCGCAGGTCGCCAAGAGCAAGAAAGCCAAAGTGGAAAAACTGGCTATTGAAAACGGACTGCTACGCAAGGAAGCCAGTGTACTTCGCCAGAACAGCATGGCCTGTGTGGCCTTCCCGACCTGCACGCTGGCCATGGCCGAAGCCGAACGCTATCTGCCCGATCTGATTGGTAAGCTGGAAGTGATCGTCGACAAATACGGTCTTTCCGAGCAGCCCATCGTGGTTCGTATGACCGGCTGCCCGAACGGCTGCGCCCGCCCCTTCCTGGCGGAAATCGCCTTTGTGGGTAAAGCGCCCGGGAAATACAATCTGTACCTCGGCGGCGACGGTAAAGGCACCCGCCTCGTGAAGCTCTACAAAGAGAACATCGGCGAAGACGAAATTCTCCAGACCCTGGAACCGCTCATTGAGAGCTATTCCAACGAGCGGAACAAAGGCGAAGGATTCGGCGACTACCTCGTCCGCACCGATGTGGTTCCGGCCATCTATGACGGCCGCGACTTCCACAAGAACCCCGAAGGCTTCATCTCCAGCGGCATTTAATTAACGTTGCGTGTTGAACGGCGGACTGGTCTTACCGTCTAATACCGTTCAATGAAACGTCTGCTGTTCCAGATTGTCGCTATCCTGATCGCAAGCGGTGCCTTTGCAAAAGGCACCGCTGAATTGGTTTCAAATCCGGTTGCCCTCGAAGTCCTTCAGAAAAAGTGCATCCGGCTGGGCACGAGCGAAGTGCTGCCCATCAAATTCAAAACTGCCTGCACCGTTCTGGAAAACAACGACCTCATTCATGCCATGCAGGATGAATTTGTCCGCTCGATTTCCAATAACGGGGAAGTCGATTTTCCAATCATTGGAAAAGGGCCCGGCGAATATTACTACGTTAACGAAAAAGGGCTGCGCACCGACATCTCTGAACTTTACCGCAAACAAACCGATGAGTTTTCATTCGACTACATCGTCATGGCCAGCGGCAAACGTTTCTTTGGAAAGTACGATGTCGTGATTCATCTGCAGGTTGTTGACGCCGGCCCCGCCGGCATCGTCTACTCCGTAAAGGTTCACGCCTGGCCGCATAGCTGGCTGACCCGCTCCTCCCACAAAATCGGGCTCACCCGCAGCTTTTTCCGTAAAAAGATGAAGCTCATTTCCTGGGTCGCCCGCGAAGTCGGCTCCGGCCTCTGCGAGCAGGAGGAGATAAGAGTCAGGCTGACCAGAGAAACTGCGGCCCCGCTCTCCGCAGACAATCAGGCCATCGTCCCGAGTCCTTGATGCGTTCTTGTTTTGATGAACAAAGGATGGTCGCTTCACAAACAGGTATGTAAATCGCCCGCTACTACGGGAACATGGCCTGTACAGTTTTTCCAATGATTGGAAAAAGCAGCGCACTTTCAACGAAAGCACCGCACGATCGTATGGCTCGCGACCCGCTTCATCGAAGCGTCCCTGCCCTTGTTACGGTGTAGTGACCCGATAAAATGCATTCGAGCCTGGAGGAACAGGATCCCGCAGGATGAGAGCGGCGGTACCGTTGTCCTCGAATTCCTGCCCGGCAACTATATTCCAATCATTGGAAACGAGATGGTCGGTGCGGTAAAGAGTGAAGCCCTCGTTGTCGAACCAGCCGATTTCTACATTGAATCCGCCGCTGCCGTCCAAATATCCGGAATAGAGCTGCGGCGTGTTGATATAAGTCGCGAGCCGGTTGGTCAGACTCTCATAGGCAGTCTGTTCTATCGGCGTGAGCGTGCCGGATAAGAGATTGACCGATTCCGGCAGATCCAATGTCACGTTGTATAACTCCTCCGTCCCGTTAGTAAATCCGATATACTTAAAGTCGCCCTCCATGATGCTTTGGGCCGAATTGATACCAAATGCATTGTCGACCATAATCTCAGCTGGATCCCGTGCATAGGCATTGCCTCCGAGCACATCAAAAAATGAACGCGAGTCGTAGACCAGCTCTTCCGGTACCACATCGGCGATATCCACCCCGAAGAGCTCCAGAATGGTGCCGTACAAATCGACCGAGTGCAGCGCCCCGTCATAAACGGTGTTCTCGAGTCCGTTGCTGACCGCCGCGCCGCAGATCAATAGCGGCACGCGGATTCCGCCTTCGTAGGCCGTGCCTTTGCCATGATGACCTCGCCTCCCGTTCGGAAAGGGCGGCTGAAGCACATTACGCGCCGTGCCGTTATCGCCCATAAAGATCACAGTGGTTTCCGACAAGTCTACACTGTTGAGAAGCCGGGCGATTTCGGTGTCCATGGCCTGCACCATCGCTTCAAAATGCGGACGCGAATCATCTTCCCCGTCATCGGTAATGCCATCGTAGTCGTGCAGATCATTAGGCGGCCGCTGAAGCGGCGTGTGCGGGGCATTAAACGCCAACCACAGGAACCAGGAGTTGGTTCCCTGTGCGTCGATCCAGGCTTCAGCATCGTTCACATTGTCGGTGGTGGCATAAACCGAGTAAGCGTTGATTGTGGTTCCGTTGACGGTTTTCTGCCAACTGTAAAAATCCGGCAGTCCACCACCGAGTGCACCGGAAAAATGAGGCCACCCGCCAATGCTCTTCGGAGAGTTTGCGTCATTGCCCAGATGCCACTTGCCGACCTGCGCAAGCCGGTTTGAAATCACGCCTGATCCAATTAACGCATCCGGCAGCGTGAATTCGTTCGCCATCAAATTGTTGTCCTGAGGAGAATAGACACCGGTTCGGTAGGCATAGCGCCCGGTCAGGATGGCTGAGCGGGTCGGCGAGCAGGTGGAATAGGAATAGTAGCGCGTGAAGGTGATACCGTTCGACTGAATATTGTCGATCGTCGGCGTCGGCGGCAACGATGCCGTCGGGTCGTTGTTGAACGCCGCCAGGCTGTCGATCCCCAGATCGTCGGCAATGATCAGCAACACGTTGGTTTGTTGAGCCGATGCTCCCAGACAAAGAAAAGCCGTAACTAATACGATGTATTTAACCTTCATGACCCGCTCCTTTTTCTGGAGGTTATGCCAGAAAAACGGCCGGGGCAGCGGACTGTTGCATGAATCTTTTGTCATAATTCTGCCCACAGGAAGCTTTCACGGTCAGGACCTGCATTCAAACCGTGTTGTCTATGGGTTCCCGCCTAATGAGAAATGCAATGCGCAACCTGAAACCGCAGAGCACGGTTTAAAATTCAATCGTGATGATCTTTGCATGGCTGCGCTGTAAAGCAGCTTAAGTGCTCGGCGTTTCTTCTTCCCCCTTTAGGTCTCCCCTCTTTTTATTTCGTGGTTTGACGGCTAGGTAGGTTCTGCAGGAACGCCGGCCTGCGGAGAACCGACCATGAAAACATCCAGCATACAAACCCCGAGCCCTCTCAACGGCCAACCCTTAAACGAGGAGGCCTCAACGCGTGCAAAAGGCATCTTACTGATGCTCGGCGCCGTTGCGGCGTTCACCGTCAGCGTACTGATGCTCCGGTCCGCCGGCATTGCGGGCAGCATCTGGATCGCCACCTGCATGCGCTACGGCATCGGGTTGGCTATAGTGACCGTCATCTATCTGCCCAGAGGGCAATTCAAACCCCTGCAGCTCATCCGTAATACCGATCTCATGATGCGGGGCGTGCTCGGTTGCATGGGGGTGTATCTCTTTTATGCCACCATTCCAAAGCTCGGTGCCGGGGTATCCACCTTCATCAGCACCACCTATGTGGTGTTGGCCCCGCTCTTCGCCTGCATCTATCTGAAAGAGCAACTGACCCTGAAACAGGTCGGCCTCATGCTGATGGCCATGATCGGTATGTTTATCATGACCGGGCTGACCGGTGCGTCCGCGCCGCCCCTGCTCTATGTCATCATCGGATTGATCGGTGCCGTGCTGGCCGCCATCGTGGTAGTCTATATCCGGAAGCTGACGCGCACCGAGCACAGCTCAACCATCTATGCCGCACAATGCTTTTTTGGCTTATTGATCGGCTGTGGACCGGCCCTGCTTCAGCAGACCGGACCGCCCATCGAATCGTCCAACCTGACCGCCATGCTGCTCAGCGGCGTGATGGCTTCGGTCGGTCAGTTGCTCATGACATTCGGGTATAAATATCTGCCCGTAACCGAAGGCAGTCTGATGGCGCTCTGCGCACCGGTTACCATCATGGCCGGCGGGATCCTCTTTTTCGGGGAACCCTGCTCCGGCGCACAGATGGCCGGGGCCGGCCTGATTCTGACGGCCAGCGTTTTGATGACCAGCTTGAAAAGGGCTCCGTCCGCTAAACCAATATCCGTTTTAGTGAATGAGTCATCCGGTTAGAACATATTGTCCCCCACCGTCTCTGGCGATGCGGGGACAAACTAAAAGGAGGCAAAAGGATCTAATCCTTCAAAAACTCATGATTGACTCTGCGGTCTCTGCACCTTTGCGAGAGGAATGATTCTAAGCTCAGTGCAATTATTTCGCGCCTTGCTTGCCGACTTACTGCTCGCGAAAGCCGTGCTGTATCAATTGTTCGCGCAACTCGTCGGCGGCGGGTTTCGCCATTTCATAGACTGCTTCCAGCTTATCCACATCCAGCACACGCACCCCAACCAGTTTGGGTAAAATATAAATATCTGCGGTCGATGCTGCCCGCTTCTGATCCATCACCTTTTCAATCAACATATCAAACATGCCTAACACCGAATCCATCAGTGCCGGCGCCGCAGCCTCTCCGGGATCACGTGTGGGTGCCACATCCACCGCAATGGTGAAATCGCAGGAATCGGTCAGCAGATCAAACGGCACATTGTTCACAATGCCGCCATCCACCAAAACACGCTCATCGCATTCGACCGGCGCAAAAACGCCCGGCACCGCCATACTGGCCTGAATCGCCGGGCGCAAGGGACCGGAATCAAAAACCACTTCCTCGCCCGTCCAGAAATCGGTGGCCACCACCTGCAGTGGAATCTCGAGTTCTTCAAAGGTTTCAACGCCGATTTCCTCCAACAGAAATTTCAGGAAGTTATCCGTATTAATCAAGCCGCCGCGCCCCTTCTCAACCCGCATCACCGAAAGCCAGGTCAACAAATGCGGCGTCTTACTTAAACGGTCCGCCAGCGATTCATCTTTCAACAGCAAAAACTGCTTCAGGCGCTCACGAATCTTCTCCGCGTTTTTGCCCGATGCATACAACGCTCCCACAATAGAGCCAATGCTCGTACCGGAAATTGCCGCCGGCTTAATCCCAAACGCTTCCAACGTCTCCAACATGGGGATATGCGCCAATCCACGTGCGCCGCCCCCGCCCAAAGCCAAGCCTACTTTTTTCATTTTAAAACGCTCCTTTTTTTTCACGACATCTTGCGTATTGTTCATCGAGGAAAAGGGGACCTCAATCCCCCACATGCTTTCGAATAGGTGAAAAATTCTATCCGTTTTTCAGCAATCCATCCAGTAAAGGGTTCAAAAAATACGAAAGAAAGATTACTCGTTTGTCCGGAATTTGACTCTAATTCTTTTAGAAGGAGATGCTGAAAATGCATCCGGCGACCACGGTAAAGCACTGGGACCAGCACGTCAGCGAGCTTCTTCACAGCCGCCATTTCCGGGCAGGGATCGGAATAACATTGCTGATTGTCCGCGTTGCAGCGCTGGTGTTTTTTACAGTCATGAATACTCCATTCGAGTGGCAAGGTACATACCCGTTCGGTAGTCCATATGCCCCGTATCAGTAGTTGCTGATAAATAAGGGACCTGTTCCGACATAAGGAGTCCGCATCCAGACGCCGTCCAAATTCGAAGGAGGCATCAGGGGTATTCTTTTTTCCAGGAAGATTACGATGATAAATTCCCGCCACATCATCGATACCAACAAGGTTGGTGCAAACCAGCTCTACCTTTCCCAACCATTGAAAATGCTGGAGCGGCGCCGGCCTCGGCGCCCAATACTCAGCTGGTATAGTTACCCGACCAGTTGTGAGTGCAGGTCCTTGAACGGAATATGGGCGCAGGAGCCGAACAGCGGATTTCCCCGAAGGCCGCGTTTGGCTGAGACGGCCGGCGAATTCAGCCCGCAGAGGAAGCGGGCCTGCTGACGCGGCTGGCCGAGGGCTTTGGGATGCTGCAGTGCGAGTTCTTCAATTTTAGTCAACACCGCCAAGTCAATGTCCGGCGCGTTCCGTCTGGGAAGGTGAACCGGAGCATCGCCCAAACAGACGCCGCAATGCCCGCAGGGTTCGATGGGCTCACCGAAGTAGGACAGCAGCTGATTGGTCAAACACGTATCTTCCTCGGCATAGGCCACCATCGCATCGATCCGGTCAATTTCCAGCTGTTCATGCTGAGCGAACAGGTCGTTTAGTTTTTGGCAAAGTTCCGGTCGATTGACGGTCGGTTGGATTCGTTTGAAGCGCTGGCGATAGCCCGCCATCTGGAGCGTGATGTGCTTTTCATCCTGCAGGCTTTCAATCGCGCGGATAATGACGGCGCGGGGCTGACCGGTGCGTTCAATCGCAGCATCCATATCGAGCGTGATCCATTTGCGCGCCTTCTGGCAGCTGGCAAAAATCTTCTTCAGGAAAGGGACCTGACTTTCGGAATACCCCGCCAGAATTTCGGAGCTTGGCCGAAGCGCGGCAAAGCGGATGTCGCTGTAGTAGTAGCCGTCGAACTGAATGATGCCGAAGAGCTCCAAATGGGTGAGCAACGTACTGACGACCAGCTGGCGGATATCGTGGGCGGAGGCCAGCTCGCGAGCGGTGATATCGATCTCCTCGCCGGCATCGAGCACTTCGTTGACAAGGCTGGTGATGCCCGTGAGGTCGGGCGTGTCGCCATAGACAAAGTTTTCAAGCGTGGTGCAATCGTCCGCACAGGCAAACAGCTCGCAGACCGAGGGGGCACCGTCGCGCCCGGCGCGGCCGGTTTCCTGGAGATAGCTCTCGAAGCCTTTGGCCAGATGATAATGGTAGACATAGCGGATGTCCGCTTTATCGACGCCCATGCCGAATGCAATGGTGGCGCAGATGATGGGGATCTTCCCGCCCATAAAAGCTTCCTGCGTGGCAACGCGTTTTTCGTTGGGCAACCCCGCGTGATACGGCGCGGCGTTAAAGCCGTTTTCAACGAGTAGCTTCGCCACATTTTCTGCATCCTTCTGAAGATGGACATACACGATGGCGGGCCCGGGCGGACGCTCCTTCAGACGCTTCACCAGCAGCTCTTCCCGCTCATGCCCTTTGCAGGCGCTGACGCGGAATTCGAGATTGGGGCGATAGAACCCGGTATTGATGACGTCGTCCGGCTGAATTTTAAATGCTTCAGCCATATCGTCCGATACCTTGGGGGTAGCCGTGGCCGTGAGGGCGAGCACACGTTCGACGTTGAGCGATTCAACGGCTTTGGCGAGCTTGAGATAGTCCGGACGGAAGTTGTGCCCCCACGCCGAAATACAGTGCGCCTCATCCACCGCCAAAAGGCTGATCTGCAGCCCGCGGATGAGGTTCAGGAACCGTTCATTGGTCAGCCGCTCCGGAGAGACAAAGAGCATCTTGAGATGCCCGCCGCGAATGGCATTGGAGACCTCGCGATATTTTTCTTCGGTCAGGCTCGAGTCGAGCCGTTCGGCCTCGATGCCTTTGGCCTGCAGGCTGTCGATCTGGTCTTTCATCAGAGCCAGCAGCGGGGAGACCACCAGCGTCAATCCCGGCAGCAGGAGCGCGGTTAACTGATAGCACAGACTTTTGCCGGAGCCCGTCGGAAAAATGGAGGCGGCGCTGCGTCCGGCCAGCAGCACCTCAATGGTTTCCAACTGCCCGGCGCGAAAGGTATCAAAGCCGAATTTTGCCTTCAGTAGTTCCGTCGGTTCGTGCATACGTTACTTCCCTCTTACTTCAGCAGCGCTTCGGCCGATTGGTTGCCGAGTTCGATGGCATAGTCGAGGGCCGTTTTTCCATTGGTGGCTTGTATATGTTTGTCGGCGCCGCTGTTGAGCAGCATCTTGACCATTTCCGGACTGGCGGAGGCGGCGGCTTCGATCAGCGGCGTTCCGCCGCGGGTGCTGATGGCATTCACCTCGGCGCCCTGTTCGATGAAATAGGTAGCGACGTCCACTTTGTCTTTTTCGGCGGCATAGTGCAGCGGGGTCCAGCCTTCGTCGTCTTTGGCGGTCAGATCCGCCCCGCTTTCGACCAACAGTTTGGCAATTTCCAGATAGCCGCGATCGGCCGCAAAGTGCAGCGGCGATTTCAGCGTGCCGGTTCGTTCGTCGAGACTCGCCCCTTTTGCGACCAGCACTTCGGCGCAGTCGGTTTTGCCCCGCACGGTGGCGAAGTGCAGCGGCGTCCAGCCCTGCTTATTCTTTTCGTTCACATCCGCTCCGAGCAGAATGTGGTTTTCCAGATCAACCGGATCGCCCTTGGCGATGGCATGCAGCATCGTTTTATTTTTGGTTACAATCGGATCGGCCGATTCAATTCCAGACATTGGAACTTCCAGCCCGGCGGACCAGACGATGGCGTTGAGCACCAGCTTACGGAAATCGGGCTTTCCCCAGCTGCTGAGATAATGCCCGCCGGTAAAACCGAAAGCATTTTTACCAAAGGTCCACGCCAGCGTATGCACCTGTTCCTCTTCCGGCGGTTTCGCCATCATGACGGGCTTCACATCGCCAAGGCGCAGATTGTAGTACCATTCGTCCTTCAGCTCATAGGGTTTCACCCCGCGGGTAACCGGGTGGTTGGCGGCAAAGAACGGGCCCTTCATAGTCCAGAGCGGGTTGAGCGATTCTTTATCGTGATAATATCCGCCGACGATTTTCATCAGCGTTTCATCCAGCAGGCCTTCGGTTCCGTCGAGCGCATAATGCAGCACCACCAGACCGACGCCTTCGTTGGAAAGTTTCAGCAGCGCGCCCTCATGCCCCAGAGCCAGATGATCGGCATTTCCATCGCAATGGAGCACCAACGCATCCAGATTCTGCAGCGCACTGCTCTCCGGCCATTTTTCGGCGCACACCGTTGCGTTGAGGTCCTCACCGGACTCATTGAGCGCCTTGGCGAGAAGTTCCGCCGCCGCCGGAAACTCGTGCTCACCCGGTCCATGGCTGGCTTTTCCGGCAACAATCAATACCTGTTTCGGTCCGTTCGCCCAGACCGCACCCGCACAAACCAAACCCATCAGCAACAGTCGCATCTTCATCTTCCGGTCCTTTTCTTAAATGCGGGCATTATAGAATCCTCCGCCAATCCCGCAATTCTTCTTTCCAACCATTGGAAAATCTGGAAAATGCGCGGTCTTCTGCAATGCAGAGGCAGTTATTGGTTAATGGTTATTCGTTTGCAGGATTTCCCGTGCGCCAGATCGCGCCCCAATAACGATTAACGATTAACCGATAACGATCGAAAATATGGCCCTACTCAGTTTACAGAATATTTCGAAAGCCTATGGTTCGGCACCGCTGCTGAACGATGCAACATTGCAGATCGAGCGCGGCGAGCGTATCTGCCTGGTCGGGCGGAACGGCGAGGGCAAATCCACCCTGCTTAAAATCGTGAATGGCGATATTGAGCCGGATGACGGCGAACTGATCCGCCAGCCCGGCCTGAAGGTCCGCCGCCTGCGGCAGAATGTGCCCAACGATATCACGCTGACGGTTGAGGAGCTGACCTTCCAAGGATTGGAAGACCCGCACGACGACTACAGCTCGCATCAGGCGGTCGACAAAGCCGTTTCACTGGTCTCGCTTGAAAACGACCTGAAGTTCAACGAACTCTCGGGCGGACAGAAGCGCCGCGCTCTTCTGGCCCAGGCGCTGGTGAGTGAACCGGATATTCTGGTACTGGACGAACCGACCAACCACCTCGACATTGAATCGATCCAATGGTTGGAAAACTTTCTGCAGCGCTATAAAGGCACCCTCTTTTTCGTGACGCATGACCGTGCCTTCCTCCGTAAGCTCGCCACCCGCATTCTGGAACTCGACCGCGGGAATCTGCATTCGTGGGCGTGCGACTACGACACCTACCTCCAGCGCAAACAGGCCCTGCTCGACGGCGAGGCGGAACAGTGGGCCCAGTTCGATAAAAAGCTGGCGCAGGAGGAAGTCTGGATCCGCAAGGGCATCAAAGCCCGCCGTACCCGCAACGAAGGCCGGGTGCGCGAGCTGGAAAAAATGCGCAACGAACGCAGTCAGCGCCGCGAGCGCTCGGGCACCGTTGCCATGAAGGCCGTCGAAGCCGGCGTTTCCGGCCGCAAGGTGATTACCGGAAAAAACCTTTCCTACGACTACGACGGACTCCCCATCATTGAAAATATGAACGTGGAAATCATGCGCGGCGATAAGATCGGGATCATCGGTCCGAACGGCTGCGGGAAATCCACCCTGATCAAGCTGCTGCTGGGCGGACTGGTTCCAAAGGTTGGAACCGTGGACCACGGAACCAAACTGGAAGTGGCCTACTTCGACCAGCACCGCGAAGCACTCGACGAATCGAAGAGCGTGGCGGAAAATATTTCGGCCGATGAATATATCGCGATCGGCGGCGTGAAAAAGCACGTGCTCGGCTATCTGCAGGATTTTCTCTTTTCACCCGACCGCGCACGGTCGCCGGTGTCCATTCTTTCCGGCGGGGAGCGCAACCGACTGCTGCTGGCCAAACTTTTCACCCGCGCGTCCAACGTGCTGGTGCTCGACGAACCGACCAACGATCTGGACGTGGAAACACTGGAGCTGCTGGAAGAGCTGCTGGCGGCTTATGAGGGCACCCTGCTGCTGGTAAGCCATGACCGGTCGTTCCTGAACAATGTGGTCACCAGCACCATGGTCTTCGAAGGCGAAGGCCGCATCGGCGAATATCCAGGAGGCTATGATGATTGGTTGGAACAGCGGTCCAACGTCGAAACGTCGAAGGTCGAAAGTCAAAAACCGGCCGAGAAAAAGAAAGTCACCCGTAAGCTGAGCAATAAAGAACGGGAAGAGCTGAAGAAACTGCCGAAGCTGATTGAAGAACTGGAAGAGGAGCAGGAAGCCCTGCATACGGCGATGTCTGACCCGGCATTCTACCAGAAACCGCCCGCCGAAATTCAGGAAGCAACGGCCCGTGCGGAAGCCATTCCGCACGAATTGGAAAAAAGTTTTGAACGCTGGGAAGAATTAGAGAGTCTATGACCCTAAACCACGGAATTACCGGGCAACGCCACCCCCCTTTGGCGGAACCGGTAAGGAAGTGTGACACTTGGGGCCACGAGGTCAGGTCATACTTCACAATCCGTGGTTTTTCTTTTTTGGGGCCGCCTTCGGCGTCAACTTCCCGTTAGAGGATTAGGATTATGAGTACGATTAGGATTAAGAAGGATGAGTTCCTGATCTTAATCCTTCTCTTAATCTTAATCCCGGTTTTATACTGACCCGAATCGAAGGTTCATCACTCCATGAAACGACTGATCTGGAACAAACATACGAAACTCGTCCTGAAGCATCTGGCGGGCTGGTTTTGTATTGTGGCCGGGCTGATTATGTTTATCACGCCGGGACAGGGCATTCTGACCGTTCTGATCGGGGTCTATCTGCTGGCCGACGAAATTCCACTGTTTGGACGAATCAAGGCATGGCTGGAACACCGCTTTCCGAAAACCGCGGACTTTGTTCATAAAAAAGGCACGCAGATGCGTGCCCGGTTTCACAAGGAAAAACAGGACGGCCCGCCAGGCCAAGACCCAAAGGACTAGAATTCAGCCGTCTTCCTTTGCAGCGCTCAGCAGTGCTTCAATATTGGCTGGCGGAATGTCCGGTAGAATGGCTTCGTGGCTTGGAGAAATAATCAGGCCGGTCGGGAAGATGGATTTGAGTTCGTTCACCTTGGCCGCCACCTCTTCGGGCGTACCGTTCACCAACAGGTTCTGCGCATCCACTCCACCGCAGAATGACACCCGTTCGCCGAATGTATCCTTCAGCCCCTGCGGTTCCATGCCGGCGGCCAGCGCCTGGATGGGATGAATCACATCCACTCCGCTGTCGATCAGGTCGGGGATGATATTCGAGACGGCCCCGCAGGAATGATAAACCACTTTCAGGCCATAGGATTTCGCCTGCTCGATCAGCCGGATATTGCAGGGCGTCACAAATTCATGCAGCAGCTCCGGCGAAACCATCAGCCCCTGCTGACTGCCCATGTCATTTCCAATCAGCACGGCATGAATCCGTTCGGCGACGGCTTCATAGAAAATCCTGTTGGCTTCAAAATAGAAGTCGGTGCAGCGATTGATGACGGCGTGATACATTTCCGGCGAGTCGTACATCATCATCATGGCCTCTTCCATACCGAACGCCGCATTGGTGTCCTGAAAATGGGAAGACCAGAGAATGCCCATAATGGCGCGGTCATCCGGCAGCTCATCCACCATCTTACGGCAGAGGTCCGGATCGATATATTTCGAAGGGTCCGGCCAGTCAAAATCGTCGATGCGCGCGGGATCTTCCACGCCTTCAAAAAAGCCGTGCTCACCGAGCGTGCGCTCCTCGTTATCGAGTTTCCCATGGTTGGAAAAATCGAGCGCCATATGGATGGCATCGGCCGACGGCGAATGGTACGGCATTTCAATCGGAATGACGTCGTCGTCCAGTTTCAAGCTCAGCTCCAGCACATTGCTCACCCCGAAATAACTGAAAAGCTCGTCGTAGGCCGCAACGGTCGGCAGCCCCAACCAGGTGGCCGGACGGTCCACCGGCTTGCGTTCGATCGTCGATATAAAGCGTTCAATATGATTCATTGGTCTATCCTTTTCCTGATTAGTTGCTATCGCATGACTCTGAATACAAATGCATTTTCGCACGGCCTGGTTTCCGGCAGCTGAATTTCCAACGCGTCCTGCGTCTGCTTCCATTTCAGCTTCCCCTTATGACCAATCAACTGCAGATCGGTTACCGGCGCATTATAACTCGCCAGCCCCAGCGAATAGATCGGCAGCACACCGGATTCCGGCCACCCCAGCGCAATGGCATAGAGCTGCCCGTCGCGCGTGGTAAACCGAATGTCCTGATCGCCGAATCCGTCGAAATGTTTATCGGCCAAATGCCCCGTGGCGGTTTTGCTCGGCCCTTCGCCATAGATGATCCACGGGCGGCTCTTGTAGATGGCTTCACCATTCAGCCGGAGCCATTTCCCCATGCCCCGCAACCGATCCTGCTGCTCCTGCGGGATGGTTCCGTTCGGATGCGGCGCAATGTTCAGCAGCAGACATCCGTTCTTACTGACAATGTCCACCAAGTCATCAATCAGCCGATCGGTGGAATAGCACTCCAGGTCCGATGTCCACGACCAGCTGGAGCGCGAAACCGATGTGTCTGTCAGCCACGGGTCCGGATAGATGTCGGGCATGCGCGCACGCTCCAGATCGATGGTGCCGGTGCCCAACGGCATGTCCGGGCGCTTAAAGGTTAGAACAGCTTCCTGCTGACGGGCTGCAGCATGGTTGTAATAGAAAGCAGCCATTTCCGCACGGACGCCTTCCGAAAGAATCTGCATGCGGTTATCAAACCAGAGCAGGTCCGGCGAATAGCCCGACACCACTTCTTTCACCTTCTCCAACCAAACGCGCTCAAACTCGGGAGACGGCATTGGATAAGCCGTTTTTCGCCCCCTCGGCCCCTTTGTGCCCCGTGCACCCGCAGGGATTTTCGGGCCGTAAAACGATGCATTCGCAGGGTCCGCACAATCGGTCCCTTCCTGCCAGGTCGGGAACCAGCCCCATAGCCAGGAATGGTGCATGCTGACCACAAACTTCAGGCCGCGCTTCCGGACTGCCTTTTCCATCTCCGCCACAATGTCGCGCTTCGGCCCCATGGCCACAGCATTCCAGGGGTTGACCCTTGAATCCCACATAGAAAAGCCATCCGCATGCTCCCCAACCGGCCCGGCAAACTGAGCACCGGATTCCACATAAAGGTCCGCCCACTCATCCACATTGAATTTTTCAGCGGTAAACAGCGGAACTAAATCTTTGTAGCCGAACGCATCCAGATCGCCGTAGGTGTTCAGATGAAACTGATGATTCGGATGGCCGGCGTAGTACATGTTCCGGCCATACCAGTCGGTATTGCCCGGCGCTTTAGAGGCGGAATAAACGCCCCAGTGCGCATAGATGCCGAACTTCGCATCCTGAAACCACTGCGGACATTCATACTGCCGCAATGATTCCCAGTTTGCTTCATACTTTTCTGCACCTGCCGTAACCGCCATGACGGCCAAGGCTCCGACTATTCCCGAAAACTTCATTTTAACCCCGTGCGGTTCCTCAGGGCCTTAAAGCCCATGAACCAATTAATAACGGGTAAGTTTCCGGTACTATACGGATTCTGTCTATATCCGCAGGTGCTGTAGTTATGTCTTATTCTGTCACACGCCTGTTTCCAAGCATTGGAAATCAGAGCTCAATACCGAAATATTCCTCGGCATTGTTAAAGCAGATATTCTCCACCATCTGCCCCAGCAGTTCCATGTCCGCCGGGATCTCGCCGTTCTCCACATCGTTTCCGATCAGATTACAGAGAATACGGCGGAAATATTCGTGGCGCGGATAAGAAAGGAAGCTGCGGGAGTCGGTCAGCATGCCCACAAAGCGGCTGAGCAATCCCAGCAGGGACAGTGCATTCATCTGCTTTTCCATGCCGTCTTTCTGATCGAGGAACCACCAGCCGGAACCAAACTGCATCTTGCCCGGATAGGAGCCGTCCTGATAGTTACCGATCATCGTGGCAAACAGTTCGTTATCCGTCGGATTGATGTTGTAGAGAATCGTTTTCGAAAGCTGGTTCGATGAATCCAGACGGTCCAGCAGACGAATCATGCCCGGCCCCTGGCGGTAGTCGGCAATCGAGTCGAATCCTGTATCCGGTCCCAACTGATTAAACAGACGGCTGTTGTTATTCCGGAACACGCCCACATGGAACTGCTGCACCCATCCGCGCTTGTGATTCATCTTGCCGACTTCATAAAGGAACCACGCCTCAAACTTCTCGCGATCCTCCAGCGGAATCGACGCTCCCGCCAGCGCTTTTTGGAAAATCGACTCCAGCTCTGCGGCCCCCGCCTGAGCATCCGGCACATAAGCCACGCCATGATCAGAGAGCCGGCAACCGACGGAATGAAAATATTCGTGCCGCTGGTCAACGGCCTCCAGAAGTGAATCCAGATTGCCGATCGTGCAGTTGGATTTACCTCCCAGCGTTTCAATATAGTTTTTCCAAGCCTTGGAATCTGACAGATTCATCGCTTTATCCGGACGGAACGTCGGCAGCACTTTGCACTCAAATCCCTGCCCGGCAATCTGCTTGTGATAACCGAGATCATCCACCGGATCATCCGTGGTGCAGACCAGCTTCACATTCATTTTGCGCATCAGATTTTTCGCGCTGTATTCCGGCATCCGCAGCTTGGCGGTGCACTCCTCATAAATTGCGTCGGCCGAGGCCGGACTCAACAACGTATCGATTCCGAAATAGCGCTGCAGCTCCAGGTGCGTCCAGTGATAGAGCGGATTGCGCAGCGTCTGCGGAACAGTCTCCGCCCACTTCTGAAACTTGTCGCGCCAGGAGGCATCGCCCGTACAGTATTTTTCATCCACCCCGTTGGTGCGCATGCCGCGCCACTTGTAGTGATCTCCACCCAGCCAGCATTCGCCGATGTTATCGTACTGTTTATCTTCGGCCACTTCCTGCGGCGGAAGATGGCAGTGATAATCATAGATCGGCATGTCTTTGGCATGCTCGTGGTACAGTTTGATCGCCGTCTTCGTTTGAAGGAGAAAATCCTCATCCATAAATTTTTTCATTGTTCGTACTCCGTAATGCATATTCAATTTTAAAACAGAAGGCCGCAAAGTTCGCGAAGTCCACTCTCAGGAGGATATTCGTATTTCTTTAGGCCCTTTGTGCTCTTCTGTTGCATCTATACTTTTTTAGAAAATCAGAACCATTGGGTATGGAAAAACTCACCGCGCGGTTTATCGGTTCGTTCATACGTATGCGCCCCGAAATAATCGCGTTGCGCCTGCAGCAGGTTGGCCGAACCGCGTGCGGTGCGGAATCCATCATAGTACGACAGTGCCGAGCTCATCGCCGGAGAAGCAATCCCCGCTTTCGTCATGTGCGCAACGGCCTCGCGCCAGTGCACCTGCGCTTCGCCGACGGATTCAGAAATCAACGGATCGAGCAGCAGGTTCGATAGTTTGGGTTCACGCTCAAATGCTTCTTTAATCACGCGCAGCAAGGTGGAGCGGATAATGCATCCACCGCGCCAAAGCTGAGCAAGGCCGGCGAGATCAATATCCCAGTTCCGCTCTTCGGAAACCTGTTGGATTAACTGAAAGCCCTGCGCATAGGAGATGATCTTGGAACCATATAGTGCTTCCTTCACTTCCATCACAAAATCCTCGGCTTCAACTCCGATATTAATCTTCGGGCCAATCAAAATTTCTGATGCTTCTACCCGGTCCGCCTTCAAGGCCGATAAGCAGCGGGCAAATACGGCTTCGCCGATGAGCGGCAACGGTTCGCCAGCATCCAGCGCGGCAATCAGCGTCCACTTACCAGTGCCCTTCTGACCGGCCGCATCGAGAATGTAATCAACGGGACAAATACCATCGTCATCTTCATGCGCCAGAATATCGCGGGTAATTTCGATGAGATAGGAATCGAGTTTGCCCCGGTTCCACCGGCCGAACACTTCCGACATCGCCACATTCGACATGCCCAGCCCGTCGCGCATCACCTGATAGGTTTCGCAGATCATCTGCATGTCGCCATATTCAATGCCGTTGTGCACCATCTTCACAAAATGGCCGGAACCACCCTGCCCGATCCAGTTCACGCAGACCGCGCCTTTGGACGTTTTGGCGGCGATCGCCTCGAAGATCGGCTTGATCAGCTCCCAGGCTCCGGCCGAGCCGCCCGGCATCAATGCCGGACCATTCAGCGCCCCCTCTTCGCCGCCGGAAACTCCGCAACCGACAAACAGCAACCCCTGCTCCTCACAGAAAGCAATCCGGCGATCGGTGTCCTGCCACTGCGAGTTTCCGCCGTCAATCACCACATCGCCGGGTTCCAGCAGCGGAGCCAGTTCGCCCAGCACCGAATCGACCGGCGCGCCGGCCTTAATCATGATCATGATTTTGCGCGGACGTTCAATCGATTCAACAAACGCTTTCAGGTCGTCTGCATGCACAAAGCCTTCGGTGAATTTTGATGCAAAATCGACGCGAAAAGATTCATCCCAGTCGTAGCAGGAAACTGAAAACCCCTTCGACACCATGTTGCGCGCGAGGTTCGACCCCATCACGCCCAGACCAATCATTCCAATGTTTGAAGGGTTCATTTAAATTTTTCCTTATATGCCCAAAGTCCAAGGGCCGGGTTGCTGATATAGAAAATCTCTTCGCCGTCCGGCAACGTGTTCCAACCATCCTTCAGGGTTTCCGGATTATACCGCGTAACCATCTCTTCGTATGGCGCCGCTTCGAAACCGACCGAACGAACTTCATCCAGCGTTACTCCATCGCCCGGGCAATAGGTAATACTGAACCGCCCTTCCGACGAACCGTGAATCAGATGCGCCGCCGCGCCAAGGTTGGAACGCAGCTCCTCGTCCTCGTCCACATATTTCAGCGTTGCGGGCGTTCCGCGATAACCGAACTTGCGGATGAGCTTATCGATGGTCGGGTCTTCGCCGAACTCCTTGAGCGCC
Organism: Pontiellaceae bacterium B12227; assembly: GCA_029432775.1. Classification (GTDB taxonomy): domain Bacteria; phylum Verrucomicrobiota; class Kiritimatiellia; order Kiritimatiellales; family Pontiellaceae; genus Pontiella. The sequence goes on along the minus strand of JAROAZ010000014.1, from coordinate 103,762 downwards.
GGAGCGAGCACAACCAGCTCGCCTTCATCCGCAATCGCCATGCGCGTGCGATAGACCGACTTATTCCCGAGCCACGTGCTCTGGAATTCGTGCGGATCGAGATAGACCACCACCTTTTTCGGCTCGCGATCCAGCAGCGTAATATTCACCGCCCGGGCCAGCTTGCAGGCCTCGTTGTAGCACGCGGCATCCTCGCCGGCATAAAACCCGCGCATGTGCATTTCGCCGGTCTCATAATCCTGCTCCATCACCGTGAGCATATAGCTGATCGGCAAATCGGACAGATAGGTATCGACTGCATGATTAAACAGCTTGCGCACGGGCGAACCGGTCCGGCCCAGCAGCGTTTCCATATTCGAAACTGCGCCGAGAAAATGCGACTTGTTAATAATGTCCGAGCCGCCGGCACCGACCACAATATTTTTAGTGTAGTTGGCCATACCGACCACTTCGTGCGGAACCACCTGCCCGATGGAAAGAATCAGATCGTAGCCGTCGAACAGCATCTTATTCACTTCCACGCCGACGGTGTAATCCACCTTGCCGCCGGAAAGCTCGGAGAGCATTTCACCCGGGATGACTCCTTTACGCACCACGTCGTTGCGCCAGTCGTGCACCTTGAAGGCATCCAGCGGAATCGCCTCGCCGAACATCATCCGCAGTTGCGCTTCCGTCATCGGGTTGTGCGTTCCAAGGGTTGGAAGAATATCCACCGCAGTCCCCTCGCCCGTCAGCTTTTCATACACCATCGCCGTAATCGGCCCGGCCATGGAATTCAGCCGCGTGTGATCGGGCGGAAGAAGCAGTACCTTCTTCAAATCCTTCCCGGCATTTTCCACGGTCTGGAAAACCAAGTCCTGAAGTTCTGCTTCCGAAATGGAAACCTGTTCACCGAATTTACTGATCATGATTTTTCTCCGCCGGATCAGTCCAGTCAGACTGATTGGTCTGACTAAACAATATATGTAGACGCAGCGGTGTCGCCGCCGCGGCCGGTCCAGTTGGTGTGGAAGAACTCACCGCGCGGCTTGTCGAGCCGCTCGTAGGTGTGTGCACCGAAATAGTCGCGCTGGGCCTGCAGCAGGTTCGCCGGCAGGCGCTCCGAACGGTAGCCGTCGAAATACGCCAGAGCCGCGCTGATGGCCGGCATCGGAATGCCGAGTTCAACGGACTTCATGATGACCCGACGCCAGGAGGCCTGAGCCGTTTCGATGGCATCCTTAAAGAACGGATCCAACAGCAGGTTTACGAGGTTCGGATCGGTATCAAACGCCTGTTTGATGTTACCGAGGAATGCCGAACGAATGATGCATCCGCCACGCCACATGAGGGCAATCTCCCCGTTGTTCAATGTCCAGCCATGCTCTTCCGCCGCAGCGCGCATCAGCTGATAGCCCTGTGCATAGGAAACGATTTTTGAAGCATAGAGCGCCTGCTTCAGATCCTCAATCATCTGGGCCTTATCGCCATCAAATGATACGGCCGGACCGCTGAGCACTTTGGATGCCGCAACGCGTTCGTCTTTCAGCGCGGAGAGACAGCGGGCAAATACGGCTTCGCCGATCAGCGTGAGCGGCTGTCCACAATCCAGAGCGGAAACGGCGGTCCATTTTCCGGTACCTTTCTGGCCGGCGGTATCGAGAATCTGGTCGATGACCGCTTCGCCGTCTTCGGTTTTATAGCCGAGGATGTCGCGGGTGATTTCGATGAGGTAGGAATCGAGTTCGGAGGTGTTCCATTCCTTGAACACTTCATGCATCTCTTCATTTGAGAGGCCGAGACCCTCTTTCATCATCTGGTAGGTTTCGCAGATCATCTGCATATCGCCATATTCGATTCCGTTGTGCACCATCTTGACGAAGTGGCCGGCGCCGTCGGCACCCACCCATTCGCAGCAGGGCTCGCCGGCATCGGTCTGAGCGGAAATCTTCTGAAAAATCTGTTTCACCGATTCCCATGCGGCGGCAGATCCTCCGGGCATGATGGACGGGCCGAGCAGCGCGCCTTCTTCGCCACCGGAAACGCCGGTGCCGATATAGAGCAGGCCTTTGCTTTCAACATATTCGGTGCGGCGGATGGTGTCGGGGAAATGCGAGTTTCCGCCATCGATGATGATGTCGCCTTCTTCGAGGTACGGGATGACCTGATCGATGAACGAATCCACCGCAGCGCCCGCTTTGACGAGCATCATGACTTTGCGCGGACGCTCGAGCGATGCGCAGAATTCTTCGATGCTGTGCGCCGGGATAAAGTTTTTACCCGCACCGCGGCCGGCAACAAACTTATCCACTTTTTCCACGGTGCGGTTATAGACCGCCACCGTGAATCCTTTGCTTTCCATGTTCAGGACGAGATTCTCGCCCATTACTGCCAATCCAATTAAACCGATATCTGCTTTTGCCATGTTTTCTCTCCTTATAATAAAATTAACGTTTAACGCGGGCGTTGCCTTCCCAGATGCTCCAGAGCTGATCCTCATCAGCAGGCTGAGCATAGTCGGTCAGCATGGTCGCCGCAAGAGCGCCGCTGGCCCAACCGAACCGCGCACATTTCTGCACATCCCAGCCCTTCAGAATGCCGTACAGCAGGCCGCCGACAAATCCATCGCCACCGCCGATGCGGTCGAGTACGCCGATCTCGCGCGGCTTGACCACTTCCCACTCATTGGAATCGGTGACCAGTGCCCCCCACATGTGGCTGTTGGCCGAAATGACTTCCCGCAACGTGGTGGCAAAGTATTTTGCGTTTGGATAGGCTGCCTGCACGCGCCCGATCATTTCCTTGAAACCGTCGATCTTCTCGTCAAGTCCCGCGCCGCCTGCTTCCGGTCCTTCGATATCGAGGCAGAGCTGGAAGTCCTCTTCGTTGCCGATCAGGATGTCCGAACGGGATGCAATTTCCGAAAACGCTTTGCTGAGCTCCTCTTGCCGACCCTTCCAGAAGCTGGCTCGATGGTTGAGATCGAAGGATATCAGCGAACCGTTTTCCTTGGCCACACGGGCCACATCCAGACAGAACTGACAGGTTTTCGGCGAGAGCGCGGCAATAAGGCCGGAAAGGTGAACGATTTGCACACCTTCTTCTTTAAAGATGCGTTCCAGATCAAAGTCTTCGGCACTTAATTCGCGTCCGACTTCGCCGGCGCGGTCGTTCTGCACGCGGGGTCCGCGTGAGCCCCATCCGCTGTCGGCCATATTGATCTGATGCCTGAATCCCCAGGGATCCTCCTGCTCCAACTCCGGCCCTTCAAAATCCATGCGTCGGCTCTTGAGATTGTCCTTAATGAAATGGGAGACAGGGCTTCCTTTCACAAAGGAGGTCAGCACCTTGACTGGAAGGCCCAGATAGGATGAAACACTGGCCACATTGCTCTCGGCACTGGTGGCCATCATTTTAAAGGTGTCGCTGCAATGAAACGGCTGCGAATCGACCGGGGTCAGCCGAACTCCCATGCTCGTTGGGACCAATAATGCGTATTTTTTCGGTTCTTTCGTCGTCATTTTCTCTTCTCCAGGGGTTTCTCTTTGATCAACAGGTTATTAACAGCCTATTCAAGGCCTGCAACCAACCCGGGTGCCCACCATGCTCCATTTACGCCTCAATGGTTTGAGAAAACGCTTTTATCGATTTTTTGACAAGGAAAAACATTGATTTTTAGAAACGATCGGCCGATATTGCCGCCGATTTACCAACCGTTACTAATGGGAACCGATTTGCGCAATTAAACTGAGTTTAAGGCGTATTTACAGGGGTTTCCGCTAACAGGCACTTAACTTTATTCACAGGGCAGAAATCATGAGCGAAATCTTCAATCAAAACTGGAATCGGGAACGCGTAAGAGCCGGAATGCGCTGGTTTGGGCCGGAAGATGAAGTTTCTATACGGAATATCCAGCAGACCCCGGGTGTGACCAATATCATCACTGCGCTCCACCACATTCCGGCCGGAGAAATCTGGACCGAAACCGAGATCGCAAAACGTAAGATTGAAGTTGAATTCCTGCCTCATTCCGATGCCCCGGCTGACCTTGAAGGCATGAAGCTTTTCCAGTGGTATACCATGAACGGCGTGCGCACCGGACTGGTCTGGGATACGGCGGAAAGTCTGGTCTTCACGGAAGACATTAAGAACGGAAGCCCGAATCGTGAGCAACATATCAGTCATTATAAAACCAGCCTGCAAAACCTCGGTCGTTTCGGGGTGAATAATGTGGTGGGCAACTTTATGCTGGTGGCCGACTGGACGCGTACAAGCATCACGAACCTGCCCGACGGTTCCAAAACACTTAAATATATTCACTCCGCGTTCGCCGCGTTCGACATCTTTCTGCTGAAACGCCACGATTCAGAGCAGGGATACATTGATGACGGCTCCTTCAGTAAGCAGGAAGTGGAGGAGGCCCGGAAATACTGGAATACCTATCTGGTCGACCATCCGGAACGTCAGGAGGAACTCGCGGCCATGATCACAGCCGGTCTTCCCGGCGCACAGGCGGGATTCACGCTCGATGATTTCCGCGCCGCCGTTTCAAAATATGAAGGCATGTCGGTCGATGTCCTGCAGGAGCACATTGCCTATTTCCTCGATGCCGTCGTTCCGGTGGCCAACGCCGCCGGGGTGCGCCTCTGCTGCCATGCCGACGACCCGGCCTTTTCTCCTTTCCTGGGAACACCCCGCACCGTCGGCGGATCGGCAGGCTATAAGTTTCTGCTCGATCATGGCTGCGGAGTGAATATGTGTATCGGCTCGCTGATGGCGAACGAAAGCAACCGTGATATTACCACGGTAATTCGTGAGATTGCGGAATACGGTGCGATGAAGGGCATGAATATGGAGGAAATCTTCCCCCACATTCATCTGCGCCCCATCGAGACCGACGGCAAGAACTTCCGGGAAGGGCATCATGCCGAGCACCGCGAGGAGCTGGCCAAGGTGGTGCATACGCTTGTGGATCTGGGTTGGCAGGGTGTTTTCCGCCCGGATCACGCCCCGGCCTCTGACCATGGTTTCGGCCGACCGGGCTACGATGTGATCGGCCGCGGCTATGGAGCCCAGTTGCTGCTGGGACTCTTCGAAATGGCCGAAATTGTGAAAACCACGCGGAATAAATCGGTAACGGCGGCCATTAAGGCCTCGAATGGCGACCTTTCGCTGAAAGAGGAGGCCATTAAAGCGGCCCGTAAAGCGGAAGCGAAAAAAATCAGCAAGAAGATCGCCTTTATTAAAGTACCCTTCGTCTATGGCGAGCAGGGCGTGGTGGTGAACCTCGATTAATTGAGAGCAAACTCCGGGCACTCAATGAAGGTTCAATGAAAACACCCCTTCCAGTGTCCGGAAATGCAATATTTCAAAACTGCTAATCCAAAGCAGCTTTTACGGCGCTGAGGAGGTCATCAAGTTCTACCGGTTTGTAGAGCACATCCTTTGCTCCGAATTTTTTAGCCATTGGCAGAAAGTCCATGGGCATGGCATGCATGCCGCCGGAAATGGCAATGACCGGGATATCCGCATCTTTACCCCGAATGGCCATAACCACTTCAAGACCGTCCGTTTCCGGCATCATGATATCTGTAATCACGAGATCAACTGCGGCCTCCTCCAATACACGAAGCCCCTGCCGGCCATCAGCCGCCACTAACACTTCATAACCCTTCCCCGTCAGGAAACGGTTGAAAACACTACGAATTGTTTCGTCATCGTCAATAATCAGAATGCGGGCCATACGTTCTCTCCTTTTAAACGTTAGTGAGGAAACTATACCGAGCGGGATTCATCAAGCATTTCCCTAACCGTTTGCAACAGCTGCATACTGCCCACGGGCTTTTCCAGATAGCGGAACCCATTTACCTGCATAGCCTCATACATTTCCGGGCCATGGGAATAGCCGCTGCAGAGCAGCACCGGAAAATGGCCGTACTCCCGGGAATTCCGTGCAAAATCCAATCCGTTTCCATCAGGGAGCACCACATCAGCCAGCAGAAAATCTATTTTCCCGCGTTCCAGCTCAGTTTGCGCCTCCTTCATACTGCCGACAGCCACCACCGAATAACCGGCATCGCCGAGCATTCGATCGGTCAGCTCGCGGACCACCGTATCATCTTCCACGACAAGCACGGTTTCATTATGCCCTTCAAGCGATAGAGCGAAAGTTCCATTCTGATCCTCTTCGGGTTCTTCCGTCCTGTTTAAATCGCAAACCGGCAGGAAGACACTGAATACGGCTCCTTCTCCCACCTTACTTTTCACCTCAATCCGTCCGCCATGCTGCTGCACAATTCCATAAACCACGGACAGCCCGAGCCCGGTACCCTCGCCCACACGTTTCGTGGTAAAAAACGGCTCAAACAGATGCTCGCGGACATCGTCCCGGATTCCGCACCCGGAGTCGGAAACCTCCAGGCAAACCTGAGTAAATGTATCCGCGACTTCCTCCTGATTTCCTGAAGGTTCTGAGACATTAAAGGTTTTTACCCTCAGAGCCCCCCCTTCCGGCATCGCATCGCGAGCATTAATAAAGAGGTTTAGAATGATCTGCTCAATCTGGCTGAGATCTGCCAGGACCGGTTTCAAATCCGGATCAAAATCGAACTCAAACTGAACGCGTTCGCCAATCAGGCGACTCATCATCTTTTCGTTGCTGCGGATTATTGAATTCAGATCCAGCACCGCATATTCAACATTATGCTTCCGGCTAAGTGTCAACAGCTGACGAGTCAGATCCCCTGCCCGGCGCGCCGCCTTCCGAATTTCGGAGACATCCTCATATTGCGGGGTCCCGGCCTCCATCTCCGCCAACAGAATTCCACTGAAGCCGAGAATCGACTGAAGAATATTATTAAAATCATGAGCAACGCCGCCGGCCAGGCGCCCCACCGCATCCATCTTCTGAGCCTGGCGCATATGCTCTTCCAGCTCAACCTGCCGGCTGACATCACGAACAGCCGCCACATAGTTGACAATACGGTTCTGGCTGTCCTTCACCGGGGAAAACGCGGCTTCAGAAGTATAATAGGTTCCGTTTTTATGCCGGTTGATAATTCGCCCGTTCCAGGATTGGCCCGAACGGACCTTCTCCCAAAGCGCATCATAAAACCGATCATCATGCCGGTTACTCTTCATGATCGAAAGATTTGTCCCGAGCGCTTCCTCCACACTGAACCCGGTTACCTCTTCAAAGGCCGGATTCACATACTGAATCATCCCGTGCTCATCCGTAATTACAATGGCTTCCGCGGATTGGTTGATGGCAGCAGAGAGCCGTATACGCTCCCCCTCCAGGATTTTCCGGTCCGTAATATCCTGATAGGCCCCCAGAACCCCGATAATCTGTCCAGCCCGATCACGAATTGGAACTTTACTGGTACTTAACCAGAAAATACTTCCATCCGAACGCGTCTGCGGTTCTTCGCAGTCAACACGCTCAATTCCACTTGCCATCACCTCCGCATCATCCTGCCGGTAGAGATCGGCCTCTTCTGTCGACCAGCTCATATCATAGTCTGACTTCCCGACCAGATCCTCCGGCCGGCCCACCCCCGAATCCTCGGCAAAAGCGAGGTTACAACCCAGGTAGACCGAATCCTTATCCTTCCAGAAAACACGCGCCGGTATGGTATCGATAATACTGCGCAGGAAATGGCGGGATTCTTCCAGCTTCTGCTCTGCGGCTTTCTGCTCGGTCATATCAACATAGGCCCCGAGAACCCCGACGATTTCTCCATCCACATTCCTCAGAGGCATTTTAGAGCTCAGCAAGTCGTAAACCGTCCCGTCCTTGCCCTTCAGCGTATTATCGTAATTGAAAAGAGATTCGCCCGTCGCCAGAACCTGACGGTCGACAGCCTGATACGTCTCAGCCAACGCCCCGTCTTCGTTGATTGAAAAATCATCCTTCCCGATAATCTCTTCCATTTCAGAGTAACCGAGTGCATTGAAAAAGGTCTTATTTCCTCCCAGATAGTTCAGGTCGATGTCTTTCCAAAACACACCCACCGGAATCATATCAAGAATGTTACGTAGAAACTGCCGGGACTCTTCCAGCTCGCGCTCCGCTTTTTTGCGCACCGTAATATCGCGCGCAACCCCCTGAATGGCCTCTAATTCCCCATCATTTCCGTACACTTCGTTGGTCGATAGCTCAAGCCACTTCACCGATCCGTCAGCACAGCGGATCGTGAAGGAATAGTCCTCTTCATCCGGATTGCCCGCAATTCTGTTTTTCAGGCGTGTTTTCGCCATTTCATGGAAGTCCGTCGTAATCAGCTGGAGCACATTCATCTTCAGAATCTGATCCATTTTATAACCGGTGAGCGCTTCAGCAGAAACGTTCGCATATATATAATTACCCTGCAGATCAATCTGCCAGATAACATCCTTCGTATTGTTTACAATATGCTCCAGCTGCTGCTGGGCACGAAGCACCGCGTCTTCAGCCATCCGGCGGGCCGTATTATCAGAAACAACCAACGCGATAAATCCGGGTTTCGGAACAAAAATCCAGGCCGAAAGCACCAGATCCAAGGCCTCGATTCGATTTTCATAAGCCGAAGCTTTTCCCGTGATTGCCACCTTCGACAAGACATCAAACCACTGCTCTTCCAAGGGGTGGAAAACTTCGCTCAGCGTATGACCAATCAGCTGGTTCCGGCTCAGCCGGGTCATCGAGCATCCGGCCTCATTAACCTGTACGATTCGAAAAGCGCTCGGCGAACCTGCGGCATTAGTCATGACTTCCAGTTGCAGAAAACCGGTGGTCATATTTTCGAACAGCTGCCGATAATCGCGCTCGCTGGCCGTCAGAGCGGCCACCATTTGCCGTTGCGCCGAGACATCCCAGTTCATGCCGATAGCACGGACCGGATTTCCTTGCTCATCCCGCTCCAGGTCGGCCAAAGCACGAATATGCTTAACCTGCCTGCTCTGCCCGATAACCCTGAACTCCGTCTCGAACGTATGGCCGCTCTCAATGGCCTTTCGGAAGATCGCCCGTGCGGACTCCAGATCATCCGGATGCAACGTCTGCTCCCACGCCTCGAGCTTGCCGCTGAACGTACTGCGCTCCACATCATAGATCTTGAACATCTGGTCATCCCAGATGAGTTTGTCCTCTGAAAGCTCATATTCCCAGATGCCCACCTGCCCGGCACGGGTGGCCAGTTCCAGGCGCTCCGAACTCTTTCTTGAAGCTTCTTCCGCCTCCTTGCGCGCCGTAATGTCCCGGCCGATACCGATGATATCCTGAACCAGTCCCTCCTCATCCAGAATGGCCGAGTCGTGCCACGAAAACCAGCGCCAGCCGTGGCGGGTCAAAGCCCGTTGCTCAATATAGGCGGTATGCGGAGGAGTAAAAATTTTCATAAACTCCTGCTCCGTTGAAGCATGGTCATCTTCATGTACCAGCGGCAGAAATTTGTTTCCGATCAGCTCCTCCTCCGTCTTTCCAAATACATCGCAATACGAAGGGCTCACATAACTGAAACGTCCGGCCTTATCCACCTTCACCACCAGATCCGATTGATTTTCCACAATCAACCGGTAGCGCTCCTCACTCTCACTCAGCTCCAGGGTCCGCATTTTCACCTGATGCTTAAGCAGCCAGCTGAGAAAGAGCAACAACAGCGTAGTTGCCAGCGTGATCACGACTACGACTTTCAGCCAGACCGGCACCGATTCGTTCCAGGAAAGGTTTCTCGCGAACCAGTAGGAAAAGCGCTTGTAATAGTAAGAGTTCTCATCCTCTTTCCAGGACATCATCACGGAATCGATATCCGCGATAACATCTGCATTCAGCCCCTTCTTAACGGCAAAATAGATCGGTGCCGGGGAAAACTGAATGGGGGTGCCCACGACGGCATAGCGCGTACTCTGCCGCAATCCGAAATGACTCGGCACCACGCCCGCCATGACTTCCCCCGCGGCAACGGCGGCAAGGACCTCCCGATGGGAACCATACTCTACAATGTCGTAGTTAATGCCGTAAGCATCAGCCAGCCGGATGAAGTTTTTGCCATGGATGTCTGCCTTGACCAAACCGATACTGCAGCTTTCAAGATCGTATGTGCTCTCAATGCCCGACCCCCTGAGCACATAAACCTGCCCCCACACCTCCAGCACGGGCACAGTGGAATAATCCATCACCTTGGTGCGCTCCAGCGTCTTGGTCACCGACATCATCACGTCGATCTGCTCGCTCTGCAGTTGCGCGAGCCCTTCCGCCCAGGTCACCGGAACAAACACCGGTTGCCACCGGTTGAGTTGGCCGGAAATTTCGCGCAACAGATCCGGATTCAGCCCGTCCGCCTTCCCGGTTGCGTTCGTAAAATTCAGCGGTTCCACCTGAAATATTCCCACTCGAACGGTTCGAACTTCCTCTTCGGCTCCGTACGCAGAAAACCGGGCCCCGGCCAGCAGGCAGATCAAAAACAGCTTTATTGCTTTCATCATATCCAAAAATGCTCCTTCGCACGGCGGTGTTGGACGTAAATGCTAACAGAGTGCGCCACAGAGAAAAACTATATTAAAAACGTGGCATAAGACAACCCTCCCACTATTCTGATCCCATGTTACCTCAATGGATTATCGAAAAGAAACGGGACGGCGCGGAACTCGACTCCAATGAAATCCGCGATTTCATCGACGGCTACACTAAAGGCGATATCCCCGACTACCAGATGTCGGCCCTCGCCATGGCCATCTACTTTAACGGAATGACGCCCCGCGAAACAGCCGACCTCACCCTCGCCATGATGGAATCAGGGAAAGTAATTGATCCCGATTCCATTCGCGGCGTTAAGGTCGACAAACACTCCACCGGCGGCATCGGCGACAAAATATCCATTCCCCTCGCCCCCCTCGTCGCCGCCTGTGGCGGCACCGTCCCCATGATCTCCGGCCGCGGACTCGGCATCACCGGCGGCACCCTCGATAAACTCGAGTCCATTGCCGGCTACCGCGTCGGCCTCTCCGAGCCCGAATTCTTCCAGACCCTGAAAGCCGTCGGTTGCTCCATGATCGGCCAGACCGCCGAAATTGCCCCGGCCGACAAAAAACTCTACGCCCTGCGCGACGTCACTGCCACCGTGCCCTCCATCCCGCTCATCGTCTCCTCCATCATGTCCAAAAAAATGGCCGAAGGCATCGACTCGCTCGTCCTCGACGTCAAGTGCGGTTCCGGCGCCTTCATGAAGAATATTGAAAACGCCCGGGCCCTCGCCAAAGGCCTCGTCGACACCGGTGTTGCCATGGGCAAAAAGGTGACTGCCCTTATCACCGACATGAACCAGCCCCTCGGCACCACCGTCGGCAACGCGCTCGAAGTGCAGGAATCGCTCGATATTCTATCCGGAAAAGGGCCCGCCGATTCACAGGGCCTCACCATCACCCTCGCCGAACACATGCTTGCTGTAGCCGGGATCCCCGATCCCGGAATTTTCCAGGCATTGGAAAACGGCACCGCTCTGCAGAAATTCGAACAGATGGTCACCTGCCACGGCGGCGATCTCGCGGCCGGACTTCCAACCGCTGGAAAACAGATTCCACTGCCCGCTCCGCAATCGGGCTTCATTTCAAAATGCGATGCCGAGGCCATCGGCCGCGCCTCTCTTCTGCTCGGCGCCGGGCGCGCCAAAACCACCGACACCATCGACCACGCCGTCGGCATTTCCAACCTTCGGAAAATCGGCGAGCGCATCGAAAAAGGCGAACCGCTCTGCATCGTCCACTCCAATGGACACGAAGACCAAACCGCCCTTTTCCAAACCCTGGAACCCGCCTTCCGGATTGCAGATCAAGCAGTTGAGCCCCCACCCCTGATTCTGGAAATCATCGAATCCTAGCCGACCACCAGAGAGATCTTTGAACGCCCCCACTAATCGCTGAGGAAAAAGGTATGAGAACAATCATTAATGTTGATGTCAGCAAAATGACTGCGGAGAAAGCTCACGCCATTTTGGTTGGAGTTAAAAAGAAGAAAATCGCCAATGGCACAGACCTGGCAGTTGCAACCCGAGGCGCCGAAGGGATCTACGGCACAATGTTCGCCATTGTCATGCTGATGCTGGTTCTCAGCTTACAGCCATTCATCCGGGAATATCCTGCCGTGCTGTCTGGCATTGTTATTCTTGGTTCGGCATTCATTATTCCACTGAGCATCAGCTACCGGAAGGTTGCAACAGTAAGAGAGTTTATGATTTTGAAGCGTGTTTTTCATTTAGATGAAATAGAAAAATAGCGGCCCCGAACAATTGTTTGTGTTCGCGGTTTCATTAATCCGTTTGATTCAGGAAACTCATCCAGCACATCAGAGAAAGAATATGGATTCACAAACACTCGGAGAACATTACTCCCGGATAGCTGAATGGTGGGACAACGGCATCAAAGACTCGAAATACGGAGTTGAGTATGTGGAACGGGCCATTCAAAGAGTTCAGAACAAAGGGAGTGCCCTGGATGTCGGTTGCGGCAGCGGCGGCCGCATCATCAACTCGATCCTCTCCGCCGGATTCTCGCTGACGGCGCTTGATGTATCTGAAGGGATGATCCGCCTTGCACAGAAAAAACACCGCGATGTCCACTTCATACATACAGATCTCCTTTCCTGGAAATCAGCAGAACGTTTTGACCTGATTATTGCATGGGACAGCATATTTCATGCGCCCTGCGCCCAACAGAAACCGATTATTGAGAAGCTGTGTGGCCTCCTCTCCCCTGATGGCGTGTTGTTGTTTACCGGCAGTCATACGCATGGTGATATCATCGGCGAAGATATGAACGGAGTGGGATTTGAATACGGCTCACTGCATTACCTTGAATATCTACGGATAATGGAACAATGCGGATGCGAATTCATTATCATGGAGCGCGACCAGCCAGATCCCAGACATGTGGTATATATGTGCAGAAAATTGGCCGACAAGGATGCGGACGCAGTTTAAGCCCGCGCTTCGCATCTGCTCCCGGCTTTTTATTAATTATTTATGACAACCGCCCCTCCTCAAACCGGACCACTCCGTGTTTGCACCGGATTTCTGTTTTCAATACTCTCTGACGATTAACTGAAAGGGACAAACCATGCTCAAACAAACTGTAATTGCGTTGGCGGCGGCCTGCCTGATCGCCGGCTGCACCACCACATCAACCCCAACTGAGGACCAATCCATGATTACGCATTCCGTTTTCTTTAAACTCAAACACGATAAAGGATCGGACGCCGAACAGGTCTTCCTGACCAAAGCAGCGGCACTTTCCTCGATTCCAGGGGTTGGAAATTATCAGATACTGGAAGAAGTCAGCCCGAAAAACGAATTCGACTATGGCCTTTCCATGGAGTTTGCGGATCAGGCGGCCTATGACGGCTATAACACGCACCCCGAACATGTCGCCTTTGTGCAGGAGGTCTGGCTGAAGGAAGTGGCGGATTTTCAGGAAATCGATTATATCTCCCTCAATCAATAAGTGGATCGGACTACAATGACTAACAGAATAATGGCCCCTCTCTTCGCCGCAGCCCTGGCCTGCGTGCTCTCCTCCTGCCAAATGCGCAGCGGCAAGCAGCAGTCGTGGAGCAATCCCGAATTTAAAAACCATACCCTGGGAAAAACCATGGTGCTGGCTATGGCCGACAGCGAAACGCTCTGCCGGCAATATGAAGCCCTGTTCGTGAATGAACTGCTGGCCTACGTCCCGGCCGGCTCGCTGCACGCCAGCCAGGATGCGGTTGGAAAAATTGAAAAGGAGGCGCTGGAAGCCCTGCTCAAAGAGAATCAGGTCAAGACCCTGATCATGACCCACGTGATCGACGGTAAGAACCGCGATGAGCTCGTCGGCATCGGCTATACGGCCTCCCCCTATAACAACGATTACTACGGCTATTATAACTTCGGTTACACGCTGAGCGCCAACACGGCCACAGTCAGCAGCTACATGGAATTTTTCCTCGAAACCAACATCTATGATGTGGAATCGAAGAAGTTGGTCTGGAGTGGCCGCAAGAGCATTTTTGACGACCGCTCTGACCTGGAGAACATGGGCATCATCATTAAAGCTGTAACCCGCGATCTCCACCGTAACGGCATGCTGAAATAAGCCGACGGCAAAAACGAAAGGGCGGCTCGTTCAGCCGCCCTTCATATTCGACATCTGTCCGGCGATCGAGCTCAGCTCGACCGCCGTTTTTTTATTTTGCATTCAGCAGTACGAGCGTAGGCAGCCCCTGCGCCCCGAAGTGCTGCATCACCGCCTTTGTATTGGCATTATCCGGATCTTCAGCAACATATTTGATGAACTCAAAGTCCTCAAGGGCCGCAATGACGAGGCTATCCTTAAACGTGGTTTTTTCCATGACCGCACAGTTCTTGCACCAGCTTGCGGTGAAATCAATCACAACCGGCCTGCCCCCCTTCCGGGCCTGCTGAAGCGTGTCAGCAAAACCGGCATTGGTGCGTCCATCAATCCCGCTGGTCACTTCAACCGGACGGAAAGCTCGGTAGCTCAGAACTCCGTAATAAAACGCAAACGCGATGATCAGCACACCGAAGCCATATTTCACATATTCCATCCATTTTCCAGGCTTTGGAAGAAACGAGAGCCCAGCCCCCGCAAAAGGCCACGGCAATGCCATTCCCAGCCCCAGCACAAAGGGTAGCGCCAATCCTGCAACCGTGTTGATTTCATAGATATTTGCAGCCAGCAGGAGCACCGCAATCACCACTGGTGCCACGCAGGCACCGGCCAGCAGCGCCGCAACGGCCCCCATCATCAACGCCACAGCAAAACTGCCCTGCTTTTGCTCGCCGCCGCCCATCTTCGACTGGAAGCGGGAAAAATCGATATGGAATACATCGAACATCGCCAACGCGAGCACCACAAATATGACGGCAATACCCAGATTAAACCAGGGATTGGCCTGAATGGTTCCAAATTGCGATCCTGTCAGCACCACAATGACGCCGAGCAGCCCGTATACGAGCGCAATACCCAGCCCGTAGGTGGCGCCCAACGCAAAACCGCGCCCTTTTGAACCGGCCTGCGCTCCGGCCCCGATAATGGCCAGATTGATCGGAATCATCGGCAATACGCACGGCGTCAGATTCAGCGCAAGTCCACCGACCAGAATAAAAATGATGGCCAGCAAAAAACCGGACTCCCGGACAAAGGCAACCGGGTCCGTCAGAAACAGTTTAAACAGACCAACCTTCTCCCCTTCAGTAACGCCTCCCTCCTGACCGATAAACGCCAGAAAATCTTCGGCATTCAATCCGCCGGAGTGCACCGCCGTCACTTCAAAATTTTCCAGTTCGGTTTTCCAATCACTGGAAACAGATTCAGAACTTGAAACCTCCGGCACCAGCGAATGTCCTGCAAGCTCCACCACCTTGTTCTGTGGAATAAAGCAGACCTCATCATTGCAACCCCAGTATTTTACATGAATGGCTGCGGCCCCCTCGCCCTGTGGCGCCCACGAAAACAGCGCACTGAAGTTTTCGGCAAACACCGGTTTGGGCTTTCCCGAGTTGGGATCGGTGATGCTTTGAGTCGGCGGCAGCGTAGAAGCCTGCTGCTCATTGCCGAGCGCATCAGTGACCGTAAAATGATCCGCATAAAGATAATGTTCCGGCGGAACGGTGACATCGACCTTCACCTGATCGCCTTCCAGATTGACTTCAACTCCGAACGGGTCGCCAAACTGGCCGAACGAGGAGAGCAGTAAAACAGTAAACAGCAAAAATACGGGTACAATTTTCTTCATTTCGAGGATTCCTATTTAATGTTTCCTTCGACACGTTGGTGAAACTATAGTTCATTAATACCACGGTAAAAGAATTTATGAGTAAAATAGACTCCCAGAAAGATACGGCCCTGAAGATTATTCAAACCCTTCAGAAGCAAGGCTATATTGCCCTGTTCGCCGGCGGTTGTGTGCGCGACGACCTGCTGGGGCGCACGCCGAAAGATTATGATGTGGCCACCGATGCCTATCCGGAAGAAGTCGAAGAGCTCTTTCCGAAAACTCTGCCGATCGGCAAAGCCTTCGGTGTGATTGCTGTGGTGGAAGGCAACGACATGGTTGAAGTCGCCACTTTTCGCGAAGAGGTCGGCACGCTCGACGGTCGCCACCCGGAAACCATTATGTTTTCCGCAGCGAAAGAAGATGCCCTGCGCCGCGACTTCACCATTAACGGCATGTTCTACGATCCGGTAAAAGAACAGCTGCATGACTATGTGCACGGCCAACGGGACCTTCAGCTCCGGATTGTCACGGCCATCGGCAAGCCTGAAGAGCGGTTCAGGGAAGACCATCTGCGCATGCTGCGTGCGGTGCGATTTGCCCATAACCTGGGCTTTGCCCTCGACCCCGAAACCGAAAAGGCAATCCGGAACATGGCCCACCTGATTGAAAAGATCAGCGCCGAACGGATTGAGGCCGAACTGACCCGCATCCTGACCGACAGCGCCAAACCAGGCCAGGCCCTCAAGCACCTGCACGAACTCGGGCTGATGCAGTATACCCTGCCGGAACTGGTTCCAATGGTTGGACAGCAGCAGCCGCCGCAGTTCCATCCGGAGGGCGATGTGTTTGAACACACCTGCATGATGCTCGACCTGATGAACGAAGACCGGCCCGACGAACCAAGTTATTCCCCCAGAGAAATCGCTTATACCGTTCTGCTGCACGATGTCGGCAAACCTCCAACCGCTTCAATTGGACCCGGTACCGATGGAAAAGACCGCATTCGGTTCGATGGACATGCTTCGGTCGGCGCGGAAATGGCGGAACAGATTCTGATCCGGCTGAAGTTCCCCAACACCGAAAAGAAAAATATCAAAGCGGCCATCGGCGGGCACATGCGTTTTATGGATGTGCAGAACATGCGCGCTTCCAAGCTGCGCCAGCTGATTGGTGCAGCAACCTTTGATCTGGAGATGGAGCTGCATCGGCTCGACTGTCTGGGCTCGCACCGCATGCTGGATAATTTCGACTTCGTCCGCGGCTATCAGGAACAAATGGCCAACGAACCGATTCTGCCCGAGCCATGGATCAACGGCCGCGACCTGATTGAAATGGGCATTGGTGAAGGCCGGCTGATCGGCAGGATCCTCAAGGAAACCTACGAGGCGCAGATGGAAGACCGTTTCAAGTCCAAGGATGAAGCGCTGGACTGGATCAAGGCCCACTATCAGGCTTAGTCTAACGGCCGGAATCCGCCGACGTCACGCGGGACCAGCTCGAGCACCCCGTTATAGAGCACCACCTCGCCTTCCAGGCGAATGCGGACCCCTTCGTCCAGCGCGTCGCGCTCTTCGCCCGAAATCCGCTTATCCCAGAACAGTGCCAGAATGGTTCCGGTTTTATCGGCGAAGGGATAGATCACCCCGCCCGGGATGGAGCGCGGTTCCCCCAGCATCCCCTCCGCGATCACCCACCGACCTTCCATTTCGGGGGTGATGTCTCCAATGCTGACCCATTGCGACGGGCCGGCATCCTCTACCACCGGCCGGATGGCGTCGGCCTTCCAGACCTTCAGCTGCAGCTTCCCGTTATATTGAGTCACCCGCCCGTTTATTTGGAGTGCATCGCCTTCGGCCACCTCGGGCGGATCTTTCAGCCAGTGCACCACCTCCAGCGTTCCACTCGGGTCTTCCAGAATAATTCTGTGCGGAGCCCGGGAGCCCGGTTCCGGTTTCCAAACTCTGGAAACGGTCCCGAACACGGTCATCTGCACATCCAGCAAATCTGTCGTAATTTCGGAAAGGTGGAACTCGGAGATATAATTTTCAATGGGCGGGGCTTCCAGCAGCTCAACTGACCGGGCCTGCATCCGGATTTGGTTCCCAACGCCAACGCTCAGGTTTCCGACGGCCGCCACCCGGCTTCCAACCTTTGGAAAAGATCCGGCCGGCATTTCACTTGAGAAAACGGCCAGCATTCCGGTTCCGTCGTTGACCGTGTAGAGCATGGTGCCGTTGGCCAGCTTCCGCGCCGGGGTTTCGAGCGTTCCTTCCACCCGCACAACCTGAAAATTCATGAGCGGATTGATGTCGCCGCAGGAAATCAGCGAAGGTTCCCGCTGCGCGGCACAAAACTGCAGGATGCACAGCAAGAGCACGGTAAAAAGCAGGACGGCAATCCGAACACGCTTTCGGCCGGCTCGCTTTTTCAGCAACATGCCGCAGTGGGAACAGCGTGGGCCGGACTCTGCAGCAACTCCGCAGTGCGGACATTGAACCTCGTTGTTTCCAACCCTTGGAACGGTCATTTTTACGCCCGTTAGAAGGCCCCGAACATGACACTTCCGAAGGAAGTAATCGGCGAGGCTTCGCGCAGGTCATCCACCGCGGCGCGGACATCTTCAACGAGCAGTGCAGCCTCGTCATAGAGCTTGGCATCGCGCACCAGCTTGCCGATGGTGCCTTCACCTTCATTAATGGTTTCCGCAATGTCGCGCACCGCCACCATGGTGGCATCCATATTATCGTACAGCGTGGCATCTTCATAGAGCAGCTTACCGAGCGTGCCTTCTCCGGAAGCAAGACGGTCCGAAACACCGCGAAGGTTGGCCATCACTGACGCGGCATCGTTATAAACGGCATCATCCATCAGCAGTTTCCCAACCGTGCCTTCACCTTTTGCCACCTTATCGGACACCAGCTTCAGATCGTCGCTGATCTCCAGCATATTGTTATACATCGTCTCATCCTTCAGCAGCTTACCCAGCGTGCCTTCGCCTTCAGCAACCGCGTCGATCATATCCTGAAAGCCGGCAACCGCCTGCGCCAATTCCTGAATCATATCTACCGGCTTTGAACCGAGAATGGTCACGTTTTCTCCGAGCGCGGGAGCGCCTTCCGGCCCCTCGTAGACCTTCAGGTATTTTCCTCCAAGCATCGAAGCATCAACCACGTCGACCTTATAGCCATGGCGCAGGTTGATCGGCAGATCCAGTGTAACGTAGACATGTACCCGGCTGTCTTCCAGCGTGGTTTGTTTTACACGCCCCACATTCATGCCGCGCAGATAGACGGCATCGCCTTCCCGCAGTCCGCCGACTTCGGTGAAAACAAATTCATACTGATAGCTGTCGCTCCACATTTTTTCACGGCTCAGCACGATCGTGAAAATACCCAAAGCAATGAGGACGATGAACATGAATAGACCCACCAGAATCTCAATGCTGACTTCGCGTCCGAATTTATTCATGGCTCAACTCTTCCCATTTACCTTTTTTTGTAATGTATTGCGATTCGAGAAAACTCTGTACGGTTTCATTCTTCGATTTAATAAACCCGGCCGGCGGCGCATTCTCCACAATCTGCCCCTGATGCAGCATCATGATCCGCGAACCGATGGCCAGGGCACTATGCAGGTCGTGCGTGACAACCACACTGGTTATACCCAGTCGCTTGCGCATATTCACGATTAAATCATCAATTCGTCGGGACGTCACCGGGTCGAGCCCGGAGGTTGGTTCGTCGTAGAGCACAATCTTCGGATCCATGATAATGGCACGGGCCAGCCCGGCGCGTTTCTGCATGCCGCCGGAGATATCCGATGGGAATTTGTCCCCGGCGTCATCTAGACTGAGCAATTCAAGTTTTTCGTTGACCCGGCTGATGATCTCCTCTTCCGGCATTTTGGTATGCTCGCGCAGCGGCAGCGCCACGTTGTCGCGCACGTTCATCCACTGCAGCAGAGCCGCACTCTGGAACAGCACACCGAACTTGGAGCGAACCTCGCGAAGTGCCCCGCGGCCCAGCAGATTGATCGCTTCCCCGTCGATGGAAACGGTGCCGGAGTCCGGGAGCATCAGGCGGATCATATGCTTGAGTGTAACGCTTTTCCCGGCCCCCGAAAGGCCGACAATGACAAACGTTTCACCTTCGCCGACTTCGAAGCTGACGTTATCCAGCACGGTTTTACGCCCGAGCACTTTGGTTACTTTATCGAAGCGGATCATATATAGAACATCCTCGTAACCATGTAGCCCACCACCAGAATAACCAGGAAAGAAATAATCACCGAGCGCCGCGTGGCCTTGCCGACGCCGACCGCACCTTCCCGGGTCATGAAACCCTGATGGCAGGAAACCGTTGTAATGATGATGCCGAAGATGAATGCTTTAAAGAGCCCGACATAGAGATCTTTGTTCGTGGCGAACTCGGTGGCATTATTCATGTAGGATGTAACCGAAACCCCGAGCTGCGTGGCTCCGACAATGGCACCGCCCATGATGCCGAGAATATTGGTATACACCGTCAACACCGGCATCATGAGGGTCAGCGCAACCAGACGCGGCATCACCAGAAAACGGTTGGGGTTGATGCTCATCACTTCCAGCGCGGCAATTTCCTCGGAAACGGTCATGGTGCCCAACTGGGCGGCGATGGCGGAGCCCACACTGGCCGCAATGATCAGCCCGGTCATGAACGGGCCCATTTCCCGGATCATCGAAACCGCAACGGCAGAGCCGATGTAAACTTCCTGCCCGTAGCGACGGAGTTCCAGTCCGGTCTGCAACGCAAGGATCATGCCGGTAAACATGGCTACCACCGAAATGACGGCCAGACTTTTGATACCGGTCACAAACAGCTGCGTTACGGTTTCGTGGCGGCTGCGCTTGCCGAAGGCAAACTGGATAAACCAGGTGGCCTCGAGGAGCATGAACATGGCGTGCCCGGTATTGTGCAGCAGCTGAATCACCTGCCCGCCGACCCGTTCAGCTGAACGGACGGGATAGCTCATGTAGTCTATGAAAAATTTAGCTATGGCTGCTCCTTCTCACCGCCGAACCACATAAACAGGAAACGGTAGCGACGGTTATTCTCGGTATTTTTATAGCCCGCGAGGCCTTTGAGCAAGCTCCATTCAAAATGCTCCGGACTCTTCTTCTGCCGGTAGATTCCCCAGAGCACGTGATGGCCGATTTCACCCTCGACATTCACGCGGCGATACAGCGTCCACCAGGGAGCCCAGTTGCGCTCAATACCGGGCGTGTTGCGCAATGGCCAGAGTTCCAATGTTCGGAAACGCGACTTTTCCGCATTGCGCTCCCAGCTCATCAAAGGCCAGAGTTTCCAATATCTGGACATCACATCGCCGGTTTCATACTCCTTGACCGCCTTGGTTACCACATCGGCCTGATAGTGAAAGAACGGGACCACCTTTTTGCGGCGCTGCTCGTGATGGGCATAAGCGGTTGTATTATTCCATAAAATCGGCCAGATCATATATTGCCTGCTGAGCGTGCCCAGCTCCTTCTTTCCATAGAAGGGCCAGAAGGTCCGCTTTTTCATCACTCCGTCGGCCAGTTGCACAAACGGCCACGGCGCATGAACAATCCACTGTTCTTCGCTCGCCATGTAGCGGAAAAAAGGAGGAATGACCCAATAGTTATCTGCCTTCTCGGTTTTAATCTGCCCGTAGAACGGAACGAGAATAAAGCCGCCTCCCGGATTGCGGTCATTGGTATACTCCACTGTACTCAGAATCGGCCAGGCATAGTATTTCTTTTCAAATTCCCCTTCAAGAGTGTTCCGGCCATAGAAGGGCAGCACGCGGAACCGGTCCACCTTATCCCCTTTCGCGCTGGAGATCAGCGGCCACAGCACGGTCCATGAATGCACTTCGTTAATATCGCTCGTGTACCAGACCGGAAAGAGCACAAAGGTTACTTTATCGCGACTGAGGAATTCATAGATGGTTCCACCGAAAGGAAAAATGGCCAGATAGTCTTCGCCCTGGGCCGAGGTTCCTTGAAAATAGAACGGGATGACCCAGTTCCGGTCGCGCTCGGTTTCGGAGGAGAAATCGGTGGAATAGCCGAAAAACAGCACGCGGCCATAGGTTTCATCCTTAAAGCCCTTCTGCGTATAGAGCGGCCAGAGATAATCTTTGCGCCATCGTTCCGGCTCCGTTGAGCTGGAATAAAAGGGCCGCCAGGCATAGAAGGTTTCGTTGCTCTTGACCACATGGGCATAGAGCGGGTCGCCGTCGACCTGCGCAAAGGCCGCAACAGAAAAAAAGAGGGCCAGACTACTGGTCAGCAACAACCTCATTCATACCTCAGGGCATCAACCGGTTCCATTTTCGCCGCGCGGAAAGCCGGCAGAACACCGGCAAAAACACTGAACAGCAAAACAATCAGACAGACCGACATCACATCCTCCGGCGTGGTGCGCGAAGGCATCTGACTGAACTGATAGAACTCGGCCGCCATCAGATTCGGATTAAACCGCCGGAAAAAGTTGAGGATCATATCGAGATTGCCCGAAATCCAAATACCCAGTAACGCCCCGAGAATGCACCCGAAAACGCCCTGGATAATTCCCAGAAAGAGAAAGATTCCGACGATCTGGCTCGATGAAAAACCGAGGGCTTTCAGCAACCCGATCTCGCCGGTTTTCTGCACGCCCATGGTAATCAGATTAATCGTCACGCAGAACGTGGCAACGAGAGAGATAAAGCAGAGCAGCAGAAACATCATGTTCTTTTCCACCGCCAGCGTACTCAGCATATTCTGGTGAATATCCACCCAGGAGCGGGTCGTTAGAAAACGGAACCAATTCAGATCCTGATCCGCATGGGCGGCCGCAACCAGTTTCTCGCGGATCATCGCTCCGGTTTCTTCCACATTATAGGGGTCATCAGTAATGATCCGAAGCGTCTGAACACCCGCCTCCAGCGCAAAGACATCGCGGGCCGTCGGCAGCGAGGAGATCATGAACTTGGAGTCCACTTCATACATATCCACAGAAAAAATTCCCGCAACCGTCAGTTCGGCAGGAAGCCGCAATTCATCTTCGCTCACAAAACATTGCGGCGAATAAACCGTTAACGTGTCGCCCACATGCGTTCCGAGCTGCATCGCCAAACGACTGCCCACCACCACCGACTCATCTTCCGTCGGCAGTTCGCCATCGATCAGATAGGACTCAATATCGGAAATATCTTTTTCCAGCTCCGGATCAATTCCGCGCAGCACCGCCGTGACAGCCTGCCCATAGCGGGTCATCATCACAAAGCCCTCAACGGCGGGCGCCGCCGCTTCAACTTCCGGAATATCCTTCAGCACGTCCAGAACGCGCTCCGGAGCAAAAGCTGACTGACCGCGCGTGGAAATCTGCAGATGCGAATCCAGTTTAATCATGTGCTCCTTGTGCACATCATCAAAGCCGGTCATCACGGAGAGCACAACGATCAGCACCGCCACGCCCAGCATGATGCCCATCATCGTCAAAACGGTAATGATCGAAACCATTGAACGCTTCGGCTTCAGGTATTTAATCGCCAGAAAAAGAGATATAGGCAGTTTCATCGACTCTCCAATAATTTAGCCGGAGATTTTGGCAAACCCCGCCCGGAATGCAACGTTTTCCAACGACTGGAAATCAGCTAAATATGCTTAACGACATACTGCTTCACGAGATCCACGTCGTTGGCGATGGTTTCGCAGCGGGTTTCGGCATCGGCCAGCGCGTCGAGCGTCGGGTGGTGCACCGCTTCGCCGGTGGCATCGATGATGGCCTGCGTAAACTTGGCCGGATGGGCCGTGGCGAGGCAAATGGTCGGAGCTTCCGGACTCTGGAACTTTTCGGCAACCAGCACGCCGACAGCGGTGTGCGGATCGAGTACATAGCCGTAGTCATCTTTATAGCGCTTGATAATTTCAAGCGTCGAAGCCGTGTCGCCCTTGCCGGCCACAAACAGATCGTCGACCGTGCCGTTTTCATTCAGCTCAACGGCAAGCGCGCCCTTTTCACTGAAATCGTTCATCAGACCGACCAGTGCGGAGGCATCTTTGCCGACCTTATAGAAGAGATAGCGCTCAAAGTTGCTGGCCACCTGAATATCCATCGACGGGCTGATGGTGGGAACAGGCGCAGCTTTGCCATAGGTCCCGCTGTTGAAGAAGCGCGACAGAATATCGTTTTCGTTGGTCGCCAGAATCAGCTTGCTGATCGGCAGGCCCATCTGCTGCGCCAGATAGCCGGCGAGAATATCGCCGAAGTTGCCGGTCGGCACCGAGAACTGAACGGTTTTCGCGCCGGTTTTTTCCAAGGTCTGGAATGCGGAGTAGAAATAGTAGACGGTCTGCGCGAGCACACGCGCCCAGTTGACGGAGTTGACGGAACCGAGCGAATGCCCGGTTTTAAACGGTACATCGCCGAAGGTGGTTTTCATGATGTTCTGGCAGTCGTCGAACGAGCCGTCGACCGCAAGGTTGAACACGTTGGCATCCAGCACGCTGGTCATCTGCTTTTCCTGCAGCGGGCTGGTCCGCCCTTCCGGATGCATGATGAAGATATTAATGTTCGGCTTGCCGCGCACGCCGTGGATGGCCGCGCTGCCGGTATCGCCGGAAGTGGCGCCGAGAATGTTCAGCTTGCCGCCGCGGTTTTCCAGTATATAGGAGAAAAGGTTGCCGAGGAACTGGAGCGCCACATCCTTGAAGGCGAGCGTCGGCCCGTGGAATAGTTCCAGAATCTGGAAATCGCCCACTTCGACCGACGGACATACTTCCGGGTGCTCAAACGTGGCATAGGAATCATTAATCAGCTTTTTCAGATCGTCCGCGGGAATATCCGTGGCAAACAGGCTGATCACCTCGAAAGCCAGCTCGGTATAAGAGAGCTTCGACCAGGCTTCCAGTTGATTTCCAATGTTCGGAAGCGATTCCGGAAGAAGCAGCCCGCCGTCGGGGGCCAACCCGGTCATTACGGCATCCTGAAATTCGATGGGCTCCATCTGCCCGCGTGTACTGATATATTTCATTTCCAAATCCTCAAAATTGGTTGAGGCGGAATCATTCATGACTTCCCCCAACGATGGAAGCCAAATTTACATTCTCAAAAGAGAAACAGCCTTCAGCCAAATAGAAAAAAACCGGAACACGTCAGTCCCGGCCTTTCATCTTATTCAAAGCGAACTTCAGTACACACGACGGCTCTTATTGTTGACCACATTGAAGTTTCCATCGAGAATATTCCCCACCTTTGCCTTCCGGATTTTCACAATATTTGACTCATAGCCGCCCTTATTCGATTCAACTTTAACAATCTGGTCCTTCTCATCAACCACGAACACCAGATAGCCGGAATAGCGGTAGCCCTCTTTGCCCCAGTGGCTGCTATCTTCGTACTGAAGCGTTACCGGCTCGCTATTAAAAGTGGTACTTTTCGAATAATTGAAATCAAACTCTTTCTTCGCAATATCCAACACCCTCGAGCGTTTCGACTCAACATTCTCCCCGAATACATAGATATATGCTGTGAACTTTTTACTGCACGCTTCCCGATTCGTTTTCTTAACCGTTACGTTGCAGCCAATCGTTTCCGCGCCTTCCTTTCATAGCCATATGTGCCGTATTCACTGCTGTATGAGGACAAGGTCTCACGATCTTTATCCACGTCCACTTCGATTTTGATCTTCGGCGGGATATTCTCTGATAAATACTTTTTATCCGCATCACTCAGCCCTGCTGCCGGAACTTTGATGGTTTTACCCTGAGGAGTTTTGAGCACCACTTTGCTGCCCATCATGCTCATAAACTCAGCTTCAATCGTATTGCCCTTTTTATCAGACCAGATTCTCATCTCCGCCTGCACACGGCATAGACAAAGTACCGAAACGACTAAACACACCCATTTTTTCATCATCATTACCCCCGCTGTTACTCTGAATATAATGGTATAAAGCATCAACAAACTTATATCAAGAACAACGCAAGATGGGCTTAAAACAGAAGACGGCTCCATGAATTACCAAAATTTCGCTTTGCCACCCCCCGATGCAACGCTAGCTTGTTCCCGATTAACGAAGGAAGTTTCATGAATACAATTAAACAAATCGAGGAAACCGCAGCGCAACTGGTGCCGCTTTATGCCCAGGAAGACGCTGATCTGCCGGATCGCCCGCTGTGGGAGCATCCGGAAATTGATCAGGTGATCGAATCCCTGCGCCTGCTTTCCGATGTCCTTTTTCCCGGGCGCCACATCCCCGAACCGGCATGCTTTGAGAGCTTTTTCATTAAACAGCTGAAAAACTCAGCGGAAATTCTGGAGCAGGAAATTGAAAAGGCCCTGCCCTTCCGCTGGATGGGAGCCGCCTATCTGCACGATAAAAAGGGTCCGGTCGACAACCTGTTCCTGGCCTCTACTGAAATTGTGAACACCTTTCTTCAGACCATCCCTCAAATCCGCAGGATGCTGGTTGAAGATGTGAAAGCGGCCTATAACGGCGACCCGGCCGCTCTGAGCTATGCCGAAGTCAAGCTGGCCTACCCGGGTTTGGTTGCCATTGCTTCGCACCGGATTGCTCATGAGCTCTACAAACTGGATGTCCCGCTGATTCCCCGCATTATGAGTGAATACACCCATTCGCTCACCGGAATTGATATTCATCCGGGCGCTACCATTGGAAAAGGCTTCTTTATCGACCACGGCACCGGCGTGGTCATCGGCGAAACCTGCCACATCGGCAACAATGTAAAGCTCTATCAGGGCGTAACCCTCGGTGCCAAAAGCTTCCCGCTTGATGAACACGGACGGCCGATTAAACATATTCAGCGCCACCCCACCGTGGAAGACGACGTGATTGTCTATTCCAACAGCACAATTCTGGGCGGCGATACGGTCATCGGCAAAGGAACCACCGTGGCCGGCAACGTTTTCCTGATGAAAAGCACCCCGCCCCGCAGTCTGGTCACCCGCCCGGAAGAAGGAACCGTCATCCGTACCCGCGAGGTGCACGGACACGGGATGGGGATATAGTAAAAAAAGTCCGCAAAAAGGGTGGACTCGCTGAGGCCCTTTCCCTATACATAACCCTCTTTTGCGCGATTCCCCGATCTCGCATGGGTTTAAATTTTAAAAAACTGGTGGTATTGATATGCCTAAAATGAAAACAAAAAAGTGTGCAGCCAAACGGTTTAGCAAAACCGGAACTGGCAAACTAAAGCGCAATCACATGGGCGGAAGTCACATTCTGTCGAATAAGAATCGTAAACAAAAACGGAAACTGCGCAGCCAGGATATCGTCGACAAGTCGGATATGAAGCGCATCACTCCTTATATCTAATTGCTGGAGATTGAATCATGCCAAGAGCAACCAATGGACCGGCGTCACGCCGCAGAAGAAATAACCGCCTGAAACTCGCTAAAGGTTTCCGCGGTGCCCGCAGTAAACTTTTCCGTCAGGCAACTGAAGCGGTCGACCGCGCACAGGCTATGGCCTATGTACATCGTAAGCACAAAAAACGTAACTTCCGCCGTCTGTGGATCGTTCGCGTTAACGCTGCCTGCCGCATGAACGGCATCACCTACAGCCGTTTCATCGACGGCTGTAACAAAGCAGGCATCACCATCAACCGCAAAATGCTGTCCGAAATCGCCATCCACGATGCCGAAGGTTTCAGCAAAGTGGTTGAAACTGCAAAAGCTAAAGTTTGCTAAACAAACGTTACGCTTTTTGCAAAGACCGTCCAGTTGGGCGGTCTTTTTTTGTGTCGGCTGAAGCGGGTCTAAAGGTAGGGCGCTTTCGCCGAAAGCGCCGTCCGGAGAAACAGGCCGCCCGTGTGTGCGGTGCTTTCGTCGAAAGCACCCTACCCACACAATCCACTCAACTAAAAAACCAGCCCATGGTTACCGGGATGGGCAAAGCCGTAGCCGACCTGCGGATCCCAATAGCCATAAAGCCATGGTCCGGAAGAGGGCTCGGAATACAAAGGACCGCCGTAAAATTCCTCCTCGCCCGTATCCGCCGCGCGGTAATAGCGGATCTCAAAATGGAGATGCGGGCCACCCATGGTGCCACTGTATAGATTCTGCGAAACTAAATCACCTTTCGCAACGGTCTGGCCATTCATCAACAGACCGTCGGCTTCGTCCAGATCCAAATCGATATGGGCATAGAGTGTTGAAAGCTTTCCCACAACTACCCCATCAACATCGACGAGGTCCTTCGAGATTGCGAGGTAATGCCGGTATTTATCCGCATCGCGATAGACCGAAATCACACCGCTGTGGGCTGCGTATAGCTGCACATTCGTCTCCCCGCTGCTCACATACAGATCCGAGGCTGGATGATAGGACTGCGGATCCCCCCGCACCGGCTTGGTCGCCCCGAACTCGCCCCAGCCCGGTGCAGAAAACGAAGGTACTTCCCCGGCAGGATTCTCAAGGGGATGATGGAATTGTTCCCGGCCTGCATAGTAGGCAAAGCGATTCACTTCCGCCCGGAAAGGCGCATTTGTCAGCGCGCTGTAAAACACCGGGGTCAACATGTCCTGAATTGAAGAACCGGCGGCATCGGGATAGTTTTTGTCCAACCGGAAGAAGGCCTGCTTCGGAAAAGGTTCTCCCACGCTGTTGGTTACAGGATGCAGAACCATCTCGCCCGTTCCAATAATCGCAGGGGAAGCATTACTCCAGGCAATTCCATCCATTTCCAGTTTATGCTCCACCTTGTAGGAGACATTTGATTCCCCGGACCATGATAAATACAGGGTATCATTGGTATGCACAATAAATGCGGCCGCACTTGCTGCAAGAAATATGGTCGATGCAACAACTGCTGCGGACACCGAGATCGACTTGCGATACACCTTCATTTTCCAGCCCCTCCAGTCTCATGCTCTATACTCAACGTCACGATACGGTTTTTATTGCCGGGAAAAAACCCTCCCCTACAGCCTTCCATTCCTGCGCTCCCTTCTTTATCGTTTCCAACCATTGGAAATTTCAGGGAGCTCAGGATGATTAAAGAAGCCATTGCCAAACTCGTCAGCAACGAAACCCTTTCGCGGGCCGAAGCCGCGGAAGCCATGAAAGCCATCATGTCGGGCGAAGCCTCTGAAGCACAGATCGGCGCCTTCATTACCGGCCTCCGGCTTACCGGCGAAACGCCGGAAACCATCGCCGGCTGCGCGGAAGTCATGCGGGCCAACGCCACAAAAATTAAATGCGATGACCCGAACGCGGTCGATATTGTCGGAACCGGCGGCGATTGCGCAAACACCTTTAATATTTCCACCACCTCGACCTTCGTGATCGCCGGTGCCGGCGTGACCGTGGCCAAGCACGGTTCCTACGGTGTCTCCAGTAAATCCGGCGCGGCCAATGTACTCGATGCCCTCGGCGTCAACATTCAATATACCCCGCAGCGCATGGAAGAGTGCCTGAACGAACTCGGCGTCGCCTTCCTGTTTGCGCCCGGCCTGCACCCGGCCATGAAACACGTCGTCGGCCCGCGCCGCGAGCTGGGCATCTGGAGCATCTTTAATATTCTCGGCCCGCTCTGCAATCCGGCCGGTGTTAAACGGGGCGTCATGGGCGTCTTTAAACCCGAGCTCGTTCCGATTGTGTCCGATGCCTGCGCCCAGCTGGAAATGGACTATCAGTTTATCGTGCACGGCAACGATGGTCTCGATGAGTTTACGACCACCACCACCACCATGGTCACCGAAATCCGGCGCGGCAAAGTGGAGTCCTATGAAGTTCAGCCCACCGGCCTCGGACTTCCGATGGTTGGAACTGCCGACCTCGCCGGCGGAGAACCGACTGAAAACGCTGAAATCACCATGAGCATCCTGAAGGGTGAAAAAGGGCCGAAACGCGATATTGTCCTGCTCAACGCCGCCTTTTCCATCATGGCCGGCGGCAAAGCCGATAATCCGAAGGACGGGATTGCTTTGGCAGAGGAATCGATCGATTCCGGCGCCGCCCTGAAAAAACTCGAAGCCCTCGCCGGCATGTCACAGGAATAAACCAATGAAAAAACGACTCATTTTTGCTCTTGCCGCCTTGGTTTTTCCAGCCCTTGGAGAATTAGACTCTCTCCCCCGCAATATGGAGCAGCTGAATCAACAGGGCCTGCAGATCGATC
The DNA here is from genome assembly GCA_029432775.1 of Pontiellaceae bacterium B12227. GTDB lineage: Bacteria > Verrucomicrobiota > Kiritimatiellia > Kiritimatiellales > Pontiellaceae > Pontiella. Next base: position 73,887 of record JAROAZ010000014.1, on the reverse strand, counting down.
TGGACAAAATTAAAGAGCGCGGGTTCATCCGTGTACTGACCCGCAACAATCCGGCGTGCTACTTTATGCATCGCGGCCAGTTAATGGGTTTCGAATATGAGCTGGTCCAGCGCTTTGCCAAAAAGCACGGCCTGGAAGTAATCGTCATTGTTCCGGATCACTGGAACGAAATGGGGAAATGGCTGAAAGAAGGGCGCGCAGACCTGATTGCAGCAACCGTCACCATGACTCCTAAACGTTTTAACAATCAACACGACCTTGAGTTCTGCCACCGCTATGGCCAACACCATGAGGAAATCGTTTCGCGCGCGAAAGACAACTCGATCCAAAACCTGGAAGATTTAAACGGCCGCACCATCTATGTCCGGGAATCCAGTTCCTACTATGAGGCACTCCAGAATCTCCGGAAAAAGAAAAAGCTGAGGTTTAAAATCGGACTGGTCCCCGAGAGCGAAGAAACCTTTGAGATTCTTAACAAGGTCGCCACGGGAGAATACGACCTCACCTGTGCCGACCAAACGATCCTCAGCCAAAGCCTTCGCATGAAAGAGAGTCTGAAGCCGGTGATCACACTGCCTCTGATACGGAGTTATGGCTGGGTGGCCCGCAGCAACCAGCCAGACCTGAGAGATGCGGTAAATGCATTCTTCAGCAAAGAACTTGGTGGCACGACCTTTAATACCATTTACAACCGCTACTTTCATCAGGCCCACAACACGTCTTTAAACACCAAATTCAAACCGACCGGAAAGAATCAGATTTCGCCCTACGATGACCTGGTGAAAAAGCATGCCGCCACCTACGAATTCCCCTGGACCATGATCTGCTCCCTGATGTTTCAGGAAAGCAGCTTCAAGCCCGATGCCGTTTCCTGGTGCGGCGCACAAGGACTGATGCAACTGATGCCCGCCACGGCCGAAGAAGTCGGTGTTAAAAAACCCTTCGATCCGGACGACAACATCCGCGGCGGCACCTATTACCTGAAGAAACAATACCAGCGTGTCCCGGACGAAGTGGATGTCCTCAACACCACCTGCTTTGCCCTCGCCTCCTATAATGGCGGATATGGTCATCTCATCGATGCCCGCAAGCTTGCTGAACAGCAGGGTAAAGATCCCAATGTCTGGACCGACAACGTCGACCAGGCCTATGCCCTGCTCTCTGAAGATTATTATGCCAAACGGGCAAAGTACGGCTATTGCCGCAGCGAAGAAATCATCGGCTACGTCCGCAAAATCATGAGCCGCTACGTCGCCTACGACACCGCGATGGGTCAAACCTCCGGCAAATAAAACCCAATCAAGGCACGCTGACTTGAACCTTGTAAAACAAGGGGTCGGTTTCGGGAAGGTGCGAAAACTCCACACCGTCGGCAGAACCGGCCCGGTCGAGCTGGTTCGAATCAGCCGTCCAGTTGCCCGTCACCAGATTTGTGCTATAGAGCAGGCTGTATTGGCGCCGCTCTGAAGCCGTTGCCGCAATCCGGTTCGTTCCCGATTCATTATCAAAAGCAGTGATCATAAAGAGCGAGTTGGTATCGAACGGATTGGTGTCCGCAATCGATTCGCCGGCATCAGCGATGCCGTCGCCATCGCTATCTGCGAGTCCGTCTTCTGCGGCAACGGGACTGAAGCCATATTCGGTTTCCCACTCATCCAGCATGCCATCGCCATCCGTATCGGAAGCCGCGTTGAGCACTTCATGTGCACCCATATCAACAAGCGCGGAGCCGTCGTTATCACCGTCGAGCGGACGCGGAAGACCATCGATATCAACCGAACCGCTTCCGGCATTATGGCCCGCATCGATGGCGGGCGAGCCGTTCAGTAAGGTGACGTCATAATTCTCAACATCAGCAAAGCGAGGGTCAGAAGACAGGTTTCCAATCCCGGCATAGCCCTCTTCAATTATGCTGTAGGTAATGTCGGCAAAGTTATCGTGCCAGACCTCGAGATCAGCCGGACCGGGAGCCGTGGTGATTTTATTGCCGTAGGAAATGCAGTTAATGATCGTGGGCAGATTCGCCGGAGCAGTGGCGCTGTGCGACCCGTTATAGATGGCCGCGCCTTTATCCCACGCCTCGTTGTTGGCAAAGACGCAGTGGCTGAGCGTCGGCGAAGACGTTCCGTCATTCCCCAGCGCCCCCGCCATAATGGAATAGTTCCCGGCAAATACGCAGTTGGTCAGAAAGGGCGAACAGTAGAAATCGTTATACATACCGCCGCCTTTGGCGTCGCAGACATTGTCGTAGAATCGGCAGTTTACAAAGGTCGGATGCGTGGCAACATCGTTCTGAACCGCACCGCCGCGCTTGCTGGCGGTGTTGTTGATAAAGGTACAGTTTTCATAATAGGGGTTCGGGTCGCTGTCGCTTCCCCTTGGAACGGTGCTCACCATATTATAGGCTCCGCCCGCTTTTTTCGCGAAGTTGTTCGAGATAACACAATTCCGCACCGTTGCTGCAGCCTGAAAATGAATGATGCCGCCGCCCGCTGAATGGTTAATGCCCGAAACAATGGCCTCGGCACTGGTCGAGTTCTGCCCCGAGCTGCCGCCCGTTCCCATATTCGGGCCGTCAGCATAGCCGTCCTGAATGGTAAAGCCATCCATCACCGCGCCGATCGCATTCGTACAGGAGACCACATGATAGGCATTATCGTTCGCCACTCCGGCCGTACCGATGTCGCCGCTCAATACCGTGACATTCAGCACCCAGTCGCGCTCCACAAGGGAGCTTTCATTTCCCGAAAACCCGCCATAGACCGTAATGCCGCTTTTCAGCTCAAAAGTAGCAAACCGATCTGTTCCGGTGGTGGGCTTATAGGTTCCGGCCGCCACCCACACCGAATCATCTCCGCCTGCCTCTGCGGCATCGATGCCCGCCTGGACCGTGAGATAGGCGGTCACCCACGAGCTCCCATCCGCCGCACCGGCATTGCTTCCATCCACAAATACCACCGCCTGCGCAACTGAGGCCCAGACCACAAAAAAACCGATTGAAAAAATGATTCCTGATTTCATCGACATCTCCTTATTGCACCACGGAAGTACTATCTGAATCCACATCGGCCGCGCCGCTCGTCGAATGGTTCCCCGAATAGGTCACCCCGCTCAGCGTCAGCTCTGAATTAAGATCGTTCGCAATGGCTCCGCCACCGATGCCGGCCGAGTTCCCCGTAAAGGTAGAATCGGTCACCGACGTTTCACTGCCGTCAAAGTTATAAATACCTCCGCCGCGATAGGTCGCGCTGTTCCCATTGAAAGAACAATCCACAAACACCGGCGAGGATATACCGACCTGCGAAGCGAGGTCGTCGGTGAAGAAGGCCCCGCCCTTTCCTGCGGTTGAATTGTTGGAGAACACACAATCAGAAAACGTCGGCGAAGAGCCGTAGTCCGCATAGATCGCGCCGCCCGCCCAGGCGGCCGCATTTTCCGAGAAGGTGCAGTTGGAAAAGGATCCGCTGCACCCGTTGCGCAGCAGCAGCGCCCCACCCCGGTTGGCGGTGTTGCCGACAAATGCACAGTCCGTAAAATCGGATGACGACGCGTTATAGGCATAAACCCCGGCCCCTTCGCCGGCAACGTTTGCTGTAAACGTGCACTGAACAACGGTCGGCGATATTTCATCCACACAATAGAGGCCTCCGCCGTGTTGGTTTTGCCGGGCGCCATCTGCCTGCCCGTCCCGAATGGTAAAGCCATCCAGCGTGGCGTCGCTCGCGCCGACTATCACATGATAGCTGTTATCAGCATCCACACCTGACACACCGATGTCGCCGCTTAGAATGCTGGCATACGCCGACGGATCGCGCTGAACCAGCTCGGATTCCATGCCGGCAAACCCGCCATAGAGATCCACATTCCCCGCCATCGAAAAACTGGCGGTGCGATCCGAACCAGTAGTAGGCAGATAGGTTCCCTCTGCCACCCAGACAGCTCCGCCGCCCGCCGAAGATGCCGCATCAATTCCGGCCTGCACCGTGGTGTAGGCCGATGCCCACGACGCCCCGTCCCACGGACCGGCGACATTATCCGCATCCACATAGACCAATACATCCGTCGTTACCCAGCTGTCGAGCTGCGCGGAAAAGGTATCATAAACCGCCTGTTCCGCCGCCGTCAGCGATCCGTTCAGCAGATTGGTACTTTCAAGCTCATCAACGCTCATGTCGTAAAATTTATCCGCGCGGCCTTCGATCCGGATCAGCTTGTATTGATCATTGCGAATAGCGCGACCCGTCGTGGTATTGCCCAGCAGGGAATCCGACTCCACCAGGATCCAATCATTGGAAGGTGCAAACGTCTGATTTCCAAAGATTGGAACCAGCGAGCGCGAATCCTCGCCGCCACTCGCCGGCAGGCTTCCACCAGCCAGCTCGAGGATCGTGGCAAACAGATCGGCGCAGTGCACCACCGAATCACTGGTACGCCCGCCGGCTACCACATCCGGGCCGGCTACAATCATCGGCACATGCGTTCCGCCCTCATAGAGTGTGCCCTTGGCGCGCCCCGTTATATCGTAGGGCGGTTGTATAACAGTGGAGTCCGTTCCGTTGTCGCCCAGAAAAATAATGGTCGTATCGTTGGTGTCGAGGCCCGCCAACAGCCGTCCCATCTCCGTATCCATGGATTCAATCATCGCCTCGAAGTGCGGGCGGGGATTATTGGTCGGCGCCCCGATCGGCAGGGAATAGGTATGCAGATCCGTCGGCGGCTTATGAAACGGCGTATGCGCGGCGTTGAATCCGATCCAGGCAAACCAGTTATTTGTTCCCTGATCATCGATCCAGTTCACCGCATCGGTCACATTTTCGCTGGTGGCATACGCATCCGTCAGGGAGGTGGACACGCCATTCACCACCTTGGTCCAGTTATAATAGGTGCGCGGCTGCGATACCGACCCCAGCGATCCACCCAGCGATCCTGAAAAATGCGGCCAGCCGCCGATGTCGTTCGGGCCGGTATCGCCGCCACCGAGATGCCACTTTCCGAAACTGGCCAACTGATAGTCCAGCTGCTGCGCGGCAAAGAGTTCGGGCAGGGTTATTTCACTATCGGGAAGATCCGCCGACTGCGGACTCAGCACCCCGGTGCGCCAGCCGTTGCGGCCCGTTAATATCGAGGCCCGGGTTGGCGAGCACGTCGGGTTTGCATACGCCTGCGAAAATGTAATCCCCCGCTCAGCCAATGTTCCAAGGGTTGGAACCGGCGGGAAGCTGGCACTCGCATCACTGTTCCAATGCGACAGGCTGTCCAGCCCGATGTCATCCGCAATAATCACTAAGATATTTCGTTGGGCCGCTGAGCCGGCCATCGTCAGAAAACTTATTGCCGCTGCCACCAGCCAACGTACGTTTTGTTTTTTCATATTCCAGCATCCTTCATTATTCATCGCCCGAACCGGCACGTTCTTAGCCAACTAACAACTCCGTCCGATTATTGCATATAAATTTACAATTTCGCTAAACAAGCCTTAGCCAAGTGAATTTATGCAGAACAATTAGCACAGATGAATCTCAGCCGCTGACTTATAGAACCCGGCTCCTCCCCGAAGCTTAGCGATCCCGGACACCTCGGTTCCCGCCCCCAATAAAGGTAAATCCAAATTGACGATCGTGCATCTGGATTTACCTTGAGACAACTGATCCACAGAATGGAACAAAACCGTTGTAAACAGAATGAAACTCGAAGGATTCAATACGGCCAGACAAAATCACCCCGTTTAAAAAAGAAAAATTTCGGCACAATTTTTCAACCGGCCCCCCCGTTGGTATTATGTTGCTAATAACGGAGCGCACATATGAAGAAAACGCTACTGCACATTTTAATGCATAACGGTCGCCTGCTGGAACGGGCCATCGAAGAAGAGCTGGCTTCCAGTGGTCTGCACCACGGGCAGGGGCGCATCCTTATAAATATCCAGCGAACATCCGGAATCACCCAGGCTGCTCTGGCACGACAGATGGACGTCAAGCCCTCCACCATCACCAACATGCTCAAACCGCTGGAGCAGAAAAAACTGATTAAGCGGAAAACCGACCCCAAAACAAACCGGGCCCAGGTGGTCTCCCTGACCCCCGCCGGCACAACCGCCTGCAGCGAAATTCAGGCGGCCTGGGACCGTATTGAAGCCCGTCTGCAGAAACACCTTCCGCAGGACGGACGCGCCGGACTTTTCCAATCATTGGAAACCATTGTAACCACCCTCGGCGGCACCCTGCCGACAACCGGGGAAGCTGAGCTGGAAAACAAAGATAAAGCAACCGCCGCCATCACACCCGCAAAATGACAACACTGTAATAATCTCATAGGCAATTAATTCCCACCTTATTTGTTTAATGTGCAACGAATCGAAAAGGAGTCACTCGTGAAAACAACTATCATGCTTATCTCAGCCGCCCTCTCAAGCGGTGCACTCGCCGTCCCCTATCCTGTTGTTGATACCGGACAGACCTTTGCATACGGCAACGACAAAGGTCAGGATGCCCACTATTCCGCCAATGCCCCATCGTATAAGGATAACGGCGACGGAACGGTTACCGATCAGGTGACCGGCCTGATGTGGACGCAGGATCCGGGCAGAAAAATGACGTTCGACGACGCGGTCAAAAATGCATCCAAATGCAAAACCGGTGGACACTCCGACTGGCGCCTGCCGACGATCAAGGAACTCTATTCTCTGATCCAGCTCAATGGAACCGATCCCGACCCGATGAGAACCGACACCACCGGACTCAAGCCTTTCATCGACGATTCGATATTCAAGTTCACCTATGGGAAAGAGGAAGACGGCGATCGCATCATCGACTCCCAGTTTGCCACCTCCACCAAATATGTCAGCACCACCATGCGCGGAGCTGAAACGATGTTCGGCGTCAACTTTGCCGACGGCCGGATCAAAGGCTACGGCATCGAAGATCCGCGGGGCCGCGGGAAGAAAACCTTCTATGTGCTCTATGTCCGCGGCGCTTCGGACTATGGAGTTAACAAATTTAAAAACAACGGCGACGGCACCATCACCGACGAAGCCACCGGCCTGACCTGGATGAAAGCCGACAGCGGGAAAGGCCTCGACTGGCCGAGTGCACTGGAATATGCGGAAGGGATGGAATTCGCCGGCCACTCCGACTGGCGCCTGCCCAATGCCAAGGAGCTCCAGAGCATTATTGACTACACCCGCTCGCCCGACACCACCGACTCCGCCGCCATCGACCCGGTGTTCCAATGTTCGGAAATCACCAACGAAGGCGGAAAAAAAGATTATGCTCACTACTGGAGCAGCAGCACACACATTGGTTCCAGAAGCACCGACACCGCCGTCTATTTCGCCTTCGGCCGCTCGCTGGGTTTCATGCAGGATCGCCGCACCGGTGAATACACTCTACTGGATGTGCATGGAGCCGGCTCCCAGCGCTCCGACCCCAAAGTGGGCGATGCCTCCCGCTTCCCGCACGGCCGCGGTCCGCAGGGCGATGTCATCCGCATCGAAAATATGGTTCGCCTCGTGCGTGGCGGAGACGTTACAGCAGTCGATGCCCCCGTCGCCAAAGAACCAACTCGACAGAAACGCGGCAAACCGGACCAGCAGCCGAGTCAGGCCCGGGGCCAGCGCCAGAGCATGACCACCGGACAACGCGGCGGTGGCACACAGACAGCTCGCAGCAGCCAGAACAGCCGGCCTCGTGACAAAGTGCGCGCGCGCGACACGGAGTTCAAAGAGAAGTTCCCCATCGGCTCGGCGTTGCCGGATTCTCTGAAACTATACGATACCAACCGTAAGCTGGTCGCAGCCAACAGCATTTTCGATGCAGACTACACAGTGGTTGTGGGCGGATGTCTCACGTGTCCCGAATACCGGAATTCATATCCGGAGATCGAAGCAGTGGCAGCTGACTACCGCGACAAGGGCGTGCAGTTTTACTTCCTGTATCAATCGCTCACCCACCCGGAAAACTGGGGCTTCGTGCAACCGACATCCATTCAGGAACGGTTTGCTCAGGTTGAGCACGCAAAAGAGCTGTTGCAGACTACCATCCCGTGGCTGACGGACACGATGGAAAATGAGATGAAGCAATATTTTGCAATGACGCCGAATTCACAGTTCGTGTTCGATCGCGACGGCAAGATTGTTCACCGAGATTCCTGGGGACGAGGTTCCAGTCTGCGGGAGTCGCTGGCAAACCTGGTTGGGCCTTCCGACAAAATCACAACAACCGCCGACCTGAACCTGCCTAAGTTCGGGCGCCACAAAACGTCGACAGCCAATATGTTGATCGAGCCCAAACGCCTCGACGGCGTGGCCGTTCCGCTGCGGGTCGCGGCGGGGGGCGAAGAAGCGAACAGAAAAGAGATTCAGTCCCGCGCTTACGGCGAAGCCAATCGCTATGCCAAATTGCGGCCAGAAGCCGATCAGGAACTGATGCGAACCGGGACCGGACAGCTCTACCTCGGCTTTCGGCAGGATCCGGTACTCGGCGCGGCCTGGAACAACCTGGCGACACCGCCGAGATATCGCATCATTGCCAGTGGGGTAAAAGTGACGCCCGCCATGGCCGCAGCACCGAAACTCAGCGTGGAATCCGATACCGAACCGCGTGAGTTTCTCGTGGACGTTAAAAACTGGAAAGCGGGAAAACCGATTAAGGTTCAGCTTCAATATTTTGCCTGCAACAAGGAAAAGGGCTGGTGCGAAGCGGTTGAACAGGAATTCACCGTATGGCTCGAAAAAGATGAAACAGCCGGAATGGTATCCGGACGAACCCACTTCCCCGGAAACAGTCGCGGCGGCCAGGCCGAACGCGGCAAACAAGGACAGCTAGGCCAACGCCAGGGAAAACAAGGCGGTTCCTTCATGGAGCGGTCCGATCAGAATAGAGACGGAAAGGTTTCCAAAGATGAATTCCGCGGACCGGCCGACCGATTCGATCGATTCGACAAAAACAACGATGGCTACATCTCCGAAGACGAAGCACCGACCGGACGCCCGGGCCAAAACCGCAACAAATAAAATGGATAGCCACAAAGAACACAAAATTCCACAAAAGCCAATCAACCTGATCTTCGTGTATTTTTGTGTTTATCGTGGCCAAAAGATGGTGAATCAAACATGAATAATAAATCCGCAGCTCTATGTTCACTCACGCTTCTTGGCGTCATATTAACTACCGCGAATAGTTCTGCAGAAGACTGGCCGCGCTTTCGGGGACCGGATGGAACAGGCGTCAGCAGCGAAACCGGACTTCCGACCGAATGGAGCAAATCGCAAAACCTGCAGTGGAAGCAGGCACTTCCCGGAGAGGGATCGTCCAGCCCGATCGTGGTTGGAGATCGCCTGTTCGTCACCTGCTACAGCGGTTACGGCGGTGCCGATGAATCCGGAAGCCCGAACGACCTCAAGCGCCACCTGCTCTGCATGCATCCAGATACGGGGGAAATTCGGTGGAAAAAGGAAATCCCCGCCACCACAGCTGAAGATTCCTGGCGCGGCTGGCTCCGGGAACATGGCTATGCCAGCCATACACCGGTTTCCGATGGTGAGCATGTATATGTTTTCTGCGGCAAGACCGGCGCTGTTGCCTACGATATGCAAGGCACCGAAGTCTGGCGTAAGAACCTCGGCACATCATCGGCCAACCGGAAATGGGGTTCTGCCGCCAGCCCGATCCTTTGCGATGATCTCCTGATTGTTAACGCTTCCGAAGAGAGCCGAACCATCTACGCACTCAACAAACAAACCGGCAAGGAAGTCTGGAAATACGAATCCGGAAAAACCGAACTCACCTATGGAACACCTGCGCTCACGACGCTTGCCGACGGCACGAAGGAACTGGTTATTGCCGTGCCGAACGAAGTATGGGGACTGAACCCCGCAACCGGCGAACGAATCTGGTGGGTACAAACCGAACAGAAGGGCAACATCTCCCCCAGCCTGCTGGCCATTGATGACATCGTCTATGTTCAGGGCGGCTACCCCCGCATCACGACCGTTGCCATCCGTACCGGTGGCGAAGGCGATGTCACAGCCTCGCACATCCTCTGGACCAGCCGAGACTCCTCCTATGTTCCCTCCGTGGTCAAACACGATGAATACCTCTACTGGGTAGACCACAAAGGGGTGGCCTATTGTCAGAAGGCGAATAGCGGTGAGCTCGTCTACAAAGAAAAGCTGGATGTCAGCGGGGGCGGAAATCCGGTGTATGCTTCGGCCACCTATGCAGACGGAAAACTGTATGTTCCAAGTCGCAAAGACGGCATCTTTGTGATCGCTGCCAACCCCGAATTTAAACTGCTCGCACACAATCAGTTCAGCGGCGACCAAAGCGACTTTAACGCCAGTGCAGCCATCAGCGGCGGGAAACTGTTTTTCCGCTCCAACGAATCTCTCTATTGCATATCGAACAACTAACCAACCGGATCTAATCATGATTAATAAACTGACCCTCCCTCTCCTGCTGGCAGCGTCATGCGTATTCGCCGACAAACCCAACATCGTATTCATCTACGCCGACGACATGGGGTGGACCGGCTCATCGGTGGAAATGATCAAGGGCGATCCCGAAACCAAAAGCGACTTTCACCAAACGCCCAACCTCGAAAAACTGGCCGCCAACGGCATGGTCTTTTCACAGGCCTATTCGCCGGGACCGATGTGCACCCCCAGCCGCGCCGCGGTACTGTCCGGGAAAACCCCTGCGGAAACACACATCACGACGCCCGGCGGCGGGCGGCCCGACAGCTCTCGGCAGGTAATCACCCCCCGTTCATCCACCCGCCTCTCGGACGAACTTCCAACCATTGGAACACTGCTGAAAGCCGAGGGTTATGCCACGGCCCTGCTCGGCAAATGGCACATCGGCCGCGACGACCACGCCGGCAATCATGGCTTTGATCTTCATGACGGCTCAACAGAAAACCGCGACAATGGAACCGACGAAGATCCGAAAGAAATCTTCAGCCTGACCGAGCGCGGCATTGCGTTCATGGAGAAAAGCGTAAAGGCCGGAAAACCGTTCTATCTCCAGCTCTCGCACTATGCTGTCCACACCCCCATCCAGACGCGCCCCGAAAGCCTGGAAAAATTCAAGAAGCTCCCCTCGGGCGGCATCCATGTTGAAACGGACTATGCCGGAATGACCTGGGACCTCGACGAAAGCCTGAATGAAATTTTCCAGGCCCTGGAAAAACTGGACATTGCCGGGAACACCTATGTGGTCTACATGTCCGACAACGGCGCACAGGGCAACCGCCGCAAGCCGAACAACCTTCCGCTTCAGGCCGGCAAAGGCACGCTCTTTGAAGGCGGCATCCGCATTCCCTTCATCGTCTCCGGCCCCGGCATCAAAACCGGCTACTGCACCGAAGCGGTTTCCGGAACCGACCTGCTCCCGACCTTTGCTGCATGGGCCGGAACAGAGATTAAACCGGGCGAAGGTGAAAATCTTGCCCCCCTGCTGACCGGTAAAGAAAGCGACTTCAAACGCCGCAACGATCTCCTCTTCCACTATCCCCACTACGGACAGGGCCCGCAGGTCCCGCAGTCTGCCCTCATTTCCAACGACTGGAAACTGCTTCGCAACTGGGACACCGGCACCGATCAGCTCTTCAACCTGAAAACCGGCATCGGCGAATCGAAGGATCTTTCAACAGAAGAAGCCGGCCGCTTCAAAAAGATGGTCGCACAGCTGGAGCAACGGCTCGAAGAAACCGGCGCCCAGCTGCCGGAAGAAAATAAGGAGTACGATCCAGCCGCAGCGCCGCAGCGCCAAAGGCGGAACCGGTAGGTTAAAACCCCTACCCCGCCTCAACAAACCGCACATCATCGCCCGGCCTGAGCTGGGCGAGTATGGGCAGATCATCCCGCACCACGTTTCCAATCCTTGGATATCCGCCGGTGGTGGGATGGTCAGCCATCATGACTATCGGCTGGCCAGACGGCGGAACCTGAATGGTGCCCATGGCGATGCCCGACGAAACCAGCTGCGCTTCATGGCGGAACGACAGCGGTGCCCCTTCCAACCGAATGCCGGTGCGGTCGGACTTTGAAGAAACATAAAACGCTTCCGTTAAAAAAGTATTCAACCCGCCGCAGTCAAACCAATCCGCCTCCGGCCCGGGGATGACCCTAGCGTAGACGGAGCTTCCAGCTCCGTTTGCCAAAGAGATAAACGCTGCCCCCTCATTCTCAACGGAGCTGGAAGCTCCGTCTACATTCGCGAGCGAAAGCACATCCCCTGCCCTCAGGGGCCGCCCTTCAAAACCGCCGAGTTTGCCGGGCACATAGGTCGAGCGACTGCCCATCACCGGCGGAGTATCAAAGCCACCAGCAACCGCAATGTAGGCCCGATAGCCGGTTTCCAGAGTTTGGAACTTTTTGCGCTCACCTGCTGAAACTTCCAGGAACTGGAAATGGTCGGCATAAACCACCGCTCCACTGACCGCGCGACTGAACTCCAGCACCGGCATCGTGCCGGTGCATTCCAGCACAGCCGCTTCCGGGCTGTTGCCGACCAATGCATTTGCGATTTCAAACGCCCGCCGGTCCATCGCCCCGGATGGCGGCAGGCCATAGCGCAGATAGCCGGCCCGGCCGGCATCCTGCACCGTGGTGTACATGCCCGGTTCAATGACCTCAACCGTGCGCATGGAATTCCTCCTCCGATATGGGAAAAAACCGAACCTCGTCGCCGGGCTCAAACAGGAACGGGGCTTCGGAGGTTGGGTAAAAAAGTTTCAGCGGCGTGCGGCCGATGATGTTCCAGCCGCCGGGCGATTCAACCGGATAGATCCCCGTCTGATTGCCGGCAATACCGACGGCGCCGGCCGGAACGGATGTGCGCGGCGTCTCCAGCCGGGGCGTCGACAGGTTGGAATTCAAGCCGCCCATGTAGGCAAAGCCCGGTGAAAAGCCGAGCATGTAGATGAGATAGGTCGGTTCGCAGTGCTGTCCGATAACCTCATCCTTCGTGAGCCCATTGTGTTCTGCTACCTGCGACAGATCTTCTCCGTCGTATAGAACCGGCACTTCCACCACCCTTGGCTCCGGGAAATCAGCCAGACTGATTTCCACGCTTTGGATACGATTCTTAAGATCGCTGAATGAAATCACCGACGGATCAAAATCAATCTTCAGCTCCGCGTAACACGGTACCATTTCCGTAATGCCTTCCGCGCCCTCGAGCGCAAGCTGCAGCGCCCGGATTTTCCGGTGGGTGGATTTTGAGATCCGCTGCGGGAGCTGAGCCAGCAACGAACTCTCGCCAAGCTGCTCGAAGGAAGGGACTAAATCGCCCGCGGGCTCCACCTCGATTTTCCGATCGGCAAAAAAGTTCCGAAGCTTGGAAACAAATTCAATGGCCGAGGGATTATCGCCGTGCACACAGATGGAATCGGCGATGAACCCCGAAGCTCCGCTCAGAAAACGTGCGGCCTGCTGCAGACAGTCGGCGTCGTGGTGCAGCACCGCGCCGGGCTCGGAGCGCGGCCTCAGCTTGCCGTCTTCCGTGTATGCCCGGTCGGCAAAGACCTCATGAACCGCAACCAGTCCGGCATCTTCGGCCGCACGGGCGGTTTCAGAACCGGAGAAGACGATAAACCGAAGCTCGGGATTAATCGCGGCGATGGTTTCGGCAACGGCGAGCGAGCGGTTGTAGTCGAAGGCCAGATCGTTGTAGAGCGCACCATGGAGTTTGACGTGAGCAAGAGATACGCCCTCGGCTTCTGCAATCTGCTTGAGCAGCAGGATCTGATTCCGGATCAGCCTGCACAGTTCCACGGTTTGGAACTCCATGGAGATGCGCCCGAAGTTTTCAGGGTCTGGATATCCGGGATGCGCGCCAATGGCCACCCGATGCACTTTCGCCAGACAGACCGTCCGGCGCATGGTTTCAAAACTGCCGGCATGCGCGCCGCAGGCAATGTTGCAGGAAGAAATAAAGGGCATGATCGCGGCATCGAGCAAGCCATCGTCCAGCTCGCCAAGATCCGCATTCAGATCAATCCTCGTCTGCATTCTCCAGCTCCGCTTCGAGCTCCGCCGTTTCCTGAATGATTTTGCGGGTTTCAAAGAAATGCTTGTAGAGATAGTCCTTGATCGGCTCGAGCCCTTCGCCGAGTTCTGCCGAGATTTCCAGAATATTCTCGTCGGTGCGGGTTTTGAATTCCGCGAGCTTTTCATCCGCTCCGGGTGAATCCATTTTATTGGCCACCACGAGATAGGGCGTGTACTGCAGGTCATCCAGATGGAGGCGAAGCTCTTCTTTCAGATGCATAAAGTCGTCGGTCGGATTCCGGTCGTCGGTTCCGGCCATATCGAGCACAAAAATAATAAAGCGCGAGCGTTCGATGTGCCGCAGGAACTGGTGCCCCAGCCCAACGCCGTCATGAGCGCCTTCAATCAGCCCGGGAATGTCAGCAAACTTCAGGCGACTGAAATTGGGATACTCCATGGTTCCGACAATCGGATTAATGGTTGTAAAGGGATACGGGGCAATTTTAGGATGCGCATTCGTAAGACGGCTCAGCAGGGTCGATTTACCGGCATTGGGATAGCCCACCAGACCGACATCGGCCATCAGCTTGAGTTCGAGCCAGAAGACCTTTTCTTCGCCCTCGACGCCGGGGGAATACTGCCGCGGCGCCTGATTGGTGGAACTTTTAAAGCGTACATTGCCCAGACCGCCGTGGCCGCCCTGGCAAATCTTCAGCTCTTCGCCGTCTTTGGTCAGCTCGCCAACCACCTCTTCGGTCTCCGCATCAATGACCACCGTACCGGGGGCCACCTTCACGATGCAGTCCGCCGAATTGGCTCCATGCTTGTTCTGCCCGGCCCCGCCTTCAGCATGCCGCGCTTTCACATGCGGCTGATAGTAAATCGGCAGCAGCGAATCTTCATTCACATCGCACCGCAGGATGACTGATCCGCCATGCCCGCCGTCACCACCATCGGGGCCGCCCTTGGGAATGCCCTTTTCACGACGGAAGGATACACTACCTCTTCCACCGTTTCCGGCGCGGGCGTAGAGTTTAACGCGGTCTTTAAATACGACGTGTTTCATGAGAGAGAGTGTTGAGTTTTAAGTTTTAAGTTTCAAGCATGCCGTATAGGCAAAAGAAAAGGCGTCCCGCTGTGCGAGGACGCCTTTGCAAGCTGACTTAGAAAAAACTAAGCAGTCACTTCTTCACGAATGTGAACTTTGCGCTGACGCTTGTTGAATTCAACAATGCCGTCTTTCAGCGCGAAGAGCGTGTAGTCCTTGCCGCAACCTACGTTATCACCGGGGTGAAACTTGGTTCCGAGCTGACGCACGAGAATTGTGCCTGAAGTTACTTTCTGTCCACCGAAACGCTTAACACCGCGACGCTGTGCATTAGAATCGCGACCGTTGCTGGATGAACCTTGTCCTTTTTTATGAGCCATGACGAACCTCCCGCAAAATTATGCGCTGATTGCTTCCACTTTAATTTTGGTCAATTCCTGACGGTGACCAATCTTACGACGATATCCCTTACGGCGTTTCTTCTTAAAAGAATAAATCTTTTTGCCGCGCAGGTTTTCAACAACGGAAACCGTTACTTTGGCTCCATCTACAACCGGTGTACCGATAGAGAGTTCGGTTCCGTTTGAAACAGCCAGGGCATCGAACTCAACGCTCGCTCCTTCATCTGTTGCAAGCAGTTCGACGTCAAAAACATCGCCCTGCTGTACGCGGTACTGTTTTCCGCCGGTTTCAATTACTGCATATGCTTCCATAAATTACCTCAAATACCCCAACGGGGGCTTTCTTCCTAAAAAATCAAGGGGCGGAAACTACGGAATCGCCCCGCAACTGTCAACCCCAAACAAAGCGGTAATTTCAGCCTTATTTCAAGTGAACAGATTCGGTCAATTTCCGGGCCTGCCGATCCGGTCATAAAAAGCGCCCGATCTGGTACATAGCTTGCTTCCAATTATTTAAACAAGAGGAAGGATCCTACCAATGAAATTGAGAATTACAATCCTGAGTTGCGCTGCTCTTCTGATTAGCGGTTGTGATGTTAAAGTGGCCTCATCGCTCGACCAAACGCTTACCGACACCGTTATAGACCACAGAGGACTGTCTGTAGATCCGGGCTATGTACTGAATACCGATTATACCCTGCTTTATTTTTCGGCCCACTGGTGCGGCCCCTGCCGCAGCTTCACCCCGCAGCTGGTGAAGTTTTATAACGAACATCAGGGAGGCCATCTTTTTCAGGTCCTTTTTATCAGCAGCGATCACAGCGACGCAGAAATGCGAAACTATATGAAAGAAACCCGGATGCCCTGGCCGGTGGTACTCTACCATTCCGAGGCGCGCAAGATGCTGAAACTGCAATATGGCGGCAACGGCATCCCCCAACTCGTCTTGCTCGACAAAAAAGGCGCCGTTCTGGCCGACTCCTTTAAAGGAAAGAAATACCTCGGCCCGCAGCATGTGCTCAATGAGCTCGATACACGCCTGGAAAAGCGCCTTAAAAACCGGGAAGTAGATCCCGCCGGCCTTTCCGAAGCCACGGGAAAAGATCTACCGACTCCGCATAAACTCGCTGCAAAATATAAAGTCGACGGCTTCGGCAAAAGCAAAAATCAGAACATGGCCTTCATCAACGGCAAACTGGTCGTGGCCGGAGACCGGCTCGACAAAGGCGTCCTAATCGAAACAATCACCGACACCTATGTGGAAATATCCTACGAAGGAAATCGCTACAAGCTCACCCCCTGACCTCCAGACATTGGAAAAATAATCACAAACCGGATTGACTCACCCAAGGTCCGCGCGTATAAAGCTCGTCTTTTCCGGGGGATTAGCTCAGCTGGGAGAGCGGTTGCATGGCATGCAACAGGTCATCGGTTCGATCCCGTTATCCTCCACCAAATTACAAGGACTTACAGCAATGTAAGTCCTTTTTTTATAGCTACTTGCAGATATTAACAAAAAACTTCCCCCGATTGAGGACTCCAGACGACTAGAGCTATTTCCAGAGGTTTTGGTGCAGAAGTGGTGCAGAAGTGGTGCAGAAATCTCGACATATGACGCCCCTCGGCTCTCCACCAAATACGGGGGCGAGGGCGAATGGTGTTTACTTAAGCACCTCGCACATGCTTTCTTCCCTTGCGTTCGCATTCTTTCATATCGTGCCTTGGGCGGTTAATACAAAATTCACCACAAAACAATGTAGGCACAAAAAAACCTCCAACCCGTTAAGGAATGGAGGTTTAAGTTGGTGGCGAGTCCCAGAATTGAACTGGGGACACGCGGATTTTCAATCCGCTGCTCTACCGACTGAGCTAACTCGCCGTAAAAAACAAGATCGCGGAGTATACGGAACCAGTCTAAGCCGTCAACGGAATAAATAAGTAAAACGTCAAGTTGACCTGTTCTTCGCAGAATGAATGCAGAAAAATATGTCTTCTTGACCTACATCAAGGAACGAACCCAAACCTCATGCATAATAGCTCGCATCATTCACAACAATTGTGATCAGATTTATCAGTTAATTAACCAAGGAGAAGTAATCATGAGTATGTTCTGTTATCAGTGTGAACAAACCAGCCAGTCCACCGGATGCACCGCTTTCGGCGTTTGCGGTAAAGACCCGGAAACGGCAGCACTCCAGGACCTTCTGGTCGAAGTCTGCAAAAAGATTTCCAAAAAAGCGCACGCCATGCGTCAGGCAGGCGAAACCACCCGCGAAGCTGACCTCTATGTGATGGAAGGCCTCTTCACCACCGTTACCAACGTAAACTTTGATCCCCAGGACCTCGCAGGCATCATTTCCCGCGGCTTCCAGCTTGGAACCGAAATGGGCGTTGAATGCGACGGCGAAATGCCGAAAGACATCGATGAAATGATTTCTCTTGGCGAGAAGATCGGCATCGAAAGCCGCATCAATACCCTCGGCGAAGATGTGACCGGTCTGCAGGAACTCATCATTTACGGTCTGAAAGGTACTGCAGCCTACGCCGACCACGCCTATGTTCTCGAAAAAGAAGACGACTCTGTATTTGCCTTCTTCCACGAAGCGATGGCCTTCCTGCTCAACCCGGCACCGACCGTAGACGAGCTCGTTGGTTATGCACTGAAGACCGGTGAAGTCAACCTGACTGTTATGGCATTGCTCGACGCGGCCAACACCGGCACCTACGGGCATCCGGTTCCGACCCCTGTAAACATCAACGCCGTTAAAGGCAAAGCGATCCTCGTTTCCGGCCACGACCTGAAAGACCTCGAAATCCTGCTCAAGCAGACCGAAGGTAAAGGCATCAACATTTACACGCATGGTGAAATGCTTCCTTGCCACGGTTATCCGGAACTGAAGAAATACTCCCACCTCGTCGGTAACTACGGCGGTGCCTGGCAGGACCAGCGTTCCGAGTTCGAAGCGTTCCCGGGCTCCATTCTGATGACGACCAACTGCATCCAGAAGCCGAAAGAAAACTACAAAGCCCGTATCTTCACCTGCGGCCTCGTTCAGTGGCCGGGTGTTGAACACATCGACAACGGCGACTTTACGCCGGTTATCGAAGCGGCCCTCGCGGCTGAAGGTTTCCCGGACACTGAAGAAGAAAAAACCATCCTGACCGGCTTCGGCCACAATGCCGTACTCGGCGTTGCTCCGCAGGTGGTTGAAGCGGTTAAGAGCGGTGCCCTCAAGCACTTCTTCCTCATCGGCGGTTGCGACGGTGCCAAGCCGGGCCGTAACTACTACACCGACTTTGCTGAAGCCGTGCCGGACGATTGCGCGATCCTGACGCTCGCCTGCGGCAAGTTCCGTTTCAACAAACTTGAGTTCGGTGATATCGGCGGCATCCCGCGTCTGCTCGACATGGGTCAGTGCAACGATGCCTACTCCGCCATCCAGGTGGCCGTGGCCCTTGCCGGTGCCTTCGAATGCGACGTCAATGATCTGCCGCTCTCCATGGTGCTGTCCTGGTACGAACAGAAAGCGATCTGCATCCTGCTTTCGCTGCTGCACCTCGGCATCAAAGACATCAAAGTGGGCCCGACCCTGCCGGCCTTCATCACCCCGACCGTTCTTCAGGTGCTCGTTGATAACTTCAACATTGCTCCTGTAACCACCGTTGAGGACGACATGAAGCAGTGCCTTGGTGCATAATTAGTTTCCAATCATTGGAAATGATGAAAGGCGCTCCTCGTGGGGCGCCTTTTTTGCATCTCTAACCATAATCGACTGTGGAATGCCGTGATTGACTTGGCACCAGATACCCTTTAAAAATTAGGAGGCATTTTATTTTTTCATTCTAGGCTCAACAACACCGGCAACCGGAGGCCATTGGTTCGTGCTAACAGCCATTGTCATTGTAAATTTCATGCTACTATGGATGGTGCTTTCCAACGCATTGAAATGGCCTCGACTCACCCGGGAGGCTGAATCAGATGCCCCGGTTGTTTCCATTTTGATTCCCGCGCGGAACGAGGCGCACCATATTGAAGCCGCCATCGAATCGGCCCAGCAACAAGGTGCCCTCGTAAAAGAAATCCTCGTGTATGATGATCACTCCGACGATGATACGGCGGATCTGGTGCGGGCCATGCAGACCCGGTCGCCGATCATTGGTTTGATTCAGCCGCAACCTCTTCCCGCAGGATGGCTCGGGAAACCGTTTGCCTGCTGGCAGCTGGCGGCCAATGCATCGGGCGAGTGGTTGTTTTTTCTTGATGCTGACACCCGTCTGCATCCGGGGGCTGTTTCCAGAATGCTGGGAGAATCCATGGCCCGAAAGGTCACCTTTCTATCGTGCTGGCCGGAAATACTCGCCATCTCCTTCTGGGAAAAGGTCTTCATGCCCATGCTGAACTTTGTTGTGTTCAGCCTTTTTCCAGCACCGCTTCAGGAGCGCTATTCCACCCCTTCTTTCGGACTCGCCCATGGCGCCAGCCTTTTCATACGGCACGAGGAATATAAGAGCATGGGCGGACACGAAAAGGTGAAACATGAATTGTTCGAGGACACGGTGCTGGCTCGTGAATGGAGGACGGGCGGACTGAAGGGTACATGCCTGAACGGACGCGGCTTTGTTTCGGTTCGCATGTACAGCACGTTGCGCGAGATTGTTGAGGGATTTTCAAAAATCGCCTATCCCGCATTCAAACACGAGGCTTCGTTCTGGCTTTTCATGGTTTTGCATCTGTTTTTCCTGCTACTGCCGGTCCTGCTGCTGCCGCTGGCCTGGTGGTTGCCATTCGAGCCGGTTGGCATCTCATGGGCCGCCGGTGCAATCCTGCTGGCCAGGGCGGTGCAGTGCGCGCAGTTCGGCTATCCGTTCTGGTCTGTGCTGTTTCATCCTGTCGCGGAGGCCGGCCTCATTGGTCTGGGATTTTATGCGCGGCACATCTTCCGGAACAAACAAGGGGTTCGCTGGAAAGGCAGAACCTACAATCGATCGGGCGTATCATGAAGAATCGGAAAAAAGCCATTGTAATCGGTGCGGGTCTTGGAGGCATGGCAACTGCACTGCGGCTGTCGGCCCAAGGCTGGGCCGTGACGATATGTGAACGAGGCGCAACGCCAGGCGGCAAGATGAACCGCTGGAGCACCCAGGGCTACACCTTCGATACCGGGCCTTCACTCATTACCATGCCGGATGTATTCGAGGAACTCTACCAGGCCCTCGGCACCGACATGCGCGAATATGTGGAATTAATGCAGCTGACACACCAGGTGAACTACACATTTGACGATGGCACCACATGCAGCCAGTCAGCATCGCTGCCCGAGTGGTTGAATACTGTAAGGAGGTTTGAAGGCACGACCGAGGGCTTCATGGCCTACATGGAACTGGGCGCTCGTCTGCACGAGGTTTCGAAATCCACCTTCTTCGCCCGCAGCCCCATGGAGCCGCCGGGTAAAGAGACCGTGCATGTGCTTGCCAATATGCCGCTGCGGCGTGGGTGGGGCCATTACCACAAGGAAATGAGTCACTACATTAAAAGCCCATACCTGCGCAGAATATACGACCGCTATATGACCTATGTCGGCTCGTCTCCTCATCAGTCCCCCGGAACGCTGTGCGTGGTTCCTTATGTGGAATATGCTCAGGGTGGCTGGCATATCCGCGGAGGGCTGTACAACATCATCCAATCTCTGGAAACCCTTATGGATAAACATGGCGTCGAGTTGCGGCTGAACGCGGAAGTTGACCGAATTGC
Source organism: Pontiellaceae bacterium B12227 (assembly GCA_029432775.1). Taxonomy (GTDB): domain Bacteria; phylum Verrucomicrobiota; class Kiritimatiellia; order Kiritimatiellales; family Pontiellaceae; genus Pontiella. The sequence goes on along the minus strand of JAROAZ010000014.1, from coordinate 52,696 downwards.
CCATACCGCAAAGAAAGTCGAAGGCGTCCGGTTGGCGGCCGGCGAACGCCTGGATGCGGATGTGGTGATCATGAACGGGGATGTCTCGATGACCGGTCCGATGCTCGGCATTGACAAACACCGGGAATGCCCGCCGGATGAACGTTCCCTTTCCGGTCTGGTTTTTCTTTTTGCCCTCAAAAACAGGCATCCGGACTGGAGCCACCACCAGGTCTGCTTTTCCAGAGACTACGACCACGAGTTCCGGCAATTGTTTGATGAACGCTGCTTCCCCGATGATCCCACAGTCTATGTTAATATGCCGAGCATCACCGACCGAAGCATGACACCGGGCGACGGTGAAGTGATGTTTGTTATGGCCAATGCTCCGGCGAACGACAGAATCAGCTGGGATGCGGCGCACACGGAGGCCGCACGCCAGCGTGTGCTGAACCGCCTGAAGGTCTCCGGCTTTCCGGACTTTGCCGACGAAATCGTTGCTTCGGATGTCTGGACACCTGAAAGAATGGCCCAAACCTATGCCATGCCGGGAGGAGCCATCTATGGCAGGAATTCCCACGGAAAAAAGAATGCCTTCATGCGCCCGCTCAACAAGGATATGAAAATCAAGGGGCTTTATTATGTGGGAGGCAGCACTCACCCCGGCGGCGGAACGCCAACCGTGCTGATGTCAGCCCGCATCACCACCAACCTGATCCAGAAATATGAAAAATAAAAAACCTGTCATTTGGATTCGACGCTTTCCCGCCTTGTTCTATGCCCTGCTTTGGGTGGGAGGCGTGATCAGCTATGTGCTCTGGGGAGCTCCCCCGGAAAATGTGACCTGGACGGCACCGACCTTCCTGTGGCTGGCCGCTCTTCTGGCATTGATGGCGGTTCCCGTAAAGGAGCGGTTTGTACTCGCCGGATGCGCCTTGGGCGGCTTCCTGGTTGAAGTGTCCGGAGTACACACCGGTTTTCCATTCGGGGGCTATTCCTATACGGACGTACTTTATCCACTCGTTGCGGGCACTCCGATCGTCATGGGGGCCGCCTGGGTGATCCTGCTGGCCTACTGCCGGCATCTAAACTCGGCGCTCCCCCTGAACCGCATTGCTGCAGCGGCCGTTGGAGCCACCTCAATGGTGGTCATCGATCTGGTCATCGATCCGCTGGCTGCTGGACCTTTGGCTTATTGGACGTGGGAGCATCCACACGGATACTACGGTGTTCCGTGGAGCAATTTCGGCGGGTGGTGGATCACGGCCTTTGTGCTGCTCGCCCTATATCCCGCGCCGGAAAAACAAGCCCCGCCGGTATTGCGGGTTGGACTGAGCACGGTGCTGTTCTTTACGATTCTCGCAGGGGTGCATCAGATGTGGATTCCAACAGTTGCCGGCCTTTGCTTTGCAGCTTGGCATTTGCTTCTCCAGCGGCTCCGGCATCTTTCTCCTCTATGAGCCGGTCGATAACGGCATAGCAGGCCTGCAGTTTTTCTTCGTTCGCCTCTCCATTGATTCTATGAACAACCAGCCCGTTCCTGTTGACCACAAAAATATCGGCCACCCCCTTCTGGTAGGTCAAGGATTCACAAACAGCGCCCGTCCAATCCATCATGACAGGATATTCGATCGATTTTCTGAAGATACTCCTGAGCATCGGGCGCATCATCTTCGGCAATCCTTTCATATTGGCCACCCCGCAAATATCCACTCGTGCCTGATAGCGTTTGTAGAAAGGCGTGATCCAATTCTCCAACTGATCCGACCCCTTGCGGTCCGCTAAAGCAAAGATGCTGACTTTATCCTTGGGAAACGACTGGGGCAGCTTCTTCTTGTATTGGTCACTTAATTCAAAGTTCTGTACAGAGAGGCGGTTGGTCGAACCCCCTGCATCCTGCTCCTCACCCAGTGCAGTCTGCATGAAAAAAAGTGAAAAGATTGTAAGCAAAAAAAACCGGGTCATCATCGTAAGGTTTTACCTTCTTTCCTGAACATAATCATATAACCTATACTTGATTTCCAGATTTTCAAGTCGTGAATACAGATGGGAGCTGTAATGGCAGAACAAGAATGGACGCTAGATGAGTGGAAGATGCTGGAAAAAACAGTGTCGAGAGATGCCGCTAAGTGCTCTTCTGATCATCTGGCAAGACAAACAATCAATCGTCATGCCCGGCACGTTATGCGGCATTACACAACGGGTTTCTTTATCGTCAGCCGCTTTCTGCCCAAAGTTAAACGGGATGATGTTGAACTAATCTATGCAGCCGTTCGCTATCCGGATGAAGTGGTCGATACATTTGATATTCGTGATGACGAAAAGAGGGAACTTATAGCCGAATGGCGCAACGGCTACAAAGACGCCCTTCAATCCGGGAATCTTCTCCCCACACTGAAAGGAAACACACCTCCGTTTGTTGCGGCTTTCGCCGATCTGGTCCAACGGCATGACATTCCTGTTGTATACTATGAATCCTTTCTGGATGCGATGCAGTTTGACATATCCCCCCGCCCTTTTGAAACAATGGACGACCTGATCGACGGGTATATCTATGGCAGCGCCATTGTTGTGGGCTACTTTCTAACACATGTATACGGAGCTTCCTCACCCGATGCATTCGACGACGCCATGCAAAGTGCCAAAAATTTAGGGATCGGTCTTCAGCTGACTAATTTCTTACGGGACATCCAGGATGATGCAGGGAGAGGAAGGGTCTACCTTCCGACCAACATTCTGGAAGCACATGGAATTACCCAATTCAACCCGTCCGATGAGCAACAGCAGGAGCAGCTCCGGCCTGTAGTTAAGGAAATGACCCAGCTGGCTGATGACTTCTACGAAAAATCATTTCAAACCCTTAATGCATTCCACCCCGACAGCCGTATCGCGATCAAAGCCTGCATCGACGTTTACCGCATGCTGAACACCCGCATTGCCGACAGCGATCTGGGCATTCATCATCGCGAAAGCGTACCCTTGCTGGAAAAACTCAAACCACTTCCTGCCAGCAAATTCTGGCGGATCCCATTGGCCTATCTACTGCCCTGACTATGAAAAATGTAAAGAACGATCACAAGGCACTGGTTGTCGGCGGAGGGCTCGGAGGGCTCAGCGCCGCCATACACCTGCAGCTCAAGGGTTTCCATGTGACCTTGCTGGAGAAAAACAAAACCGTGGGAGGCAGAGCCAATCGGATTGAAGCCGATGGATTCCAGTTTGATACGGGTCCCTCACTGCTGAATTATCCCTGGGTGTTCGAGGAACTGTTTAAAGCCGCCGGGAAAGAGATGGCCGACTACATGCAGTTGATTCCGGTCGATCCATCGATCACGTTTATGTGGCCGGATCATCAGACATTTACCCTCTCCTCGCAAATAACCCGCCTGCGCGAGGAATGCGAACGGCTCGAACCGGGTGTGGCCCCCAACCTCTTTGCCTTTCTGCGCGATGCGGAGTGCAAATACCGCTTCTCCTTCGACAAGCTGGTATTGACGAACGAAGATAATCCGCTGAAATGGGTCCTGAGTCTGAAACCCGGCGAACTCGTGAAAATGGGGGTTTGGCATTCCCTCCACAAAGAGCTGGGACGCTTTTTCAAAAGCTCCTACCTGCGTGAAGCCTTAGGCTCGTATGCCATGTACCTGGGCGGTTCGCCATGGGCGCTCCCCGGTCTTTTCTCCATTCTGCCATACGGAGAACTCGCCTACGGACTATGGCTTCCTAAAGGCGGCATATACGGCATGGTCGAAGCCCTGCAAAAGCTGGCCACCGAAGTGGGCGTGCAAATACGAACCCAGTGCGCGGTTCAATCGATTACGACCAGCGGGAAAAAGGTAGCAGGCGTCGTGCTGGAGGACGGCACATCAATCGACTGCCCGATCGTTGTATCCAATGTCGACGTTCCGCAGACACAGGCATCGCTTCTTGATGCACCCAAATACGCGAAACCCAAAACTCCACGCATGACCTGCGGAGTGGTTACACTCTATTGGGGCCTGCGGCACAAAAATACAGGACTGCCGCATCACTCCATCTTTCTTCCCAGCGACAGCCGGACCAGCTTTGCACAGCTGATGGACGATGAAACCATCCCCGATGAATTACCCTTTTACATCTGCCTCGCCTCCGAAACCGAGCCGGCCATGGCGCCCGAAGGACAAACCAGCGCTTTCGTTCTGGCACCCGTGCCGCTCATTTCCAAATGGGGAGAGGATTGGGAGCAGGCCGTTCAGGTGATCAAAGAGCGCGTCTTCGAGCGCCTGAAGCATCACGAAATCACTCTCACCCCGGAAGACATTCTTGTTGAAAGAGTCTGGACGCCGGTCGAATGGAGGGATCAGTTCGGGCTTTTTGATGGTTCGGCTTTTGGTGCCGCACACCACCTGTTCGAAGTAGGCCCCTTCCGATCCAAAAACTATGACACGCAAATCAGCGGACTCTATTATGTGGGCGCCAGCACGACACCGGGAACCGGCATGCCGATGGTGATCCTAGGCGGTAAAATGGTGGCTGAAAGAATTTGTTCCCATGTTTTGTAAAACCTACGGAAATGGACATCGACTCTATCTGGCCTTCCATGGCTGGGCTGGTGATCACCGGGAATTTTCCGCCATTGCGGGACGACTTCCCGATGATGCATGCTGGGTCAGTGTGGACCTGCCGGGCTATGGCGACTCCCCCTCTCCATCCAGTTGGAATATGGATGCGATCACGGAGCAGCTGGGCACCGAGCTCTCCGAGCTGCTGGGTGCATATGATGACATCACACTGGTGGGATTTTGCAGCGGTGTCGTCCTCGGTCTCGAGCTGGCCAGAAAACATCAGGATTCGATTAAACGTATAGTCATGATAGATCCTTTCGCATTCCTTCCGTGGTACTTCAAAATCTTCACACTCGGGGAATTCGGCAGACGTGCCTATGCCTCCACCTTCATGAGCCCCGCCGGACGGAAAATTACCGAAAAAATCCTATCTTCAATGCAGACTTCGGATGCCGACTTTACCGGGGCTTTCGTGGAAGCGGATCACGAATTGATCCAGAATTACCTTAGACTGTTTGCATCGCTGGACGGCAGGCAGGTTTTCTCCGGCTTCGGGATCGATGTTGAAATCGCCCTGGGCGAAAAAACCTTCGGGGCTGTTAAAAAATCAGTAAGACAGATTCAGGCGCAATGGCCGGATGCGCCCGTTCATGAACTGAAACGAACCGGCCACCTGCCCCTGATCAAAGGGGCACGCACGCTCCGCCGAATCATCTTCGGCTGATCTCGATCTCCGAATACTAATCCAGAATCACTTCCTGCTCATAGTCTGGAACCACACAGTGCCATCCGGTTTTTTCGTGCAGGAATTCCCCAAAGGCATTGGCCTGATCTTCTTCTCCGTGTGTCACGAACACCCGGCGCGGCGGTTGCTTGATGGAGGATATCCATTTGAAGAGTTCGTTCTTGTCTGCATGTGCCGAGAAGCCGGAAATGCGTTCGATGCGGGCCCGAACCGGATATTCTTCGCCGAAGATCCGTACGGTTTCGGGCTTTTCCAGAATCCGGCGGCCGAGCGTGCCGAAGGCCTGATAGCCGACAAACAGAATGGTGCTTTCAGGACGGTCGATATTCGCTTTCAAGTGATGCTTCACGCGGCCGCCGGTGCACATGCCTGATCCGGCAATGATGATCGATGTTCCATGCGCTTTCGCAATCGCCTTCGATTCATCGACCGAGCGCGACATGCTCAGCCCGGGAAAGTCGCACGGTTTGTCGCCTGCATGGATCTGCTCCATGGTTTCGTCGTCGAACAATTCGGGGTGCTTTTTGAAGACCTCGGTCACTTTGATCGCCATGGGGCTGTCGACAAAGGCTTTCAACATCGGGATGCGGCCTTCGCTAAGCAGCCCGCTCAGGTGATAGAGCAGCTCCTGCGTCCGTTCGAGCGCAAAACTGGGAATAATTATATTTCCACCGGCCTCGACCGTTTCATTAATAATTCGCTCGAGCTCACCGGGGATATCGGCCACTTCGCCATGCACCCGGTCGCCGTAGGTGGATTCAATCAGGACATAGTCGGCCTGCTCATATTGGTGCGGGTCGCGCATAATCGGCAGGTCCCAACGGCCTACATCACCGGAGAAAAGAATGGTGCGGGTTTCGTCGCCCTGCGTCACCGAAATACGAATCGAAGAAGAGCCGAACACGTGACCGGCTTCGCGGAACTCGGCGGTAATCCCGGTTCCAATTTCCACTTCGGAAGCATATCTTGTTTTCTCAAACAGAGAATTAGCCTTCTCTGCATCCTCCTTCACATAGAGCGGTTCATAAGGGAACGGACTCTTCTTGCCGGCTTTTTCATGACGGCGCTGCTTGTGTTTGATGTCTTCTTCCTGAATGTGGGCTGAATCCAGCATAATGATATTGGCAATTTCCGCCGTAGCCGAAGTTGCATAAATTTTCCCGTTGAATCCCTCTTTCACCAATTTAGGCAGGCGACCGCAATGGTCCAGATGGGCGTGGGTGAGCAGCACGGCATCAATCGTATCAGCCGGCACCGGGAAATCAGCCCAGTTGCGCGGTTTCAGATCCCGTTCCTGATACAGGCCGCAATCAACGAGCAGTCGAATGCCGTTCGCCTCCAGAAAATAGCAGGACCCCGTTACGTTTTTTGCTGCGCCGAAAAAGTTAAGTTTAATCTGCATTCCCTGCTCCTATGTTTTCCGTTTAGGTACCTACCCCGCCCTGCTTCCGCGCAGTATGCGGACTGAACTTCAGTTTAATCTGCAACCGGCGCAAATTCCAATCTTTAACTGAAATAGTAAACAGGTAGGTAAACAGGCAGAAACGTAAGGGCGATTACCCCTACAGGTCATCTGCCGCAACCGCCTCGGTTCGGCAAATGGACTGATAGTCGTTAAAGGATTCCAACAGCGGGTCGACTGCAAAATCGCCGTTTTCCAAACATTGGATATTTCGCGTAAGCGTCTCCAGAAAACCCTCTACCATCCCGGCCTGATTCATGGGAATCAGACTTTTTTTCACCGACCGGCCGATCTTCGAAAGTTCCCGTTCATAGAACAGATACCCCGTCTCGGTCATCGCATTGAGTTCTTCCTCATTGAAGGCTCCGAAGAAAAACTGCTGCGCCGCAAAGGCATAAACCGGTAGCTGACAATCGAGGTTGCGCACGATTTCGTCCACATACTCTTCCGTTTTACTGCGCGACCTCGACGGCCCCTTATAGTCCAGCACACGCAACTTCTGCAACGCACCCGTTTCTTCAAAAACCAGGTCCACCCGGTCCACCTTGCCGCCCAGCTTCACCAGACCGAGATCCACTGCCGACGCTCCACCGAAGGGCATCTCGAAAAAGGCCGGGCATCGCTTTTCGGCGGCACAGGTTTCGGCATCATACCGCACAAAATTCAGCACCATTTCCAGCACCTTTGTGCGCTCCGCCGCCCAGACCCCCGGATGGCCCAGCACCGATCGGTCCATCATCCGCTCCGCCGTCTTCCGGGCAAATGCTTCATACTCCGCTGTCAGCTCCGGAGCGAATGAAACCAGCGGGATGGCATCCACCCCATCCTCTGTGCGCAGCATCCAACCCCTGGAACTTTTTACGGCCCAGTAACGAGGCGCATCGATGCCCGAGCGCCCCTCCGCAATCGCGGAATAAATCTCCTTGAGCATATTATGAATCAGCGTTCCGCGCGCCATCGGATCCGGCGTATCGTCCATAATCCTCGGATCGCGAATTCCGAACACCCGCTCGATCAGAAAAATGTACCGGTTCTGCGCCAGCGCTTCCAAAGCCGTCGGACTCATTTCATCCTTCTGCTTGAACCAGGCGGCAATTTGATCTTTCAGCGCAGGAACATGACCGCAGTAGGCCGAAGGGTCGCGCTCATTGATCGGTGCCTCCAGAAACGCTTCACGCTCCGCCTCAATCTTCAGCATATCAACAACGTGCTCTACAGGGAGCAGGCGGGACGCCTGCGATACATTTTCCGTACCGCAGGCGTCCCGCCTGCCCTGCTGAACGGCCGACTGCAACGCCTCATCCTTTGCCCGGCAGAGCGGCAGCGGAATAATCGGAAGAAATGATTCGCCGGGCATGGGTTCCCGATCTTCGGAAGGCGTGCTTTGCTGCGTGTTCCAATGATTGGAAAAAACAGAATCCGTTTCCAGAGTTTGGATGCGCCACTGATCATAGGGGCTGAGCTGGATCTCCTCCTGCGCACACCAGCCCGCCAGGTTCCAGAGCTTCCGGAAATATTCGCCCTCGCCCTTTTCACCGCCCGCCTGATCCACCGACTGATACGAAAAGACCAGCTGCTCACGCGCCATACCAAGCGCCGTAAGGAACAGCACCGACTGCTGTTCAAACAGCACATCCGCTTCCGGCAATGCCATCTTCGGCAGGCTTCGCCCCTGCTCCTCCAGATATTGCCGAAGCCAATAACGCTCCTGATCGCTCAGCAAGGCATCCTGCTGCGGCACACCGGGAAATTCCCCGGCATTCAATCCGGCAAAGAGGACGACATCAAAATCAATTCCAACCGCATCGTGCGGATTCAATATCCAGACGCCCTGCTCGTGGCTGTCGCGCGGGCGAACCGTTTCGTTCTCGAGCAGTTCCTCCAGCAGATCCACCATTTCGTTCAATGGCAGCACATCATCGCCCACCCGTTCCAATACGGTCTGTACCACCTTCAGCGCGGTTGCATTAAAATGGTCTTCCGGTTCAAGGATTGTTTCGTTCAGTATGTCCAATGCCTGGAAACCGGATAGAGCCGATGCATCGGCTTCGATTAAAGGCGGAAGCTTCAGCAGGCGTTGAATCTCCAGCTCCCGGTTGCTGATCCGGATGGAGGGATTCCGCACCAGATCAATCCGGACATCGCGCTCCGGCCGCAGTGGGAAGGCGAGCCAGGCAAAGAAGGCCTTCACACAGGCCGAAGAGAGCACCGGGCGGCCGCGACGGAAAAAATAGGGAATTCGGAACCGGGAAAAGACGTGCGGAATAATGTCCTGCACATTTCCAATGTTTGGAACCACCAGCGCAATGCGGTTGGCCGGAACTTCCAATGTTTGGAGATTCCAGCAGATGCGCCGCGCCAGATCCTCGATCTCGCCATAGGTTCCGGCGGAGCGGGAAAAGTTGATGCGGGATGCATCGGAAAGCTGCAGCACATCGGCGCTGTCGACCGCCATGGCATCGCCCAGATCCTCGGCCCAGACGGCCCAGGGCGCGGCCATTATTTCGGAGCGGATCCGCTGGCCCATCCGGTCGGCGGCGGCCTCGGCATGGGCCTGCGGTAGCGCCGATTCCACGCGGACCTTCAGTTTTTTATTGAGCGCCGACACGCATAATTCTTCAAAGGGATTAAACCAGCGGACGGAGCGGAAGGTGATCTGTTTGCAGTCGCGCAAGAGCGGCGGCCATTTTTCGCGCGGCCCGGAAAGCAGTTTCAGAATGGCCAGATTCTCGTCGATGGAGTCGGCAACGCCTTCCTGCTTGATCGTGGCGCGCCAGACGCTGACGAGCATACCCAGCTGGTAGAGTTTGTGGTGTGGATGATGATCGAGCAGCCAATCCATTACCCGGGAGGTATCGCGGGGCAGCGAAGCCAGCTCTTTGATCAGCTGGTCGAGCACATCCCGCAGCGCATTTTCCGAAAGCTCGCCCAGAGCGCCCTGCCCATGGAAATGCCCCGAAGCCACTTCGATCACCTCGCGGCGGACCAGGAGCTGACGGGCGGCATCCATTCGCTGCCCTTTCACAACCGCATGCGTCAGACAAAGTTTCCGAACCCTGGAAAAGGTGGTATGGCCGGATGCATCCACCCAGCCGTTCTTCAGCGCCTCTTCCTGTTGAAAGCGCCGGAGCGCCAGCTCGGTCGGGAAAACTATCAGCTCATTGTTCATAAACCGTCTCCCTTCAGGAAGATTCAGCCACAAAGAGGCACAAGAAGCACGAAGACCTGACCGGCCTTTGCCTTTGTGTATCTTGTGCCTCTTCGTGGCAATTCATATCTACCGAGCGGAGTTAGAGTTTTTCGATGAAGCGGGCGATGCGGACCATGGCTTCTTTAATGTCATCGAACGAGGTGGCGTAGGAACAACGGATGAATCCTTCGCCGCAGGCTCCGAATGCCGTGCCCGGAACGCAGGCCACATTCTGCTCGTCGAGCAGCTTGAGCGCAAATTCCTGCGAGGTCATGCCGAAGCGGGAGACATCGGCAAAAGCGTAGAACGCCCCGTCGGGCCGGATGCACGGAATGCCCATCTCCTCAAAGGAAGAGTGAATATAGTTCCGGCGCTTTTTGTACTCGGCCTTCATGTAGGAAATGTCTTCGTCGGCATTCTTCAAGGCTTCCACCGAGGCTTCCTGACTGAGGATCGGCGCACAGAGCATGGTGTATTGATGAATCTTCATCATGGCTTCGGTGAGCTCGGGCGGAGCACAGGTGAATCCCATGCGCCAACCGGTCATGGCCCAGGCCTTGGAAAAGCCGTGCAGATAAATGGTACGCTCGCGCATGCCCGGAACGGAGATAATGCTGAAATGCTCACGATCGTAGGTCAGCTCGTCGTAGATCTCGTCGGTCAGAACAATCAGGTCGTGTTCGATGGCGAAAGCGGCAACGTCTTCCACGTCCTCTTTCGAGAGCGCGGCGCCAGTGGGATTGTTCGGATAGTTGAGCAGCAGCACCTTGGTTTTGTCGGAAATATTTTCCTCCAGATCCTGACGGGTCAGGCGGAAGCCGTTTTCTTTTTTGGTCTGGATGGCCACCGGAACGCCGTAGGCAAACTGGATGAGCGGGTTGTAGGAAACATAGCTCGGCTCGTGGTAGAGCACTTCGTCGCCGGGCTCGACCAGCGCGCGAATGGCCAGATCCAATCCTTCGGAAACACCAACGGTGACCAGCACTTCGTCTGCCGGGTTATAGTCGATTCCCGTTTTCTTTCCCACATATTGAGAAATGCCGCGGCGGAGCGAGAGCAGTCCCATATTGGACGTATAGCTCGTCATGCCGCGATCCAGCGCCTGCGAAGCCGCTTCGCGGATGTGCCAGGGCGTAACAAAGTCCGGCTCGCCGATACCGAGGGAAATTACATCTTCGCGTGAACTTACAATTTCAAAAAAATCGCGAATTCCGGAGCGAGGAATATCCTGAACAACTTTGGAAATGCGGCTATGGAGAAACTTTGAGTCGCTCATCGTCTTCCCCCGTGTGCATTACAATGCCGTTTTGTTTGTAGGTCTTCATCATGAAGTGCGTTGCGGTGGATGTGACCCCCGGCATAATGGAGAGCTTTTCGCTGACGAAGCGGAAGGATTCCTGCATGGTGCGGCCCTTAATAAAGAGCAGCAGGTCGAATCCGCCGGACATGAGAAACACCGAATCCACTTCCGGGAAGCGGCTGATGCGATCGGCAATGCGGTCGAATCCGCCTTCGCTCTCCGGCGTCACTTTTACTTCAATAACCGTGGTGACCAGCGAGGAGTCCAGTTTTTCCTCGTTCACAACGGCCTGATAGGCACGAATGACCCCTTCTTTTTCAAATTCAGCAATTTGCTTTTTTACATCTTCTGCAGACGTGCCCAGCATTTTAGCCAGGTTTTCGGGCGATTCGAGTGCGTTCTGTTTGAGCAGGTTCAGCAGTTCGTTCATGGCTTGCTCCTCGTTGGATTGATTTACCGTACTGGAATAAATGGAACCACGGATTAACACAGATGTACACGGATTTTCACAACAGGACACTCCCCCCATACACCGGCCGCCTTCTTTGCCGACAGCCATACAGGATCAGTGTTCATTCGTGTTTATCTGTGGTTCATTTCCGGTTCCTGGATTAAATTTTGCAAGATATTAACGGTTTGGCCTCTTGCGACCAAACCAAAAAAAACGCCCCGGAGTGCGGGGCGTTTACAACAATCAGGCCGATTCGATTAAAAATCGTAAGCCAGGTTGACGCCGCCCCAGAACTTCTCTGAGGCTTCATAGGTGGCTTTCGCGCCGTCTTTGATTGCACCGCCGTAAACGCCGGTGTAGGTCAGGTTGAGCGATGCGGTCAGGCCATCGAGCACTTCATAGCTGGCTGTTCCGTAGATGTTGTAGTCGTTGAATCCTTTGTGGCCCCCATTGATATTCCAGTATGATTTGTTGTAGCTTCCGCTACCCCAACCGGTGGAAATGCCGCCTTCAACAGACAGATATTCGCTGACCTGATATGGAGCAACGATGTCAAACAAAACGTACGTACCATCAATTTCTTTGATGTCACCGAAGAAAGTAACGGAAGGAATCACATAATCCTGAAATGTCAACACGTGCGCGGCAGCGAAGAGTTCCATGGTGGATTTGGCGTTTGTTCCGCCCGATCCATTCGCAGGGAACTGGTAGCTGATCACACCAATATCAAAAGAGATATCGTTGAGGTCCAGCGGAAGGGTGTAGGCCAAGGACAGATCAATTTCGTTCAGATCGTTATCAACACCCACATAGTTGTCGCTGAAGTTATAGTTTCCCCAGATGTTGAAGCTGATGCCATTCTGAGCAATGGTGAACTGCGGCTGGAGAACGAAATCTTCGTTCTGAACCTGACCACGCCAAACGTGAGCGGAAACAAGAGCAAGCTCTGCGGTAGCTTCAACTTCTGAGCCAGACGGAGCCTGACCAACCATTACAACGCCATCCTGAGCGCTAACAAAACCAGCAGCAAAAACGGCCGCCAAACCAACAGTCATAAATTTATTCACGAAGCATACCTCCAGTTAATCCGCCATCAAAAACATCCATACCACGCCCATCGCGATATTTTGCGAAAACTTGTGCCTAAGATTGCACTTGCCCCACGGCGTTGCAACCCATTTTTAGGCCAATGTTATTAACAACCCGAAAACGTTCCTAACCAATATTTGCGGGCTCTTTTCCAATCCTTGGAAAGAATTATTTTACTGAAGCACCCGGCCCCATTTCGCCTTCGACCGTAACCAGTTTGAGGTTATCACCGATCGAGGCCGCCAGCAGCATCCCCTCCGACTTGACCCCCCTCAATTTAGCCGGCTTCAAATTGGCCACCACCACGATGGTTTTTCCCACGAGCTCTTCCGGTGTGTAGTGCAGTGCAATTCCGGCCACCAGCTGGCGTTTTTCTTCGCCGAGGTTGATCTGCAGCTTGAGCAGTTTATCCGCCCCTTCAATTTTTTCCGCCTCGAGCACAACCGCCGTCTTCAGATTCACCGCCATCACCTGATCGAACGTGATCAGACCATCTTTGGACGGCTCCTCCTTCTTTTGAGGCTGTTGTTGCTTTTGTTTCTGTTTTTTCGGTTTATCGGCGGGCTTCTCGTCCTTCTTCTCCACTTCAATCCGCGGGAACAGTGCTCCGGGCTGGGAAATCTCAGTACCGGAAGCCAATACGCCAAACTGGGTCAGCTTATCGAGCTGCGGCTTCGCATCGGCCATACCGAGCGCCGTACGCAATGCCAGCATCTTTTCCGGCATCACCGGATAAAGCAGCGCCGCACAAACGCGCAGGCATTCCGCCGCCGTATAGAGACTGTAGGCAATCTGGTCTTCTGTACCCTCTTGCTTGGCCAGACTCCAGGGAGCGCGTTCCTGCAGATAAACATTGATTTTACGGACCGCCGTCATCACCAGACCGATCGAAGCGTCCAGCTTCATATTTCCAATCATTGGACCCATTTCGTCGGCCGCCGCAACAGTCTCCTTCCAGAGTGCCTCTTCCAGTTCTGTATCAAAGTCACCTTTCGAGACGGATGGCATTTGGCCATCACAGTAACGCGAAATCATGTTAAGCACGCGATTGGTCACATTGCCAAGATCGTTGGCCAAATCGGAATTATAGCGTTTCACAAAAGCTTCTTCGGTAAAGGAAGCATCCTGTCCCAGCGTCATTTCGGCCACGAGGAAATAGCGGAAAGCATCGACGCCGTAGGAATCGATCATATCCATCGGATTCACCACATTACCAAGCGATTTACTCATTTTGGTGCGGCCGGTCAGCCACCAGCCATGCGCAAAAATGGATTCCGGCATCGCCACATTCATGGCTTTCAGCATCGTCGGCCAATAAACCGTGTGTGTGGTCAGAATATCTTTTCCGATCAGGTGCGTGGAGCACGGCCACCATTTTTTAAATTGCTCTTCGTCGGATTTATAGCCAACGGCGGAAATGTAATTGATGAGTGCGTCGAACCAGACATAGGTCACAAATTCGGTATCGAACGGCAACTCGATGCCCCAGGCCAGACGGGATTTCGGGCGGGAAATACAGAGATCCTGCAATTCCTTGTTTTTCAGGAAACCGAGGGTTTCGTTGGCGCGAAAGGACGGCTGAATGAAGCCCGGGTTGCTTTCAATATAGTCGATGAGCCAATCCTGATATTTGCTCATACGGAAGAAATAGTTGGATTCGATGATCTTATCGACCGGTCGGTTGCACTCCGGGCAGTTGCCCTCAACCAGATCTTTTTCGGTGAAGAAGCGTTCGCAGCCGACGCAATACCAGCCTTCGTATTCGGCCTTATAAATTTCGTCGCGATCGAATAATTCCTGCAGCGTCTGCTGTACCACGGTTTTATGACGATCCTCGGTGGTGCGGATAAAATCGTCGTTCTGAATTTCGAGACGTTTCCACAGCTCCTGGAAACGAACCACCGTCTGGTCGCATTGCTCCTGCGGCGTGATCCCATTCGCATCGGCCGCCTGCTGAACCTTCTGCCCGTGTTCGTCGGTACCGGTCAGAAAATGGGTCGGAATACCGAGCAGACGATGGTAACTCGCCAGCACGTCGGCCAGAATCGTGGTATATGAATGGCCGATATGCGGTTTATCGTTCACATAGTAGATCGGCGTAGTTACATAATATTTAGATGGTTTTTCGCTCATGGTACGTCTCTTCTTCTTGTTTTAAAATCGAACGGGCGATGATAGGGAGAACGCCGCAAGATACAAGCGTTGAATTAACCACCTTCGGCGTATTCACGCCGCATTTTTCTAAAGGATTGGTTTGCCACGAAGAGACACAAAAGACACAAAGACCTGAACGAGGAAGTTTTCGTGCATCTTGCGCCTCTTTGTGGCCATCATGATCTCCCGTGTATTCCGTGGTAAAATATTATGAAATTCAGACCCTGCATAGACCTGCATAACGGCAAAGTGAAACAGATCGTCGGCGGCTCGCTGGCCGAAGGCGCTGAGCCGGAAACCAACTTTGTCTCCGAAAAGCCGCCGGCGTGGTATGCCAAACGCTATAAAGCGGACTGGCTGACCGGCGGACATGTGATCAAGCTCGGAACCGGGAACGACGATGCCGCGCGTGAAGCGCTGGGCGCCTGGCCGAAGGGGTTGCAGGTGGGCGGCGGGATTACCGCCGAGAATGCGTTCCAATGGTTGGAAGCCGGAGCGGCCCAGGTAATTGTGACCTCCTACATCTTTAAAGACGGACAGATTGATGCCGAACGGCTGAATAAACTGGTGCTCGCCGCCGGCCGCGACCGGTTGGTGCTGGACCTGAGCTGCCGCAAGAAAAACGGGAAGTATCACGTGGTGACGGACCGTTGGCAGACCTTCACCGAAACCGTCGTGAATGAATCGGCCCTTAAACAACTGGCTGATTGCTGCTGCGAGTTTCTGGTGCACGGTGTGGATGTGGAAGGCAAGCAGCAGGGCATGGATGAAGAGCTGATTGAACTGCTCGCCGAATACTCCCCCATTCCCTGTGTCTATGCCGGCGGCGTTCGAAACTTCCAGGATCTGGAAAAACTGGCCCAGGCCGGCCAGGGAAAAATTGATGTAACGGTGGGCTCCGCCCTCGATATTTTCGGAGGAACCATGGCCTACGAAGACGTTGTGGCGTTTTGTAAATCCACCCTGTAAGCCTCCGCTTCTTCCGAGAATTCCTCCGGAGCCCAGGCAGCAAACTCCTTATCGGTTTCTGCCTGATAGGGTCCGGGCTTGACTTCAAAAAGCACCGTATCGGCTTCCAATGCCTGGAAGCTATGCCAGACGCCGCCATCGATATCAATCCCGGTTCCCGCGGACAGTTTATACGATTTTTTCAATGCGCCCCCTTCATGAAACTCATGGTAGAGCAGTTGCCCTTTCAGCACGATAATACTCTCACCCCGCTCCTCGCCATGCCGATGTGGCCGGATGTAGCTTCCCGGCTGAATGGCGTTGAGCATGCGCTGCAGCAATGCACCCGCCTGCTTGTGCAGCGGCAGAATCATCCGCTTGCGCGGACTCTTACGGGAAGCAGCAACTGCCCGACTCAGCAATTTCTCATCCAGCTCGGTCACCAGGGACCCAGGCGGATCCAGCGCGAGCGGAAAATCAGTTCTTTCAGACATTGAAACTCTCCTTAATATGAAAAAAGCCGCCCGGATGGACGGCTTATTCTTTTCCAATGACTGGAAAATTAGAAGTCGTACGACAGACCGGCGGTGATGGTCAAATCATTGCGCTCAAGACCTGCAGTATCCGGCAGGTTGTCATACTCGTCGCGTAACTCTGCAAAGAGCGAAAGCGCTTCGTACACCTGACTCCGAACACCCGTTACCAGCAAACCGTTGTTGTCGGTATCCACGTTTTCCATGTTGGCTGAATATTCAATGTTCAGATAATAGGAAGAAGTTTCAGAGAAGTTCCACAGGTAATTCAAGGCAGCGCGATATTCACCGTAGTCGCCTTCAGAATTAGCCGTACGCTCATATACATAGTTCACACCGAAAGACGCATCCAGCTTCATATTTTCCTGATCGATGAAATAATAACCGATATTAGGACCGATTTTACCACGGAACCGGATCCGTTTGATCGCATCGTTGTACAGTTCACCGAACACACCGGCGAAGAACTTGGACTCGCCGAACTTGTGGCGGTATTCACTCTGCCCGCGAACCTGACCTTCGGTCTGCTCTTTGGCGGCAGTCGGCGTTCCGCTTTGGCCGTACTCAGCATATAACGAGTTGAGGATATCATATTCGTCACTATAGCGGTCACCCTTCAGATTCAGGGTATAAAGGGATTTCTCCGTATTTCCTGATTTATAGGTTGCCCCGACAGACAGATTCTTTTCCCACTTCACGGCAGGATCTTCAACCGCGGCCGCCTCATCCTGTGCCATAGCGAACATCGGTGCTGCCAACAGCGCTCCCAAAACTACTCCATTTACAAACTTCATATTGATCTCTCCTTGATGGTGATTAATTACGGGAAAAACATAAGGGATTCATTTTTGCCTCGCAACCCTTAATCGCAACTAATAATACTATATTCGTACCATTCAAAAGATCACTCCAGGTTTGATCTATGACCCGGGTCTTTTTCTATGGTAGAAACCTTCAAAATACGGAGAACTATTATGGCTGATTATACGTACACTCCCACCATCCAGCACAGCGGCGACACAACCACCTATCGACTGCTGACCACCGAAGGTGTCAGCGTGGAACAGTTCAACGGAAAAGATGTGCTGGTGGTACAACCGGAAGCACTGGAGCGTCTGGCCTATGAAGCCTTTCACGATGTTTCCTTTTTTCTGCGCCCTGCTCACATGAAACAGGTGGCCGCCATTCTCGACGACCCCCAGGCCAGCGAAAATGATTTGTTTGTTGCCCGCGCCTTTCTGGAAAATTCCATCATCGCCGCCTACGGAGAACTGCCCACCTGCCAGGACACCGGCACCGCCATCGTCACCGGAACCAAAGGCGCTCAGGTGTGGACGGACTTCGATGAAAAGGAAGCCTTCTCCCGCGGCGTCTTCCGCGCCTTTCAGGATTTTAACCTGCGCTATTCCCAGATCGCCCCGCTCGATATGTTCGGCGAAAAGAACACCGCCAACAACCTCCCGGCGCAGATCGACCTCTATGCAGGAAAAGGTGACGAGATGCACCTCACCTTTGTGGCCAAAGGCGGCGGATCCGCCAACAAATCCTATCTCTTTCAGAAAACCAAATCACTGCTCACCGAAGACAACCTAACCGAATTCCTCAAAGCCGAGCTCTTCAACATCGGCACGGCCGCCTGTCCGCCCTATCACTTTGCCGTCGTCATTGGCGGAACCTCCGCCGAAGCCACGATGAAATATGTGAAACTCGCCTCCATTGGAGAGCTCGACGATCTTCCAATCTCTGGAAATGAAACCGGCCGCGCGTTCCGCGACCTGGAATGGGAAGAAAAGATTCTTAAAATGGCGCAGGACTCGAAAATCGGCGCGCAGTTCGGTGGAAAATATTTCTGCCACGATGTCCGCGTGATCCGTATGCCGCGCCATGCCGCCTCCTGCCCCGTCGGCCTCGGGGTTTCCTGCTCCGCCGACCGGAACATTAAAGCGAGGATCACCCGCGAAGGTATCTTCCTCGAACAGCTTGAACACGATCCGGCAAAATATGCCCCTTCCAATCTCGGGAAACTGGAAGACGACGCACCCGTCATCGACCTCAACCGCCCGATGGACGAGGTGCTCGCGGACCTTTCGCAATATCCCGTCTGCACCCGACTGCGGCTCAACGGCACGCTGATCGTGGCGCGCGATATTGCCCACATGA
The DNA here is from genome assembly GCA_029432775.1 of Pontiellaceae bacterium B12227. Lineage (GTDB taxonomy): Bacteria > Verrucomicrobiota > Kiritimatiellia > Kiritimatiellales > Pontiellaceae > Pontiella. The sequence continues at coordinate 34,141 of JAROAZ010000014.1, read as the reverse complement.
AAATTCAGGAAAAGCTCGACCGCGGCGAGCCGATGCCCGACTACTTTAAAAACCATCCGGTCTACTATGCCGGACCGGCAAAGTGCCCGAAAGGTAAACCCTCCGGCTCCTTCGGGCCCACCACCGCGCAGCGGATGGATCCCTACGTTGCACCGTTCCAAAAAGAGCGCGGCTCCATGATTATGCTCGCGAAAGGGAACCGCACCCAGGCCGTCACCGACTCCTGCAAAGCCAACGGCGGGTTCTACCTCGGTTCCGTCGGCGGCCCCGCCGCCCTGCTCGCCGAGAAAAACATTAAGTCCGTCGAAATCGTCGATATGGAAGAGCTCGGCATGGAAGCCGTCCGCAAAATTGAAGTCGTCGACTTCCCCGCCGTCATCCTCGTCGATGACAAAGGAAACGACTTCTTTGCCGACATTCTGCGAGGCAACTCGTAGATGAGTTCCTTCCTCCAGGATGGTCTGCAGGCTGAGTGCACAGCACCGCTTGTATTACCGAAAATTTCAATTGTGGTGCCGAACTACAATGGAGGAGACACCCTTGGAGCCACACTGGAAAGTTTGATCAATCAAGCCTATCCGCATCTTGAGATCATTGTGATGGATGGCGGATCGACGGATCACAGCATCGAGGTGATCAAACAGTATGAGAAGCATTTAACCTACTGGCAGAGTGAAAACGACAGCGGCCAGAGCGATGCCATCAACCAGGGATTTGCGCGGGCCACAGGCGAGATTATCAATTGGCTTTGCAGCGATGATCTTCTCCCCGAAGGAGCTCTCCAGCGGGTCGGCGAGGAGTTTAAGCAAGACCCTGCACTCGATGTGCTTTCTGGATGGGCGCGCAATGTGCATCTCGACCTCGAGGGCCGGGAAATAGGCGAGCGTTTTGTTTCTCCGACGGCTAAAAGCCTGAAGCTTCTACCCGCAGGTTGTCCGGTGGCGCAGCCGAGCACGTTTTACCGCCGGCGGACACTCGACCGGGAAGGCCCCATCAACGAAAGCTATCACTTTCTAATGGACATGGAACTCTGGGCCTATTTTGTACAGAAAAAGTATGTTTGGCGAATGATCGATCAAGTGCTCAGTGTACAGGTCATCAGCGGACTAAACAAATCGCAGGTGGGGGGAGAGAGAATCATTATCGAAGCTGAGCGGCTCTACCGGACATACAGCCAGGACTGGATCCCCATGTGCTGGTGGCATAGACACTTGATTTATCCTCTGGAAAAATGGAGAGGCAAAAAGCCGCAAGGTTTTCGACACAACGTGGTGCGCGCCTACAAGGCCCTACTCTTTGTGCCGCTCGCCCCGTTTTATGGCCTCAACCGGCTGCGGGCGATGAACTGGAGCCTCCATTCTTTACCGCCCACAAACGAACGCCTGCAAAAAGGCGCGGTTCTTTAAACCGTACTCTCTGATAAACTCCGTCAATAACCACGGCGAGCCCTACCTGAGTGGCGATGAGAGCCTGCGTCTTATTTGGGATAAATACAAGATAACCAACCTTTTGGCGCGCGTTATGCTTCATATATCCCTATGGCACAACGAAAGAGGAAATGTGCATTTACGTTGGTTGAGATCATGGTCGTTGTAGCGATTATCGGTCTACTGACTGTAATTGCGGTTCCAGCTTTCCAGAAAACGCGAACCCAATCGTTGGCGCAGGCCTGTCGCAACAATCTGCGACAGATGGAAGCGGCCAAGCAACAGGCCGCGATGGAACATCTTTGGAAAGAGAAAGACGGCCCAAACTCTATCGGCAATCCCGGCTACCGAAACACCTGCTCCTCTTATATCAAAGGTGGCGAACGGCCGGCATGCCCCACAGGGGCTAACTGCTATTATAACGGATTGAATGAAGCCGCCACCTGCCAAAGCGGAATTGATTCCCACGTACTTCACTAAAGAAGATCGAAGAAACGGGGACAGCGCCTAGTGCTCGTCGGGAACGTGCTGGTTCCAGATCTCCGCATACACCTCGCGAAAGGTGAGCCAGGTGTCCTGCTCTGCCTCACAGTCGCGCACAATATTCATGGAGATCTGAAGGTTTTTAAGCGCGGTATCGAACTGACTTTTAGAACAACCGGTTTCCTGCACCACCTCTTTGCGAAGCGCGGTTGTGGTCCACGGTTCAATCCGGATTTTTTCATAAATCGTCTGCGCCAGTTGATTCAACGACGCCACCGGTTTATAGGCTGATTCAAAATGGGTGTTTTTCAGATAATCCATTTCCATCAGCACCGCAAAACCCCCTTTAATTTTTCCGTAATAGATTTCGTTCGGATAGTTGGCGGGCAACTGATTCTTCCAGGGCCAGACCGCCTCCATTCGCTCGCCCCACCCCGATTCACCGGGTTGCTTCTCCGGCAGATCCACATGTTCATAAAGCGACGTGTGCTCTATTTTGTCGGAAGGGAAAATGGTACAGATCTTTACGGACTTCACAAATGCGGCCGCATCCTCAATGGTTTTGATTTTCATACGCTCCTCCCGCACTCCCGTTCATAAGCATGCAGTTTAATCAAAATGGCACGCCTTGAAAAGGCTGATGTCCAGCCACTGGAAACATCCATTTCAGCCCATCCGGAAACTTCCAATACCTGGAAAGGTATGCTAGCTTGCATTCGTTGTTTTCGACGAGCATTGCGATGAAGGTTTCCTATACATTCAGAATAATACTTTCCGTCCTTGGGATCGGGGGGCTATGGCTTTTGCAGCATCAGCTGACCCGGAAGAAGCCCCTTGACCATCCGTCATTTATCTCCACAACGACCGCTCCGGAACCCGTATTGCAGCGGTTGAATCCCATGAACCGGCCCCTCACCCACAAGAGTGCGCCCGAAGCCATTGCTGTTATCCGAACCGCACAGCCGCAACCGGTCGTCAAGGCGGCTCCGGCAGCGCGCTCTTCCGAGGAACAACGCCGCGTCGCGATCGACCGATACTACGACCAGATGGAACGCAATTTTTCCCGCCAGCTGAAGCAGCTGGATAAAGAAACAGATCCGGTACGACGTGCAAAACTGATTGAAACACTGGGCCGTTATGTTCGGATTGACACCCTTGAAGCGCTCGAATGGGCCACCGGTCTGGAGGATCGGGAAGAGCAACGGGCCGCCCTGGAAGCCATCAACAAAAATGCGCTCACCGGAATCGGCGCCCGGATTGAAATGGATGATTACGGACTGCCGAAAATTAAAAACACCACCATCCTGAGTGCGGCCGAATCGACCGGCCAGATCCAGTCCGGCGACTATATCGCCGGAATGGTCACGGCCGATGGCGCTTCCGTTTCGTTTAGAGGGATGACGATGCAGCAGATCGTTAACCATCTGCGCGGGCAGCCCGGCACGCAGATTCAGCTGAAAATGGAACGCTCGCCGGAGTACGGAAGCACGCAGCCCATTCCTTTCGAAGTGCCATTGGAACGCTCGCTTATCGTCATGCAACGTCCTACGGAATACTGAATCTTTTAATTTGCCGTTCCAATGATTGGAAATCGTGATAGGTTCCCGAAATTATGATCAGTAAACCAAAACTTGAGATCGCCATTGTCATCACCTGCATTACCGTATTGGTGCTCTATGGCTTCGGGGCGCGGCTTATTTTCAAAGGCGTTCAACAATATGCAACTGAAGCACAGGCGACATACGGCGGCGATGCCGTTGGTGCTTTGGTCGCGTTGGTTGAAGACGAAAATGCGTCCTTTGAAAGTCGTAACAGTGCTATCTGGGCGCTAGGCCAGCTTGGAAGCGACCGCGCACTGCCGATCCTGACAAAACTGGATACCAATGAGCAACAGGAAGCGCCCTACGATTCCACGTCTTATATCGTTCAGTACAGTGTTGAAAAAGCGATCAAACAGATTAACGGCTTCAGCACAGTTCGCTGGATGTATCGTTGGCTTTAAGCAGAACTTCCGCCGCCGCCAGCCCGGAAAGCGCCGCGCCTTCAACCCGGTTCCCGCCAAAGGCATCGCCGGCCAGCAGGATGTGCTGCCCTGCATCATGAAAAAACAGTTCCTTCCAGGGATTGGAAGCCGTGGTGAAACCCCATCGGTGACAGTTGAATTCCACTACCTCCGATTTCAATAGCGCTCCCGCTGCATCCATCATCAGTTGTCCACGCATCGCATCATCCGAATCCCAATGCGCTTCGGCAAATGCCGGAGTCGCATGCAACGTGATCGCCGAATGATTTGGAGAGATGCCTTTCATTCGATTATCGGCCATCCAGCAGAGCACATCCGATTCAAGTTTCAGCCCGCCCGGTTCCGGCAGGCCACTTGGCCCGGAAAGTATCGCCATGGTGGCAAGTCCCTTTTCATACTGGACGCTTTGTAGCGCATGATGCGTCCGTTCCTCGAACTGAATACCTCCCTGGTCAATGAGCGCCATCGACTGCGGCAGCGGGGCAGTCATGATGAGTTCTTTTCCGGAAAAACGGTTTCCTGCCGCTGATTCAGCAATCCAGACCTCATCAACATATTCGATTTGCATAATTTGCTCTGCAGCATGAACCACCAGTTCACCCGCAAGCAATTTAGGTACATCGTTCATCCCGTTTATACCGCAATATCTGGGATATCCCTCAGGATTTGTATCTCCGGGCATCTTTCTGAACCATTCGCGAATCACACCCTTGTCCAGCCACTCATCCACATATGACTGGAAATGGTTGCTGCGGCACGTGAAGAACTGAGCCCCATGATCGAAAACAGCTCCCTCTTTTCGGCGGCGCGACATTCGACCGCCGACGCCGCGGCCTTTGTCCACAAGCTGCACCGACAATCCTGCCCGCTGAAGCTCCGTGGCACAAAGGAGTCCGGAAATTCCCGCTCCGACAATCAGTACATCTGTTGGCTCTGCATGCGTCATGGTTCATCTCCTAATTGAGTGGAATTCGATCTTTCGAAGTAGCCAGTGCATCCAGCGCCCGCTGGCGCGATTCCTTTAAATCGACGATCGGTTTCGGGTAGGTTTTTCCCAACGCAATTCCCGCTTCAGCCAGCACGGCCTCCGGCGCCTCCCAGGGGCTGAAAAGATATTTATTCGGCAGCTTCCCAAGCTCGGGTAGATACGTCCTAATATAATCCCCGTCCGGATCAAATTTTTTGCCCTGCGTGACGGGGTTGAAAATCCGGAAATAGGGTGCGGCATCGGCACCGCAGCCCGCCACCCACTGCCAACTGGCAGCGTTATTGGGAAGATCAGCATCCACCAGGGTATCCCAGAACCAGTCTGCGCCATGCCGCCAGTGAATCAACAGGTTCTTAACCAGAAACGATGCCGCAACCATACGGACCCGATTGTGCATGAAGCCGGTGCGCCAAAGTTCTCGCATGCCCGCATCGACCAGCGGAATACCCGTCCGGCCCTGCTGCCAGGCGGCGAGATCCGAAGCATCATCCTGCCAGGGGAATGCATCAAATTTCCGATTCAGGTTTTCCTGCGGAAGATCCGGCCAATGGAACAGGAGGCTGTTGGAAAACTCCCTCCAACCCAGTTCGCTGCAGAAAACATAGGCCTCTTCGGCCGATACGTTTTCACGTACTGCATACCAGATTTGGTTCGGCGAAATTTCCCCCCAGTGCAAATGCGGCGACAATCGGGAGGTATATTTTTTTGCAGGCAGGTTCCGCCCCTCATCATAGTGAGCCAAACCATGTTTTATAAACCGCTTTAGAGTGCGGTGCGCCTCGGATTCGCCCACGTTCCAATGGTTGGAAAATTCCGCATCCCACGGAATCTCCGGGAGCAATCCCAGCTCGTCAATCGAGCGGGCCGACTCATCCCGTTTAAACTGAGCATTGACCGGTTTCAGCGGTTTTCTTGGAGCCATTGCATTCAAACACCCTTTTTTAAAGAAAGGTGTAAATACTTTATAGGGTGTCCCGTCGGCCTTGAGCACCTCTTCCGGATCCCACAAGAGCGATCCGTTAAAGGTCTCCACCTCAACGCCGAGCTCTTTGAGCATGGTGATAACGGCTTCGTCGCGACTCATCACCAGAGGTTCATAGCTGTGATTCCAACAGACCTTGCTGACTCCGTACTCTTTTACAAGTTTTGACAGGATTGCGCCCGGCTCCCCTTTGAATATATTAAGATTTCCCCCCAACGATTCATTCAGGCTCACGAGCGAATGATGCAACCACCACTTCGAAGCGGCGCCCGGTGCAGACCCGCCGGTTTCGGCCGGATCCAGAATGTAAACCGCCAGCACATTTCCATTTTCAGCGGCATCTTCCAATGCGGGATTATCCGCCCGTCTCAAATCGTTCCTGAACCAATGTATAACCATTTTAAATACGTTCCCTTGTTGAATAGAAATGGTTCGCAGGGCGGTCAGAATCCTTACGCCCAATATAAATGTTCTGGTTCACGCAACACTTTCTCAGCTTTCCGGCAACGTATTGAGCAGGCTTAAAATGAAGCCGCAATCCGCTCCACCGCCGGCAGCAGCAATGCCCGGGGATGCGCGCAGTTGATACGGAACCACCCCTCGCCGGCCGGGCCGAAGAAAGTTCCGCCGGAAAGTGCCACATTGGCTTCTTGAATCAGTTTTCTGAAAACCGTCTGCCAGTCACCGAAGGCCCGGAAATCGCTCCAAACGAGGAAGGTCGCTTCGGGCGGCATTACCAGCAGTCCGTCGATCTGCTGCAGCCGCTCGCAGACCTGCCGCGTGTTTTCGTGAATATAGGCCACCAGCTGTTTTTTATATTCCGCGCCCTTGGGCGATAAAGCATGTTCCAGCGCCACTTTACCCAGCAGGTTGATGTCGCCGGCGTGCGACCGCTCCTGAGCCGTTCGGAACCGCGACCGAAGCTCCGCATTTTTTATGATCGTAAACGAGGATTGCAACCCGCTGGTATTAAATGTTTTTCCAATCGAGTGTGCAACCACCGCCATATCGTCGGCCGCCGGAATATTCAATACGGAGTGATGCCTGTGTGGCGGAAAAACAATGTCGCAGTGAATTTCATCGCTGAACAGAATCACACCATGCTTTGCACACATTTCAACGACGAGTTCCAGGCACTGGAAACTCCAGGCCCGCCCGCCGGGATTCTGCGGATTACAAAAAAGCAGCAGTTTCACTTCCGGCCGCGCCAATTGTTGCTCCAACGTCAGAAAATCGATTTCAAACTTTCCCTGCTCCACCCGCAGGGGACAGTCCGCCACCTTTCTGTGGTTCAGTTTGGTGCAACTGTAGAAAGGGCCGTAGACCGGAGACAAAAGTGCCACGGTGTCCCCCGGTTCTGAAAAGGCCTGAATGGCCATCGAAATGCTGGTGACCACCGATGGCGAAAGGGAGAGCTGCTTGAACTCAACAGCCGCCTGATGCTCGTGCTGCATCCACCATTGGATCGATTCGAAAACATCTGCATACTGTTCGGTGTACCCGAACATCGGATGCACAATACGCGCATGCAGTGCATCGACTAAAAATTCCGGCGAGGGCAAATCCATATCGGCCACCCAGAAGGGCTCCACATCGGCCTTCCCGAAAAACCGCTGCCGGGCCTCGTATTTTTCGGCATTGGTTCCGGAACGGGAAATTGCCGTATCAAAGTCATACACTATTTTTTCTTCCATACCGTCACTTCCGAAAGAGTGTGCTGATGCTTGTGCTGGGTTTCCCGAATCACGAAAGGAATCTTAACCGGCTCGCCCTGCAATTCGAAGGATGCATCAAGCCCGGCGTGTAATCCGTCGAGCGTGGTGACAGGCTCGCCATCGCGCTTAAACCCGCCGAGCCAGTTATCCCTGGGCGTGAACTCCTCCAGCCAGGTATAGGGCGAAGCAATGAGTAGAATTCCTCCGGCATTCATACGCCCGGGCAGATCCTTCAGGAAACGGGCGGGATCATTCAGCCGATCAATCAGGTTGGCGGCCACCACCAGATCATAGCCCGCAAAGAGCGGCTTCATATTGGTGGCATCCTGTTGGAGGAAATTGATATTCGAGTAGTCTCCGCTTAAACCGAGCTCTTCAAGTGTCCGCTCCCGGAAGGTGACCAGCTCACCTTCTTCCGTTCGTTCATACCGAATGCGCCCCTTCTCCTGCATGCGCACACCCACCTGCACAAAGCGCGCGGAAAAATCGAGTGCATCGACCGACTCAAAGACATGTGCAAGCTCAAAGGCTGTGCGGCCGACGGAGCAGCCGATATCCAGTGCCTTGCCCCGGGCCCCCTCGCCTACCGCCCGGAGTGCGTGCTGAGCAATGGCTTTGGGGAAATTCGCAACCCCGAAATTTTCATCGCCATAGTGGAACTCACAATATTGAGATACCAGTTCGTTGGTTTCGTACACGTCGAACTCCTTCTTTACGGGTTTATCGGAAACCACATAGCGGAATCCGGAGTGCTGATAGAAATGTCGACGAAAGGCATAGCGGCTGTGCAGAGCCGTTTCGTTACCGGTCGAGATCCACGAACCGCCTTTAATCAGGTTATGCCGGTTGTCGTAAGTCGGAACGGTAAAATCGTCGTAGAGCGGATGAACTTCAAATCCGTCAAAGGCATAGATCGGCGTTTCATTCCATTGCCAGACGTTTCCGACAAGGTCGAAGAAATCCCCATGAGCAAAGGTGTCAACCGGCACGGACGAGGCGAACTGCTCCAGATTCCAGTTTGCCGCAACGGGAACTTCATGATGTTCAACATCCAGCCCGGAAACTTCCAGCAGGCGACGGTATTCAGCTTCATCCGGCATGCGCACGTGCTGCCCGGTGCTCGCGCTTTTGCAGTTGCAGAAGGCCTTGGCCTCCAGATAGCACACTTCCGCCGGCCAGTTCATCGGGAGCGGGATTTCTTCCGTCATCAGCCGCAGCCGATAGGCTCCGGGTTCACCGCACCAGAACTCAGGCATGACCGCCTTGTGATAATTTCGCCAGGCCAGCCCCTCTTCATCCCACCAACGGTCATCGGCATAACCACCGTCTTCCACAAAAGTGAGATATTCGCGGTTCGACACAAGAAACCGGGATGCCTGAAACGATGGCACCTCCTGCGCTGCTGTTCCATATTCGTTATCCCAGCCATAGAGCGGGTGGCTCTTCTCTTTTCCAAGGGAAACCTTGCCGCCCTCGACCGGAATGAGGTTATTCTCGGGAGCCTCTCCGCTTTTTCCACACCTTGGAAACAGCGGATGGGGCTGCACATATTCCAGCTTAAGCTGTCGGATCAGTACGGAGCTGGTTTCCAGATGAATCCGCTCATGCTCAATCCCCATCATAATCGGCCACATGGGACTCTCCCAATCAACCGGCAGCGAAAAATCGAGTTCATCTATCAAAGCGCAGACCGCTGCTGCAACCTGATTTCGATACTCCCGTACTTCCTGAACCGGAGGCCAGTCGTAGTGCGTATCATCCAGGTCGTCCCAGCTCATTTCATCGACCCCGATGGCAAACAGAGATTCGAATCGCGGATTGATCCGCTCCGTCATGAGCTTCGCCAACACCAGCTTATTAATGAAAAAGGTGGCGGTATGACCAAAATAGAAAATCAGGGGATGACGCAGCGGCTGGGGCCGCTCGTAGAAAACCTCATCGGAAACCAGTGTTTCGAACAGCTTTTCATACAGTGCCCACGTCCGGGTAAAATAGTCGCGGATTTCCCGGCGCTTGGCTTCAGCTGATCCAACGCGGAGATCGATATTTTTTGTGATGTAGTCCATGCCTATTCCTTTTTGCAAGCCCCTGAGCCGAATGACGCACCCCACAGCCTGCACTTCCCGCTCTCAAGTTAAACTTTATAACAATTGTTCAGAACCAGTTTATCCTACTTACCCCTGAGCAAACAGTCTTTTGTTTTCAGCATTGCATCTCGTTAAGAAAGTTCGAGCGTTTTCAGCAGGTATTACACAATCCACCAGCGGCACCTTAGATGCTCCAAGCCAACTAACCTCCGCTCCGTTGGATAATTTAAACAGGATATATTCCGCGTTTTATCGAGCATATCTCACTTATTCCAATAAAGGTCATATTTTTTGTTGCCCGTCTCATACCGTGACCCTAGTGTGTCGTCAGTTGTTGGAGTTGTTTGGGTTATGATTAAAGAAGCTGAGTTACAAGCATCAGCGGCATGCACAGGTACGACGAAGAAAACGGGTTGTCAGGCTTTCAAGAAACTGAAGGACTGGCAGGTTGACCAGTATCGGATAGCCGTTGATGAAAATAAGTGGTACATGGGCGAGCGCCTGGGCCGGTATGTCGAGTGGGAAGAAGCCGAAGAGGATTTCCTGCACAACGGCTACTATGGCTGTGCCCCGAAGTGGCGAAAAGAATACTGCGCCCGGAAATGCACCCATTTTGCAACCTGCGGACTGGGACGGGAATTCTGCCGAACCTCAAAGAAATAGTTCCAATCGCTGAAAGCCTGCAAACAAATGCTCCGCCATATATTGGACGGGGCTTTTCTTTTTTCAGCGCCTTTCCACATCATGGAACCTGAAATTCGCTTTGTGCAACATGCGTTAGAAATTTCCGCACGACGCAACAGCCCCGGGAGTAATACGAAATTAAACTGAATAGAATTGATTTCTCTGCCTGCGGGCAAATGGATGGCCACAAAAAAGCACATAATTGAAAGCGATTAGCGCCCAATTTAACACAAAGACCCGAACAGCAGAGTTTTCATGCCTTTTGTGGCCAACAAATACAACTCAGGTTAATCTGGTATAATCGCATTTATACTCTGCAAATGGGCCTAATCGCTTTATGAGCTAAACTCTACAGGCACAAAAAAACCCGCTCCACAGCGGGTTTTCCAAGCGCTGGAAAGATTACTTAAGCAATCTTGCGCAGGCCGTTCGCAGCATTCGTCTTGCGGCGAATTGCGGTGTTCTTCTTGATCACACCGGCTTTAGCAGCTTTATCGAGCACGGAACTGTAGGTGCTCAATGCAGTCTGACCCGCTTCAGCGTCCTTGGCTTCCAGTGCTTCCATCATGCTGCGACGCGCAGATTTGATGCGGGTACGGACCTGGATATTACGGTCGTGACACACAACGTTCTGACGCATTCTTTTCTTTGCACTTTTAAGATTCGGCATTTTAGATACTCCGTTTTAAAAAATTCGTTCCAGATTTCTGGAAAAGAGATCGGATAGTAGCGGAGCCGATTTTGAAGTCAACCCGCAAATGGTTCATTTTTCGTGGCTAACGAACAATGCCCCAATGATTACGGAACGGCCAGTAAACAAAAATGGCCGGTCCCTGAAAATCTTCACGCGGCACCCCGCCGAAAAACCGGCCATCGAGGCTCATGTTCGGCTTCGTATTATCCCCCATCATCAGATATTCATCGTCCCCGAGTTGAATAAAATCGTCCTGATCCACCAGGCGCGATCCCGGCGTGGTGGCATGCCCGCCGCTGTATATCGGATCGGTGGCAATGGTTTCGAACATGGGCGGTTCGGAAACAATTTTCCCGTCGGCCACCAGGCGGCGGTTCTGAATCTGAATCTTTTCATCCGGAAGCCCCACCATACGCTTAATATAGAACGTATCCGCCCGCACTTGCGCATGGTCGATGTGACGGGTATCGAACACCGAAATATCGCCGCGCTCGGGTTTCATGAAATTATACTTCATTTTATTGACCAGAATATGGTCGCCGGCAATGACCCGGGCGGAAACGATCACATCGCCCTTCTCGTAAAAAGACTTGGCCTGCAGCATTCCATTCATGTAGCTCGGAATCTTGTGCTCCACCCCGCCGATATCCAGCACCAGCTTGTCGCGATCCACGAAGCTGTTCTGACGATTCAGCGGACCGGAAGCCTTTGCCCGAATCTCCTTATAAGAGGTCCCCGTGATCAACCACTTTGGAAATTTTGTGAGTGGGTTGTCAAAAATACCGGGTTCCGCCTGCTCCTCAATCGTAATCCCGTTCAAGGTCGGCTGCATAGAGCCGGTCGGGATTTTAAACGGCTGAAAGAAAAAGGCCCGAATTGCCATCGCAGCACCAAGCGCCACAATAATGGTTTCCGTCCACTCCATAGCGCCGGTTTTCCGTGCAAAAGGATAAACTTTATTTGCAGCTTCCTCCAGGGCTTCAACCGATTTTTCAACATCGCCCTCGCCCGTGCGCCGAATCTCCTGCACCACCGCTTCTGCGGCAATCAACGCGGCCAAATCGGCCGGGTCCGCAATATCCTCGCGCATGTGGCGCGCGTGACGCGCCATATGAAGATATTCCTTCAGCTGCTTTTTCAGTTTTCGTTTCTTCAGCAAATTAATCATATTCTTCCCTTCGGGAAAGGCTGCAGGCATTAGGCATGAGCAACATAGTCCCTAGCGCCTAAAACCTAGTGCCTGTCTCACTTATTATTCGTCTTCAGGACGGCAATGAAGGCTTCCTGCGGAATGTTCACCTTACCGATCGCCTTCAGCTTTTTCTTACCTTCCTTCTGGCGCTCGAGCAACTTGCGCTTACGGGAAATATCGCCGCCGTAACACTTGGCCGTCACATCTTTCCGGTAGGCCCGGATCGTTTCCCGGGCAATCACCTTGCCGTTCACCGCCGCCTGAAGCGCCACCGCAAAAGCCTGCCGCGGAATGACATCGAGCAGCGATTTGCACATCTGCCGGCCCCGGAACTCGGCCTTGGACCGGTGCAGAATACTGGAGAACGCGTCCACCACTTCGCCGTGAATCATGATATCCATCCGCACCAGCTCAGATTCCTGATAGTCGGCATATTCATAATCCATCGAGGCATAACCGCGGCTGATCGTCTTGAGCTTGTCGTAAAAATCAATCAGGACTTCGTTCAACGGCATATAGCAGGTCAGCATGACCCGGTGCCCGTCAATCGAGTCCGTTTTCGTAATGTCCCCGCGCCGATCCATGATCAGCTTCATCATTTCACCCAGATAATCGGTCGGGCAAATGATGGTCGTGTTGATCATCGGTTCTTCAATATGCTGAACATTACTCATATCAGGCAGATACATCGGATTATCAATCTCCCGCACCTCGCCGTTGCTCATGATCACGCGATACACCACGTTTGGATACGAAGAAATAATATCGAGATTATATTCGCGGCGCAGGCGCTCCATAATGATTTCCATGTGCAGCAAGCCGAGGAAGCCGCAGCGGAAACCGAAGCCCAGTGCGATGGAGGATTCCGCCTGAAAACTGAACGACGCATCATTCAGGCGCAGCTTATCCATACTCGTGCCGAGCTTTTCATAATCGGAGGTTTCCACCGGATAAATGCCGGAGAACACCATCGGATGAATTTCCTTGAATCCGGGGAGCGCATCAGGAGCCGGCATTTTTGAATTGGTCAGCGTATCGCCGATCTGGATTTCGGACGCATCTTTAATATTGGCAATCACATAGCCAACCGAGCCCTCTTCCAGCACCTTGCACTTCTCCATTTCCGGAGTAAAAATGCCGACTTCTTTAATTTCGTAGTTTTCGCCCGTGCTCATCACCTGCACTTTATCGCCGGCCTTCAGCGCGCCGGAAAAGAGACGCATATAAACCACAACGCCGCGGAACGCATCGTATTTCGAATCAAAAACCAAGGCACGCGCATACTTATCCGGTGCCGGCGACGGCGGCGGAAACCGCTCAACCACCGCTTCGAGTACGGCCTCAATGCCGACCCCTTTTTTGGCGCTCACCTGGAGCGCGTCAGTGGCCTCGATGGCCAGAATATCCTCGATCTGCTGGCAAACCTCATCGATATCCGCGTTAGGCATTTCGATTTTGTTCAGCACCGGCAGAATCTCAAGGCCGTTTTCGGTCGCCAGATAGGTATTCGAAACCGTCTGCGCTTCCACGCCCTGCGAAGCATCGACCACCAGAATGGCTCCTTCGCAGGCCTGCAGACTGCGGGACACTTCGTAGGAAAAGTCTACGTGGCCGGGCGTATCGATCAGGTTGAAGGTATAGATCTTTCCATCCTTCGCCTTGTATTTCATCGTTACCGGATGCGCTTTGATGGTGATGCCGCGCTCACGCTCGAGATCCATTGAATCGAGCAACTGCTCCTTCATCTTGCGGTCTTCAACCGTGTGAGTGAGCTCCATCATGCGGTCGGCCAGTGTCGACTTTCCGTGATCGATATGCGCAATGATTGAAAAATTTCGGACTAAACTAAGATCGTTCATAAAGTTACAAAAAAGGGTTCCGGGTAAAATCCACCCACAAAAAACGAGCGCACAAGCTACCCGAGCAACCCCCGCAGGTCAAGCACAGGGCAACCCGAGGGGCGGCGGCCTCGCCGGGCATCGCAGCACTGATCACTGTCGCCCCGGCCCTCCACAGTTCCAGGCATTGGAAAAATTAGAATTCAGCCACCAAACGGGCGCCGAGTGTACTGGCGCTGTAGCCACTGCCGAAACGGCTGTCAAAACCGATAGACCATTCATAGGTAACATCGCTTTGGCTCTCGGCCCACAAAGAGAGCCCGACACCCACTTCGAAGATGTCGGCGACAGGCGCCTGCATACCGAAACTGTAACTGCCCGTTCCGCCCACCAGCGAATAACCGACCACATCTTCATCGTCATTAAATTCATGCAGCCAATTCACATGGGCTTCCGGCATCAGCACATTTTTCTTCAGTTCCTTATGAAAAACAGCCTGAACGCCGAATTCAGAACGGAAACTGAAACGGTCATAATCGTCTACCTTCCGGGCAACCGCATTGACAGCCTTTTCGGTATAGCCATCCTGCATATAAAAGCTGCCGAGCACGCCGGCCGAGGGGGTCACAATCAACCGGTCGTCGCTGAAGAGGAGCTCTTTTCCGCCGCCCAGATAGAAAGCCAGCTGGCTGGAATCGAATTCGGCGGAATTATCGAACATCGTGCCGGTTTGGTTTTTCACCGACCCCATACCAAAAGCGAGGCTCGCATCCGCAAACCAGGCAGACGATCCCCAGGAACCATACAGCATGCCGTACCCAATACTCGATTCGCTGCTGTCGCCATCGTCCTGGCTGATATCAGATGAAGTATAACCACCGGCCAGACCGGCCAGCAAATCGCCGAATGCTTTATCGAAACCGAGCACCACACCAAACAGGTCCTGATCGTAGGAAGCATATGAATCGGCACCATCCTGCGAGGCCCAGCTTCCATATCCTTTCATCCAGCCCTTCACCTGATCGCCATAAAGATGCGGACCGCCCGCCCCGACCGGCCACATGGAATCGGGCATCACGCCGCTGCGCTTAACCTGACGCATCCCTTCCAGCATGCCTTCCATGTGCATATATGTCGGCGCGCCACGCTCGTAAAGCTGCGTGAGTTGGGCGTTTTTTGTGGATCCGTCCACCTGCCCGAGCAGCCCCAGCTGATTCACCGCCGTCTGCTGATTCGCCACACTGGTATTGGTGGAAATTGAATCAATCTCGTCGGAGATCTCATGCATCTGGGTGCCGGGGTCAAACCCGGCCGCTTCTGCCAGACTCTGACGCAGGATCTCAAAATAAAGATCATCATCCTGGGCCAGAAATTCGACTCCCAGCAGATTGTTTGATGAAATACCGATCAGAGCATCCAGATCGGCCACCAATGAGGTCGATTCAATCAAGCGATTACTGTAGGTAACACCAACCCCCACATTACTGATTGAGCCTGTATATTCGAAAATGGCTCCATCTTCAATCGTGGCCGCCCCTGAAACAATAACCAATGGAGTTGCTGGATTATTGGTCATGTTGTCAAACTGCATCACCGAAGAACCATCCTGATAATAACTGGCCGCAGTCGCCTGCGCACCAGTTTCAAACTTCAAATCCGCCCCGCTTGTCACAGCCAGCTGCCCTCCGGCATCAAGCTTGCCGCCATCAGTCAGGTTAAGCGCATTCCCCGCCCCGCTGATCGCCACATCTCCGGTCGTTGTCCAAAGGGCCCCCGCGCCGCTTACCCAACCATGGTTTTCGGTTCCGGTTCCACCGATTTCAACCGTTCCGCTCTCTAATTCACCGCCGTCTTCAACAACAATGCGGTTGTTCGAACCGGCCACTCCCAGAGAGACATCTCCCGATTCCCACTCAGCAGCACCCGAAATGGTGGCGGTGTTATGATCCCCTGACACACCCAGGCTCAATCCCGAACTGGTCACTTTGGCACTGTCACTCACCGTAACAGTATTGTAACTGCCCGCGTCACCAATCGTTACTGCTCCGCCATCGGTCCAGACAGATCCGGCCCCATCCACCAGTACGCTGTTTCTATCCGAGCCGGCCGAAGCACCGAGAACGGCGTCTGTTGAGCCCAACACGCCCCCCGAGGTAACTTCAACCGAGTTACCGGAAGTACTCTCGCCCAGCACTAAACCTCCGGCCGCCCAGGTTCCACCGCCGCTCAAACGAACGGAGCGTCCATTCTCCAAAACATTGGTCATGCCGGTCAGCGTTCCGGTCGTTTCCAGAATGCCGGTTGTGCCTAAATCAAAACCGGCTTGCGAAGCATTGAAATCAAACTTTGCAACCAGATGGCCGTAGTCTCGAACCGTAAATGTATTATTGCTATTGATCGTCAGGCCGGTTCCAATCGTCATTTTTCCGCTGGAAGAAAGCTCCACCGCATTATTGGAGCTCATCAACGAACCAACCGTCACCGTTCCGGCCACATTTAACTCGGAACTGTTGCCTAATACAGACACGGTGTTGTCAGTCGTATTGGAACCGGCTCCCACCGTCAGATTGTCTGCCGTCACAAGACCACCGTCCTGAACCACCAGACTGTTTTCATCGGAGGCACTGCCCACAGAAACATCCATGCCGGCCTGGTCCCATTCGCCGACAATGCCCAACGTGCGTTCACCTTCAATACCGTTCGTCATGCCGGTCAGCAGACCGCCGACATACAGCGCGCTGCCTTCATTATAATTAAATCCGTCCATCGACGCATCAAAACCGTCCGTCACAGTCAGCTGTCCGCCCCGATCCAGATCAAACCCGTTATCATCCGTCTCGAGAATCTCGAGAGACCCCACCGAAATATGCCCGCCGTTCGTAACCGTAACAAAGTTTCCACTGTTCCCGTTGGTCCCAATCGTCAGCGCCCCCGAGTTGATCCATTCGGAATCGGTGCCGGAAACCAGCACCACATTGTCGTCTGAAGTACTGGTATAGCCGACCCAGGCCTCTTCACTGCTCAAAGAGCCTTGATCCGACACTTCCAAACGATTATCTCCTCCGACCTGACCCACCACGAGGTTCCCATCCACATCGATCGTTCCGCCGGAGACCGTCACAGTATTGTTCGAAGCATTTTCAAAAACCCCAACAATCAGGCCACTCACATCAATCGTTGCGCCATTCACCGCTTCCAGTCGATTATCTGCGGAACTGTAGCCCGTGAAAACATGGCCTGCGGTAAACGTTGCCCCGTTGTTAACCTGAAGCACATTGTTATTTGTGGTAACACCAATCAACAGGTTGGTGGCGCCGATGCTGTAGTCCGCACTGAACACATTGGTTACCCCATCATCCACATTCAGAGACTGGGCCTGAATGCCTAAGGAAGCCAGAACAGTATAACCCACCAGTACAAATTTAAAAATTTTCATAAAACACCCCTGTCTGCCCGGAATTGGGCCACGCGAATCCAAACACCCTGCCAGAAACTTCCAATCACTGGAAAATTAAATTCACTATTTCATGCAATTCTCACACCAGTTTGCTCTCTATTTTCCAATGTTTGGAAACATAACGCCTGAACAACGTTGCCCTCCCGACGCGAGACACTTCCAACAAAGTACTCAAACGATCATCTAGAAGATAAATTGTTCTTAAATATTACAATCTACCAATATCAGGGTATAACATTGCGTGTTTTCATTTCGGGGGATCTATGCGGGGCAAATACATAATCATCATTGCGGCACTGTCGTCCTTGGCAGCATATGCGCAAACCACAAACTCCAGCCTGGAGATCGAAGGTCCGGCCGAAATGCACAGTTGCGGCCTCCCGATTCATCTTCAAGGTGCCCAGAGCCAACCGGCCTTTTACGGTTCCGACCTAACCGACTCCATCGTCCATTTAACTAACTTTAACTTCAGCGGCGGAAACGCAGCCGATGCGCAGACCGCCTCCGACATTGCCTATGCCAACGGGGGCTACGGAGCTTCTCTGTCGTCAACTGAAGGCCCTCGAAACGGCGCCTACGATTTTGCATGGCCACAAATCTATACCAATATCTATTTTCCTATCCCCCCCACCCCCGGAACGGGAGGCGGCTCCAGCGGTGGGTCAGGCTCCAGCGGCGGTTCGGGCTCCGTTATGATTATGTATCCGATCCTCGTCGATCCTGGAACAGGCGGAAGCGGACTTTACATGCCCTACCCTTCCATCATTTCCAATATAACCTCGGGCGGCACCTTCACCGGAGGGTCAGCAGGCAACGCAGTAAACGTCGGGAGCGGCAGTTCCTTTGCATCGGGAGGACAGGGCCTCCTGCTCACAAATGATATTTCCTTCATCGGGGGCGGGACGTTTACAGGCGGCAATGGCGGATCGGTATGGACCAACCCGTCAAGTCCATCCATAAGCCATGGCAGTTTAATTATTTCCGGAGGCGCCTCATTAACCTCCCCCTCCTTCACAATCAACCCGCGCACCACCCCGTTGGAATCCATCGACTACGATTTCATCTTCATGGATTCCGACTTCGAGGGCGGCCATGCAGGCGAGGCGATCAGCGACTCAACATATGCCATGGCACACGGCGGCGCCGGCCTGCATCTCGAAACCGACCAGCGCGTGCTGCTGATAAACAGCTCTGCAACGGGCGGAAACGGTGGCAATGCGATGGGGCAATCATATGTCACCGCCAACGGCGGAAATGGTTTCCAGCTCTATGGCGCAACCAATGCCATGCTGGAAGGGGGGAGCTATCTCGGAGGGAACGGCGGAAGCGCCACCGTCATGAATCCTGCGGAGACCGGATGGCCCTATAATGAATCAGCCCGGGCCAACGGCGGCACGGGGCTCTGGATTGATGGCGAAAATACGACAGCGGCTCCCAACTCGCTCGAACTGAGAAATGTCACCGCCCAGGGCGGAAAAGGCGGAATGGCGACGGGTAACTGGAGTCTGTATGCTGACGGCGGTCATGGTGCGGTGATTCAGAACTATTCCAACGTCGTCATTCAGGGCGGCACTTATCTCGGCGGTGATGAAGGCGAAGAAATCAATCTTCGTTACAGCACTGAGCAGTCCTCCTCGTACTGGTATTACGACTCCCTGGGCAATGCCGGCAACGGGATGAACATCGCTGCGGGACAGGCCGAAATCCATGGGGGCATCTTCAAAGGGGGCGGATCCGACCGGCGAACCGGAACCGGCCTGCTGTTCACCGGTGACCGACTCAATATTTACAGTGGTGAGTTCAGCGGAGGCGACCTCTACGCCTATGGAAGCGGCCTCTCCGCCAATGTGGAAAAAGAAATCAACATTCTGGGCGGGCGTTTCAGTTCCATCAACATTCAGGGCACCTATGAAGACGATCAATTCGCCGACCTCTACCTTTCCAGAGATGCCGTCAACTACGGCGGTCTGAATATGGGAGGAAACATCCGGATCAACACCATCGATCCCGGCACCTTCCAGAATGCAGGCTTCAGCGGCAACAATCTTCAGCTGAACGATGAGCTCATCCTGGAGCCGGAAGGATCCTTTTACATCAGCGCCGGGCTCTTCCAGGCCACAAACATCACCGTTCGCTCCCGGGCCAACCTCAGTCTTGAAGGAAAAGCAGGAATCGGTCAGCTGACCGTGGAGAACGAGGCCGCCCTCTCCTTAGCTTCGTATTATTACTATGATTATAATCAGGATCCCACAGAGATTGATATCAGCCGGGCCGATTTCCACGAAGGCTCGCGTATTCAATACAATTTCTGGGGCAGCAGATTACTCCCCGGCGTAACCAACGAAACGGCTACGATCCGCGCCGGCCAGCTCAACTTTGTCAGCTCATCCGACACGCATATAATGACCGAAGCGGACCTTGCATCCATTTTCACCCTGACGGATTCCTATCTATCTGAATATAATTTCACCCTCACCACCGGGGCATCCGGTTCAGAAATCAACGTATTCGGCACCGGCATTGCCCTCGCCGACAAAGCCGACAACCCCCTGCCGGCCCATCTGACGGCCTACCTGGACAACTACCGTGCACAACAAAGTAATTCCGGGGGTCCCTACAACTCCTCGTTGGAACACATCATGTCTTATCTCTCGAGTGAATGGGTCCGCAAACGGGCCGCTCCGGAGATGGAACGCTACTTCAACCGATCCACCACGGCGATGGCCGCGCAGGCCCTGCAGGCCGGGCAGCAGGCGCAGGTGGACCAGGTGCTGAACCATATGGACGGCTTCCGTCAGTCGGGCGGAATGGCCTCCTCCAAATCCACCCCGGCCGGTGCGGCCGGCCCGGTTGAAGGCCCCAAAGGCTGGAGCGGCTGGATGAAAGGCTATGGCACCAAAGCCGAGAAAGATGCCGACTCCAGCTTTGTCGGCTATGATGCCAACATCGCCGGCGTCGTGCTCGGCGTGGAAAAAACCACTGCACAAGCCCTCGTCGGGATCGCCGGCGGCACCTCCCGCACCGATGTGGATACCGACGAACCGGGCTCCAGCGATGTCGATACCTGGTTCGGTTCGCTCTACAGCTCATTCGGGTCCGAAACCTGGTTTCTCGATGCCACCCTCTCCTACAGCCACAACAACGTGGAGGCCAAACGCGGCTCCATGTTTGCATCCTCCGCCGACTACAACGCCCACAACGGCATGCTCTATATCGGTGGCGGGCGGCAATACAAAACCACAAAACGCCTCCTGCTGACGCCCGAGCTCGGCGGTCAGATCAACTACTACCATCAGGAATCCTTCACCGAGAGCGGCATCATCAACAACACCTACAAAACCTACGATGCCTGGTATATCAAGTCGATACTCGGCCTCAACGCCGCCCTGCTCTTCCCGGCGGGCGACTCCTTTTTGCTCCGACCGGAATTGCGCGCCCACTGGCAGCACAACTTTAATGCCGATGAAGACCGCATCAGCTACATCACCGAAGGAACCGGCACCGGCTCCAGCTCCGCCATTCAGTCGCCCGAAGAGGATACACTGATCCTTGGAGCCGGCCTTGTAACCGAATTCAAAGAGCGGCTCGAACTCGACCTGCGCCTCAACCAGCAGCTTTCCGATGGTTGGAAATCCACCACCGTCAGCGGCAGCCTGAAATATAATTTCTAGCTCTCGGAAATCTCTAAAGTTCCAATCCTTGGAAAAGTTTGACCCGCTCGGCGGAAATCCCCATTATCCCGCGCCTATATGAAACAGGAAAAAGCAACCGTACTCGAACACGACAATTTTCAGGGCGAATATCGCATTCTGCGCCTGGCGGCTCCCGTTGTGGGCCCGCTGGTGAAAGCCGGCCAGTTTCTGGAACTTCAGGTTCCACGAATCGGCGAACGTATTCTGCGCCGCCCTTTCAGCATCTACCAGGCCGATGAATCCGGCGTGGCCGTTCTTTATAAAACGGTCGGACGCGGAACCGAGGCCATGGCCAACATGCAGGTGGGCGATGAAGTCAATATCATCGGATCGCTCGGGAACGGCTATCCGGAGCCTGACCCGAGCAAAACGCCCGTACTGGTGGCCGGCGGCTACGGTAACGCCGCGCTCTACATTCTGGCTCAGCGCATGGAAAAGAAGGGTATTGCCTTTTTCGGCGGACGCTCGGCCATTGACATTCTGCTGGTGAAAGAGTTTGAAGCCCTCGGCTGGGACGTACGCCCCACCACCGACGACGGCTCGCTCGGCACGAAAGGTCTTGTGACGGCGGCCTTCGACCCGTGGGCGGCGGAGCAGGACTTCCAATCATTGGAAGTTTTTGTCTGCGGACCGAACCCGATGCTCAAAGCCATCGGCGACCGGGCGATTGAAAAAGATTTCACCGCGTGGCTCTCGCTCGATAAAAACATGGCCTGCGGCGTCGGCGCCTGCCTGACCTGCGTGATTAAACGCAAAACGGCCGACGGCTGGGAATGGGCGCGCTGTTGCAAAGATGGCCCCATCTTCGAATCCCGCGAAATTCTCTGGGAAGTTTAGAAACCACTAATCCACACTAATCTTCACTAATAGAAAATAATTAGTGCCAATCAGTGAAAATTAGTGGTTAGAAAATACAGGTTTTAAATATGAGTGTTGATCTGAAAATTAAAATTGGCTCGATGGAGATGAAGAACCCGGTAACGGTGGCTTCGGGAACCTTCGGCTACGGCCCGGAATACGCGGATCTGGTGGATCTGAACCGCCTCGGCGCGATTACGGTGAAGGGCATCTGCCCGGAGGCCCATGTGGGCAACTCCACGCCGCGCACCTTTGAAACGCGCGGCGGCATGATGAACGCCATCGGCCTGCCCGGACCGGGCGCGCAGGGATTTATTGATAAATATGTCCCCTTCCTCAGCCAATACGACACCCCCGTGATTGTGAACATCTGGGGCAAAGGCAAAGACGACTACGGCCGCGTGGTGGACATGCTCGACAACGAAGAAACCGTTACGGCCTACGAAATCAATCTCTCCTGTCCGAACGTGAAAGAAGGCGGTTCCGCTTTCGGTACGGATGTGGATACGTTTTCCAGCGTGATCGATCTGGTCCGCGCCAAAACCCAAAAGCCGATCATCCCGAAGCTGGCACCGAATGTTCCAAACATTGGAAGTTTTGCCAAAGCGGCCGAGGATTGCGGTGCGGATGCGATTGCCATCATGAACACGATGCCGGCGATGGCGATCAACATCGAGACGCTCGAACCGGAGCTGGCGAATAAGTTCGGTGGCCTCAGCGGCCCGCCGATTAAGCCGATTGCCATCAAACTGGTGTTCGATGCCGCGCAGGCCTGCAACATTCCAATCATTGGAATGGGCGGAATCTTTGAGCCGGAAGATGCGATTGAGTTCCTGATTGCCGGCGCAACAGCGGTTGCAGTGGGCACTGCCAACTTTATTGATCCGACGACGATCGACCGTGTAATTGACGGCATTGAGCAGTATCTGATTAATAAGGGGCACAGCTCCGTGGCCGACATCGTCGGCACCGTGAAGATATGAGGAAAATCAAGCTCAGTTTAAAACTGCTGCTTGGTGCCTTGTTTACAGGCGCCATCGTCGTCTATTCGTTTGTTCAGCCTTTTCAGGAAGGTGCGGTTTGCTCTGCGTTCCCCGCACAGGCTTCGTTTGTTTTTAAAGCTGACAGTCTGGCTGAACTTCTGCAGAGCCCGGTTTGCAGCCAACTGGACAAGGCATTGGGCGCGGGCAACTCGCTTGCAGAGCTGGCCGCTTCCAATGATTGGAAAAAATGGGCGGCGGCTTCTGAAATTGCTGTTGCCGACATTCCCTTCCGCAACGCGGGGGCACAGAAAACCTGGGTGGCGGCGAGCTGGGTGGGCTGGCGCAGTCCATGGCTCCGCTGGAAGCTGGAAGCAGCCACGGGGGGAAATCTTGAATTTCTGGGAAAACATTCGGTCTGGCCGATCTGGGAATACACTTCACCGGATCTCGCAAACGGCATGAGCCTGACCTTTGCCCTGACCGATAATCTGCTCATTGCCTGTCTTTCAGAAAGCCCTTCCGATATGATTCCGTTACTCGATGCTTACGACAACCGGATTCCATCTTACAGCACAGGAAAATAACTATGAAAAAGCATACTCCCTTCTACGCCGCCTTTGCCCTGCTCCTGCTGGCTGGCTGTGCCTCTAAAAATAAATACGGTGAAGAAAAGTTTCTCACTGAACGGGAACAGAAAGCGGCTCTGGCCAAAACCAAGCCCCCCCAATATTTCGGATTTGCCGCATTTCCGGCCCAGGGCGGAATCGACTACCGCGGTTATGCCCGCCTGCACCCGAATCATCAGGCTGAGATGGATTTTGAGAACAATAAACCGGTCATTAAAATCCGCGGGCGCGCCAACCGTCTCAGCGGTATGGCTCTGCTGGACTTCAGCTCGGCTATGTCATGGATGGAATTTTCCAAAGCCAGTGATTTCGACGCCGTTTTTATGGGAATGAATGAAGATGTAATTCCTTATCGCGGTCAGTTTTCCGGCGATGTGAATGCCTATGCGGCTGTGGTGAGCCAGATCCGTATTGACCAGCTTTTCATGGAAAATGTGCCGCTGTTTGTCCGCATGTCAGTCGGCGGTCTGGGTCCGTATTCCCGCAACATTTTCGATCCGACCATCGATACCGTTTTCGGATATGACATTCTCGGCCTCTATGAAACCATCCAGCTGAACCTGCGCGACGGCCATGTGATCTTTTCGACCAGTCATCCTTATACTCCGAACGAAGATCTGCTGATGTCCTCAGCCCGGATCAAAAACGTGAAGGGATACGGGCTTTGTGTTGAAGGCGCCATCTTCGGCCAAACCACCCCGATTGTTCTGGATGTAGCCGGGGAATATCATTTTGCGCGCAGCGACAAGAAGGTGAGCCAGACCAAACAGGTGAGCCTCGGTGATGTCGTGTACCGCAAGGTTCCCACAATGCTGCTTCCGCCTGAGCTGCCCCTTCCGCGTGCAGGCCGGCTGATGCTGGAAAAATACATTATTACGATCTGCCCGACGCAGGGTTTTGTTTATTTCGAACGTTTCCCGGAATAGCTGATTCCCCGAACCGGGTTCCGCTGAAACTATGATTCAGATCCGCTATCTATTCACGTTAACTGCCGCCTGCTCTATTGCAGTTCCTTCTGCTGCTGAAAAGCAGGAGGAATTCATTATGCCGCGCATGCAGCAGAACACCTATCTTTCGCATGCAAAGGATCCGGCGCAGTTCGGCTTTAGAACAACACAAACCGCAAACGGCACCCTTCTGCAGGATGCCAACGCCCGATTGCATCGCGGCCAGACCGTTCAGCTGCAGCTCAGTGAAAAACAGATTCCTGTGTTCACTCTCCGCGGCCGCTCGCAACGCATGAAGACGATGGCGCTGCTGGATACGAGTTCGCCGACTTCGTGGATGGAGTTCAGCACATCGCAGAAATTTGCAGCCACCTTTCTCGGAACCGACTCCTATAAGCTTCCATACAATGGAAAATATAATATCGGCAAGGCGTCGGCCTATGCCGCCGTGATTTCCACACTGCGAATCGACTCGCTTCGGATTGAAAACACGCCGGTGTATGTCCGAATGGCGCTTCACTCACTGGGCCCGCTGGCGCGCGGCATTACCTCGCCGGACATCGGCGCGGTGATTGGATACGATGTACTGAAGGAATTTGAATACATTCAATTCAACTCACACGACCGCACGCTGGAACTTTCTTCAACCGATGCCTACACCCCGAATGCGGAACTACTGATGAGTGAAGCCAAAATCGTGACGCTGAAGGACCACGGCCTCGCGGTTGAAGGAGCTCTGCTGGGTGAGCCGGCACCTATTGTGCTGGATTTTGCCGGCGACTATCATTTTTCGCGCGGCGACGTGAAAGTTAATGTAACAAAGCAAATCAGCCTGGGAGATGTGGTTTTCCGCAAAGTCCCCACTCTGCTGCTGCCGACCTATGATGCGCCCCCGCGTGCTGGACGCCGTTTACTGGAAAATTATATTATTACCATCTGTCCGAAAAAGAGCGTGGTTTATTTCGAGCGCTTTCCGGAATAGAACCGCGATCGGATCAAATGCCGCACTGCCAGCACCGGATGACGCAGCAGCATTCGCGGCCCTGAAAACCGCATGACCTCTTTCACTCGCTCCCGCATCTCCGGCTTGTAGCAATGAACCGTGCATTGGTTACACACCGGCTTTTCGTTGCCAAACGGGCAATTTTCGATCCGTTGCAGCGCATACTTTTCAACCGCCAGGCAGTCGCGACAGGGGTGGGACTGCCCGACGTGGTTCTTTTTGCAGAAAAGCCGGATCATGGCTTTAATTGTCTTAATCTCCAAATTCATGATCGCAATTGACACCTTTCCTAAGCTTGCACCTTCTTCTGAATAACCTTACTGTGGGATCACTTTAGGACCTATTCATGAAACTTAACAGAAGGGGATGCACATGAAACGTCTACTATTCGCAACACTGCTTATTTCCATGGCGGCTGCTGCCAAAGAATCCGCCCAGGACACACCGATAGCAGTGAATTCAATAACCGCAGAGGAGATCGGCGGACATCAAACCTGGCCCTCGCTGGATGAGCTGGCTAAGGCCGATATGAAAGAGGGTAAAATGACCGCGGAAATCCGGTTAGGTTACGAACACTCCAATGTCTCCGGCAACGGCACCAAAGCAGCCAATGCATTTTTAACCCGTGTACGGGTCAATTATCAGACCGCCAATTATTCGGGCTTCGATGGATTCGTACAGGCTCAGTATGTCGGTCCGCTCAGCGACACGTATAATCCGAGAAACCCAAACTATGATACCGTCGCAGATCCTGAAGCATTCCGAATGCACCAGGCGTATCTTGGCTGGACCGGATATGACACGCATGCCCGGATCGGCGCGCAGGAAATCATTCTCGATAATGCCCGATTCATCGGCAATGTCGGATGGCGCTTCAACGCACAGTCTTTTAATGCCGGTTTAGTTAAAAACCAGTCGGTCGAAAACCTGACCCTGCTTTATTCTTATGCAGACAGCATCAATGGCATTGATGGGGAAAATGACGATACGCGCCAGTATCACCTCTTTAATGGCGAATATAAACTGGGAGATCACAATAAAGCCTCTGCTTTTGCCTACCTGCAACGCAATGAAAACGCGGCGGACATCAACACTTATGGCTTACGCTTCTGGGGGAAGAACGACACATTAGGATATCATGCCATGGGAGCCCTTCAACGAAAGGCCTATTATGGTTACCTTTCCGCCAATTTGGATTTTGATGCGGTGGATGTTGAAGTTGGCGGGGAGTATATCTCCGGAGGAACCGATCCCAACGAGCGTTTCCAGACACTGAACGGTACGGCGCATGCCTTTAACGGATGGGCTGACCAGTTCCTTGGTACGGGAGGAGGCCTGCCGGCCGGATTGATCGACCTGTGGGTCAAAGGCTCCATTTCTCCTATGGAAGCCATGGAACTCATCGGAGTTTACCACTACTTCAATACGGCGGCAGACACACCTGCTTCTTCTTTTTCCGGCACCTACGGAAATGAAATTGATGCGATGCTGAAATATAAAATCTGCGATAACTTTGATGCGCTCACCGGGCTGGCACTCTATTTCAAAGGCGATGATGCTGCCTCGAATGGCACCAATGATGAAACGGTATTCTGGCTGCGCGGCAACCTCCGCTTCTGATTCAATTCATATCGCCTGAGAACTTCCAGAGATCGGACATTTCCAATCTCTGGTTTTTTTTGACCTTTTTTTCATTACACAAAATGGGAATTTTACTGGGGTTTACGGCCATTTTTAAAAAACGAATAAAAAAGTGCCCCTTTTGAATAACACTCTGAAAAGTTTCCTCGTATACAGTAGCGAACCCAACAACAACCCAAATGAAGCACGCGGCTCAAGTGAACCCAAACCCGCTGCAAGCTTCTTGAAAACTACTCCGACTGCCCCGCCTAACCAGCGGGGTTTTCTTTTGCCCGCAACCGGCGCACATGCTACTTTTCTCTGACTTTTCCAACCATTGGAAAAAATTATGGCTGACAGCGAAAATCAACCGAAAAAGACAGACAAGCCAGCTCCTGCCAGGGAGATCGGCAATGCCAACCTGTTTGCTGATGACATCATCTTTTCCAACACAGAAAAGATCCTTTTCGAAGAAGATCTGGAGCGAAATTCAACCACAAGTCGCGATGGGCTGATGGATGGAAACCCTAAAGACCGGTATTCGCCCAACAAAAAACTGAATCAGGGGGGCATGAAGGCCATCTGGGAGGTGGATGACCACCGGACGGCCCGAAAAGTGGCCATGGCGCTGATTCAGGATTCGAAGATTGCTTCGGAAGATGATATCGACTCCTTCCTTTACGAAGCGCGGCTGACTGCCAACCTGCAGCATCCGAACATTATCCCGATCTATGATATTGCGCTGGATGAGAACGGGAATCCGTATTTCACCATGAAAGCTCTCAAGGGCGAAACGCTCGGCGATATTATCAAGCAACTCCGGAATGGAAATGCGGAATATATCGGGCGCTATACCCGAACCCGCCTGCTGGCCATTTTTCTAAAAGTCTGCAATGCCATTGACTATGCTCATACCAAAGGCGTCATTCATCTGGACCTGAAACCCTCGAACATCAGCGTGGGCGACTTTGGCGATGTGCATGTGCTCGACTGGGGGCTGTCGACTCTGATCACGCACCTGAATGAGTACGATGGCGAACCGGTATCCTGGCAGAGTATGGATGATGTGGAACTGGAGAACGGCCAAACGCTTACACACTACCTGGAAGGGTCGGCCAAACGGCGTGAACACAAGAATGTGGTGGGCGGCACCCCGGGCTATATGTCGCCGGAACAGGCGCAGGGCGTGCCCTCGGATATCGACTTTCAGACCGACGTCTACATGCTCGGCTCTCTGCTCTACGAAATTCTGACCTATCACTGCCCCATTGAGGGCACAAAAATTAAAGAGGTTCTGCAGAAAACCGTCCGCGGCGATTTCTCCCCGCCCGGAATGCGGGCTCCGGAACTTAAAATCCCCGCTCCGCTTTCGGCCATTGCCCTTAAAGCGATGTCCACCGAACCTACCGACCGCTATCCCAATGTGGCCTCGCTGATTACTGATATTCATAAATATCAGGATGGTTTTGCAACCACGGCTGAGAACCCGACCTTTATTACCCACGCCCTGCTCCTGGTGAAACGCCACAAACTGGCTGTCAGCCTGATTGCGGCCACTGCTGCTGTCATTGCCGTTGTGCTGGTCCAGAGCTTCAACTCGATCAAGCAGAGCGAACGGGTTGCTCTAAATGCACTTGAAGCGCTTCAGGAAAAGAACACCTATATTGCCAGTACCGCGCAGAAGGTGGCCCCCGATTATCTGAGCCTGATGGAAGAGCAGGAAAAGAACTATCAGTTTGCAGAAGCGGAACAGTCGCTCGACACCAGCCTGGCCTTTGATCCGGAACTGGAAGCGGCCTGGCTGCAGAAAGGCCGTCTGCTGCTGAGCCAGCTGGACTTTTCCAATGCCTGGAAGATTCTATCAGGCGCCCATGGCCATGCAGTGCAAAAAGACCCACCGGCCATGCGGTTGGCAAAAAAATATATGGAACTGGGCGAATTGACCGATGCCGCCCTCCCGCAATTGGTGAAAGATTTTGTGGCCTACAATGTTCCGGAAGGTCTTCCGCGATTATTCTACCACCTGAACCAGCAGGCCTTTGATCCGGACACCCGCCTCCCGGCCCTGGCTGAGGCCCTGAAGATTCTCAACCCGGAAGTTGAAGAACTCTATTTTAAGTGGCAGGCCACCGGCTCCGGCGGCTGGATCATTGATATGGGAAATAATCCTGAACTGGATGACATTTCCCCCTTGTGCGGCCTTAAGATTCGGATATTAAATGCCAGTAACATCGGGGAGCCCGACCTGAACCTGCTCACCGAAGAAGGCATGGTCGAGCTGCGCCTAGCCGGCACCCCGCTCAACCATCTTTTCGATCAGGATCAGCTGAATGGGCTGCAGTCGCTCGATATCAGCAAAACCCGCATACGCAACATCACCAGCATGATCAAGCTTTCCAAACTCCGTTCGCTGGATATCAGCGGCATCGAGGGGCTGACCATCAGCCCGCAACTAATCTGGAACCGGGATCTGAAGATGCTGACGGTTTCAGAGGCCTTCCGAACTGATCAAACCATTCGATCCCTTGCGCGGCGAGGCGTAATCATCATCTACACTGACGACTGATATGGCTGACGAAAATCAATACCAAACCCGGCTTACCCTGCTGGCTAAACTCAAAAAGACGGAGAACCATGAAGCATGGCTCGAGTTTGAGAATATTTACCGCGCCTTTATCCTCAGTCTGATCCTACGCATGGGAATCAACGAGGCGGATGCGGAGGACATCAGCCAGGCGGTGCTGACCAAGGTCTGGCAGAAAATTGAAGATTTCGAATACAACCAGAATAAAGGCAAGTTCCATAACTGGCTGGCTGCCATGACCCGGAATACGGTGAAGGATTTTTTCCGAACCAAGAAAAACTTCATCACCGGCCGCGATTCAGTGGAATATCAGGAGCAATATGTTTCCATCGAGGAGCAGGTCCTCCCGGATATTGAAAATCTGGCACGGGAAGAATGGGTGCTGCACATAACCAATCTGGCCTGGGACAATATTAAAGACGATATCTATGAAACCAAACGCGAGGTCTTTAAAATGGTCTCTGCAGAGGTTCCCACTAAAGAAATTTCCGCCAGGCTGGGCATTTCCGAAGCCAGCGTGCGTGTCTACAAAGCCGAAGTCTTCGAAAAAATGCGGACGGAGATCACTCGCCTGAACCGCGATTTAGGCTGAAAACATCAATAAAAAACCCATTTTACCAACACTCATAAAAAAAGGTTAAAAAAAGACGCTTTGAGAGTAACGCTTCCGATTCAGCCCTCGTATACATTAATGAACCCAACAATTTCATAATCGGGCATCAGCGGTAACCCAAGTGAACCCAAACTCACCGCCGCCCGTTACTCCTAAGAGCACCCGGACTAACCCCCCGGGTCTTTTTTTGTCTATACGACTCGCGTTTCGTTTCTGACGGCTGCCATACCACCGTTCTCAAAAAGGGAAAAGCCCCGGCTTTCACCGGGGCCCTTCTGAATTTCCAGCCATTGGAAAAGGCTGGGAGGAGTCCTTTTTCCAATGGCTGGATGTTAGGGAGATTCTTGTGCGTCTCCGCAAACTTTAATAATAACCGGCCTTTCTACCCTCCGCCGGATCAAAATTTTATCTATTTCTTATCACAGTCTCTGCTTCGCGCTCTTTACGCTCTGCTTCTTTCTGTGCTGCACGTTCTTTGCGCTGGGCTTCCTTTTCGAGCTCCATCTGACGACGCAGCTGACGTTCGGCTTCTTTCTGGTCCAGAACTTTCATCATGCTTTCCAGCTTTTCTTCTTCCTGAAGTTCAAAGTAACCACGCCCATGATCTCGGTAAACGCGCTTGTTGTTATCCAGAATCAACTGGCGGCGGGCCAGCTCGGCATCGCCCGGCATATCAATATTACCGGCTTCGAGCTGCTCGGTATTGGCCAGGCCGACGGTTACAAAGATGACCGTTTCGTCCTGCCCCGTGACGGTCTGTTTCCAGGAGAAAAGGCGCCCGATGAAGGGAATGCTTCCAAGCAATGGAACTTTGCGCTCTTCTTCGCCTTCCGTAATCTCTGTCAGACCACCGATGGCCGCAGTTTGACCGGAAGCCAGGTTGAACACCGTATCGATACTCTTCTCGTCAATGATCGGGTAGGTGTTATCTCCGGCAATCTTATCTGCATACTTGCGGGTCAGCGAAGGCTGAATCTGAACGGTAATGTTGCTGCTGGTGTTAATCGAGGGGGTCACATCCAGTTTGATCCCGTATTCGAAGAACGGCATCTCGGTATCCAGCGTGTAGGTGGTGGTGGACGGCTGATCGTTAAGCTGTTGCTCCCGTTCCTGTTTCAGGTTCGGCTCTTTACGAATGATGGAAATGTTTGCCAGCTCTTCGTTGGCCACAATAATTTTCGGATTGGAAACAATGTTTACCCCTTTATTCTGTTCCAATGCACTCATGACTACACGGAAGTCATCGGCGGAAAGAACGGCGGTCGAAACTTCAGTCACAGATTTTGAAGTGAGTTTTTCGAGCGAAGGAGTAATTTCCTGATATCGTTCTGTAGGAAATACTCCTGATGCATCTTCAACGAACTGGGGTGCTCCGGCCGATTCAAGCAGATTCCCCGCATTATCATAGTATCTAGCAGTACTTCTGGAATCCGAGTCATTTTGGGTACGGTTGTAGCCAAGGTTCTGCGCACCCAGACCGTAGGCCTGCAGGACGGACCAGTCGATGCCGAGATCTTTTTGCGCATCATCGGTGAGTTCCATAAACTTGGATTCAATGTAAACCTGCTGGCGCACCTGATCGATGGTCTCCAGTACCGCACGAACTTCGCTGAGACTGGACTCGGTGCTTTTAATAACCATCATATTGCGGGATGCAAATTCTGAAATTTTGGCATCGGCGGGAAGCAGACCGCGAATCAGGGCAGCGGCATTAGGTACGGTTGCATACTCCAGCTTAAACGTTTCAACCACTTGTGGTTCAGGAGCTCCGGGCGGCCGACGGCGGACCGCATATACATTGGATCCGGATACGCGCTGATAGAGTTCGTAATTATAGGTGTCCAGAATCGACTGCAGAGCCGGGCGCCATTCGACATCCTTCAGGTTCACTGAAATCATCGACGCTTCAGTCAGCTCCGGCACAATGATGTTGGCTCCTGAAAGCTGTGCAAAGAGATTAATCGCATCTTCAAGGCTGACTTTATTCAAACGCACAGTAATCAGATTTCCAATGGTCGATGCTTCAGACTCATCCAGAATCTCAACACTGAGCGCATCTACCATTTCATTGGTATTTGCTTCGGAAATCTCACCCGGGCTGTTTGAAGTTGCAACATCAAGCGTATCGAGAGAATCTGCAACAGTTACTTCCTGCGTATCACTCGACGCATTGTTCACTGATTCCAGCATATTCAGTAAGTCCTGATCCTCAACCTTCACCTGCTGAGCATAGACTGTCGAACCTACCAGTACAATCGCGGCCAACATACGTCCCATTTCAATTCTCTTACTACTCTTCATATCCTTAACCTTCCTGTTTAAGATGATTACAACGCTGAAACCCTGCGAAGCTTAACGGATCCCGGTGGCTTGATATTGGCTACTGCCCAGGTGTAGGTGACACCGCCATGACTTACACTAATGGTGTCATCCACCCGTTTTACCTGACCGTTAATTACTGCAAAAAAATCATTATTTGCCCGGCTGCTTACTCCATTGATAACGACTTTTTTCATTGCTCCATTCCAATCGTTGCTTTCGGCTTGTTTCTTAACGACCACTTTTTTCTTATTGGCAGCCCGCACTGCTTCCGGCACATGCCCCACCGGCCAGAACGGGTCGCGTTTAACTGTGGCTGACACATTATTAGCATTATTCGCGCCACTGACTGACTTCGTCTGTGAAAAACAATCTGTACCCAGCAGCATTCCGATTCCCAACAGGAGGAAAGTCAGTTTTCCGGATTTAAAGAATTTGGATTTGCTAGTGTTTGTCATTGATATCCTCCACCAATCCATCGAGGAATGACCCGAGCGATGCACTTGTTTTTGGTTGGTCTTTAGTCAGCAGCTCCACAAGAATATTCGCACTTTTGCTACTGGTCACATATCGAATGGGTTCATCGCCTTCGAAAGACGCCGCCGGAGTGATGGCCTGAACGTCAGCCACTTCAGTCTCTGGTTCGGAAATTGCATTCTCTGTAAGTTGCTGCACATAGGCTGCCAGGTCATCCTGCTCCGGTGCAGCTTCCTGAACAGGATCCGGGGATTCCGAACCATGAGAGCCCAGTGATGCCAGCAAGATGCTCATCTCACTCTCCGCCTTCACTTCCGGTTCGACCGTGGCAGCACCGGAACTGCCTTCCGCCTTGTCGGCTGCCGCCAACAACGCATTCATATTGTTTTCCTTCATGGATTCAGGATCTGAAACCGGTTTACTTGATTTTTCATCCACCTTATCGATCGAAGCCAGAAGTGATTCCAGATGATCATCTTTCTCAACAGGCTCAGACTCCGGACTGGTGGCCCCTTGATCAGAAGTCGCCATCAGAGCGATCAGATTCTTATCTTCTTTCATGGGATCAGGATCTTTGACAGGAACATCTGGCTGCTCTTCAACCTTATCGATCGAGGCAAGAAGAGACTCCAGATGATCATCATTCTTAACGACCTCCGGAATCGGCTCCGGTTTTACCACAGCAACCACCGGTTCCGGCTTCTTCACTTCAGGTATCGGTTCAACAGGCGGGGTCGGCTGGAGACTGGGTGCAGGCTTCGGTTTTACCACGGCAACCACCGGTTCCGGCTTCTTCACCTCAGGTACCGGCTCAACAGGTGGCGTCGGTTGGAGCCTGGGTGCCGGCTT
>JAROAZ010000149.1 GCA_029432775.1 Pontiellaceae bacterium B12227 | reverse complement strand
CTGAGCTCGACGCTTGATCTCACCTCAAAACGCGGGCTGGGGCTCTGGGTGACCGGGGATGGAAGCGGTGCGACGATGGTGATCCGGCTTTCGCGCTTTCTTCCGAAGGGGCGCGACTATGTGGTTCCCATTAATTTCACGGGCCGGCGCTGGATTGAAATTCCCACCGGGGAGCAGGGGTGGCGCGCCGAAAACTGGGGGTATACCAGCGAAACCACAAAAAATTTCGATTACCTTTATGTGAAACATGTCTCCATCTGGGTCGGCCATTTGCCGGCAAACACGACCTGCAATATATTGGTCGAAGATCTGACCGCCCTGGCGGAAGTCAGTCAGCCGCTGGTGAACCCGACGATCACACTTGGCGGGCAGTCAGTGGATATCAATGGGACGATCGCCACTGAAAACCATTTTATTCTGGAGCCGGACGGAACCTTTACGGTCTATGACGAGTGGTGGAACGGCGTGTATACCCAGCAGCTTGCATCCGCCCTGCTGCCGTCCTCCCTGGCATCCTTCAGCATACAGTCGGCCTCTTCGAGCAA
>JAROAZ010000148.1 GCA_029432775.1 Pontiellaceae bacterium B12227 | reverse complement strand
TTGCTCG
The DNA here is from genome assembly GCA_029432775.1 of Pontiellaceae bacterium B12227. Taxonomy (GTDB): domain Bacteria; phylum Verrucomicrobiota; class Kiritimatiellia; order Kiritimatiellales; family Pontiellaceae; genus Pontiella. Next base: position 538 of record JAROAZ010000148.1, on the reverse strand, counting down.
AAGAGGCCGACTGTATGCTGAAGGATGCCAGGGAGGACGGCAGCAGGGCGGATGCAAGCTGCTGGGTATACACGCCGTTCCACCACTCATCATAGACCGTGAAGGTTCCGTCGGCTTCGAGGATAAAGTGGTTTTCGGCGGGGATCGTTATATTCACACTGAGCGACTGTTCACCGAGGGTAACTGTCGGATTCACCAGCGGCTCCTGTATTTCCGCCAGGGCGGTCAGATCTTCGACCAATATATTGCAGCTTGTATTTGCCGGCAAATGGCCGACCCAGATGGAGACATGTTTCACCAAATTATAATCAAAATATTTTAGCGTTTCATTGGCGAATCCCCATGTTTCAGCGCGCCACCCCTGCTCCCCGGTTGGAATCTCTATCCAGCGCCGGCCCGTGAAATTAATGGGAACCACATAGTCGCGTCCCTTCGGAAGAAAACGCGAAAGCCGGATCACCATCGTCGCACCGCTTCCATCCCCGGTCACCCAGAGCCCCAGCCCGCGTTTTGAGGTGAGATCAAGCGTCGAGCTCAG
>JAROAZ010000147.1 GCA_029432775.1 Pontiellaceae bacterium B12227 | reverse complement strand
AACTCAAACACCCTGAAACTGTCAAACGATCCGCCCGGCTCCAATTCGCGAACGGGTCGAACCGGATAGGCGAAAACGGCCTCTTCCTCCCGCGTGTTTATAAACGCATCGATATAGCGGCCGTGATTTTCAATCCAAGGGGAATATGCACGCTCACCGCCGATTGTCATACCGTCGCGAACATAATCGTTCTCGAGCATCAGGGCCACATCCCGGCTAACTCGGGGCGCGATACGTTCGATTTCGATGCCGTCAATCTGCACCGGGCGGTCGGTTCCGTTCTCGATCCGAATTCGTTTAATCAGTACGGAAGCAGTTGCCGGAGCCTCATAGATTATGTGCACCGCGAGGCCGTCGGGCAGGCCGGGGCCCGCGCCAAATGAAACCGTCAAGAGCTGACCCCCGTGGGCCAGCGATTCAGTTGAGCTGTCGGCCAGCGGTAAGGCATCAGACCCCTCCCCTCCCAGGGTATATGGGTTTCCATCAATGATGACGCGGCATTCCACAGCGAACGGAAAGTCATTCAATGCCTTATCCCCATGCTGCG
>JAROAZ010000146.1 GCA_029432775.1 Pontiellaceae bacterium B12227 | reverse complement strand
AACTCAAACACCCTGAAACTGTCAAACGATCCGCCCGGCTCCAATTCGCGAACGGGTCGAACCGGATAGGCGAAAACGGCCTCTTCCTCCCGCGTATTCATGAACGCGTCGATGTAGCGGCCGTGATTTTCAATCCAGGGCGAATATGCACGCTCACCACCGATTGTCATACCGTCGCGAACATAATCGTTCTCGAGCATCAGGGCCACATCCCGGCTAACTCGGGGCGTGATACGTTCGATTTCGATGCCGTCAATCTGCACCGGGCGGTCGGCTCCGTTCTCGATCCGAATTCGTTTAATCAGTACGGAAGCAGTTGCCGGAGCCTCATAGATTATGTGCGCCGCGAGGCCGTCGGGCAGGCCGGGGCCCGCGCCAAATGAAACCGTCAAGAGCTGACCCCCATGGGCCAGCGGTTCAGTTGAACTGCCGGCCAGCGGCAAGGCATCAGCCCCCTCCCCTCCCAGGGTATATGGGTTTCCATCAATGATGACGCGGCATTCCACAGCGAACGGAAAGTCATTCAATGCCTTATCCCCATGCTGCG
>JAROAZ010000145.1 GCA_029432775.1 Pontiellaceae bacterium B12227 | reverse complement strand
TTACGTGTCGGCCGCTCCGCCGCTCACTGGAACCGGTCAATAGCATGACAGCTCCCTCGTACCTCACTCGTGTCACTCTATTGCTCTATTGTTCGTTTTGTTTTTCCTGTTTTTACAGATAATCACGTATTGCCAAATGGCCATGATAACTAAACAGACTGCAACAAGAGTCAGTTGCTCAGGTTCGATTTTGATTCCCTGTGTTCCACCACGACTGTAATAAAAATAATCGCCTCGCCTGGAATATAATCCTGCGGCGAGCGACAGGCAAAAAGCTATCCAAATGTATCCCTTGTCAAATTTGAATTTCAGCTGTAGCAACCAAATGATGATTGCTGGATAGAACGGGAAGAATACCCACAAAGCTCTGATTAGTTTATCCATTATTATTTTATGAAACGAACGTTACGGGTGACCCGCTGTGCCTTGTACTTTGCCTGACTCGACGGGCGTTTTCACAGTAGGGTCTACCCGCTGGTTCCAGTAAGCCGCTGCGCGGCAGTTTAATAGCCTTTCTTTTCATATACCTTCCGTTCTGAAGGAGGACGTATTCGGCGTCCCCGC
>JAROAZ010000144.1 GCA_029432775.1 Pontiellaceae bacterium B12227 | reverse complement strand
ATCGCTAAATTTATCGGCAGCCATAAACACAAACAGCGCTATGCCCATGTGTATGGACAGTCCCTGCAGCCGGTCCGCGACGAAGTGGCGTTCCAGTATGGCGGAATCCTTTATGTTACGGACACGAAAGGTAACCTGCTCCATACGGGCGGCGAAAAGCATCGCGGGATTATTTTCAACGATCTGGCCCTCGACGCAGCAAGCAGGCAACTGCTCGGCGGCGGGCAGATCGGCGGCGACAACACCGTATATCGCTTCGACCTCTCCAATTCTGATTGGTGGAAGACGGAACTCCAGCTTTCGGGGCGCGGAGCCGCAGTGGAAAAGAATCTCGAAATGCTTTACGAACAGGCTTTGAATTTTAAAGCCCCGGACTATCAATCCAAATCGAGCAAAGAATGGGTTATGCTCACGAGCATCAGCGAACTGCCGGAAGTTGAAAGACTCGACTTTGCCGACATTAAATTTGTTAAGCAGGTCAGCATGCAGGAAAACACCCCGCGCGATGAACTGGTGAGCGTGGTTGGTGAAATGGCCCTCAAACGTGACGGCCGCATGCGCTATGATAA
>JAROAZ010000143.1 GCA_029432775.1 Pontiellaceae bacterium B12227 | reverse complement strand
TTATCATAGCGCATGCGGCCGTCACGTTTGAGGGCCATTTCACCAACCACGCTCACCAGTTCATCGCGCGGGGTGTTTTCCTGCATGCTGACCTGTTTCACAAATTGAATGTCGGCAAAGTCGAGTTTTTCAACTTCCGGCAGTTCTCTGATGCTCGTGAGCATAACCCACTCTTTGCTCGATTTGGATTGATAGTCCGGGGCTTTAAAATTCAAAGCCTGTTCGTAAAGCATTTCGAGATTTTGCTCCACCTCAGCGCCACGTCCTGATAGTTGATGCTCGGTTTTCCACCAATCGGAATCGGAGAGATCGAAACGGTATACGGTATTGTCCCCACCAATCTGACCGCCGCCGAGCAACTGTTTGTTTCGGGCATCCAGCGCCAGATCATTGAAAATCACGCCCCGATGTTTTTCGCCGCCCGTTTGCAGCAGCTTGCCTTCGGTGTCGGTTACATAAAGGATGCCGCCATATTGGAACGCCACTTCGTCGCGGACCGGCTGCAGGGACTGTCCATACACATGGGCATAGCGCTGTTTGTGTTTATGGCTGCCGATAAATTTAGCGAT
>JAROAZ010000142.1 GCA_029432775.1 Pontiellaceae bacterium B12227 | reverse complement strand
TCGTTACGGTATTTCAAGCACAGCTTGCCGTCCACATCGGAAGCATCCGTATCATTCAGATCCTTCAGATTTGTTGCCGTTGGAGTCAGTGTCAGATTTGCCCCGCTGTCATAATCTGTCTCCCACAGCATGCGGATAACAAATTTCATTTCCTGCTCACCGAACGGGTTCTTCAGCGCCAGTGTTTCGCCCGGCTTTACAAACTGTTTCGGCGCGACACTGCCGTGCTCCTGTCCGATGCACCATTTCACATCGCGGCCATCATCGCGGGTCAGCACCTTGACCGGAACAATGTGGTAAGCGTCGTCCTCTTCCCGCAGAACCTGAACAAACTCAGACTCCGTATGCCGGTCTCCCAGCCAAAGGTTTTCAGTCCAGCGCTCGGCTTTCCGGAGGATGGCGCGTCGCTGCTCATCCGTCATCAGGTCACTGGCTTTCTTCCACGTACCGACCAGTTTGCAGATATCTTCAGAGAGCCCATGCGTCTTCAAATCCTCTATGCTCACACCGCGATCCTGCGTCTTGATGCCGTAGCAGGCACTTTTTGTTGCCGCCACCTGACTTAATTGAAAGTTGGCGTCGAGCA
>JAROAZ010000141.1 GCA_029432775.1 Pontiellaceae bacterium B12227 | reverse complement strand
TCGTTACGGTATTTCAAGCACAGCTTGCCGTCCACATCGGAAGCATCCGTATCATTCAGATCCTTCAGATTTGTTGCCGTTGGAGTCAGTGTCAGGTTCGCCCCGCTGTCATAATCTGTCTCCCACAGCATGCGGATAACAAATTTCATTTCCTGCTCACCGAACGGGTTCTTCAGCTCCAGCTCGTCGCCTGGTTTAATTAACTGCTTCGGTGCAATGCTGCCGTGCTCCTGTCCGACACACCACTTCACATCGCGGCCATCATCGCGGGTCAGCACCTTGACCGGAACAATGTGGTAAGCGTCGTCTTCTTCCCGCAGAACCTGAACAAACTCAGACTCCGTATGCCGGTCCCCCAGCCAAAGGTTTTCAGTCCAGTGCTCGGCTTTACGGAGGATGGCGAGTCGCTGCTCATCCGTCATCAGGTCACTGGCTTTTTTCCACGTACCGACCAGCTTGCAGATATCTTCAGAGAGCCCATGCGTCTTCAGATCCTCTATGCTCACACCGCGATCCTGCGTCTTGATGCCGTAGCAGGCACTTTTTGTTGCCGCCACCTGACTTAATTGAAAGTTGGCGTCGAGCA
>JAROAZ010000140.1 GCA_029432775.1 Pontiellaceae bacterium B12227 | reverse complement strand
GGGTAGTAGCGGCGCACTTTTTTGTGTTCGCGCTTGCAGGCGTCGTAGAAAACATCGGTATCTAGTTCCAGGTCGTAGAGTTTGTCTTCATTGACAAACATGTGCTCGCTGATCGGGAAATCCTTGCCTTTCGAGCACATGGATACACCCCAGGGAGAAACCCACAGAATCACCTTGCGTCCTTTTTCATGCTGGCTGGCAATAAAGCCCTTTAGATCCGGCCAGAGCGCCGTGTCAACATCAAGGTGTGCATCGTTTTTAAACCAACGGTTGTCAATGATTAGGATGGTCGGGTTAACTCCTTTGGATTCAAGCGTCTCCAGCATTTCCTCGTAAGCCGCCTGCGTGCAGAAACGGTCAACATTGTCATGCGACCAATCGTTATGCTGACCACTGAAAAAATTGTCCCAGCGGTTGGAATGGAACACTTGCTCACCCCAGCCGCCAAAGATCGGCATTTTCCACCATGTCGGGGATTTGCTGCGGTCCACCTCTTTCATGCAGCCGGTTTCGCGGAGCACTTCAAGATAATTGTCTAGAGCGACATACTCTTCCTTATCCGTTTCCTGCATCACGATGCGGGGGCTTTCCCATTCGCCATCGACTTCGGTGTAACCGGT
>JAROAZ010000013.1 GCA_029432775.1 Pontiellaceae bacterium B12227 | reverse complement strand
GCGGTCGGGCGGGGCGGCCGTGGTCGCGTGGTTTCGGCTTACGCCTACACCCACCGCATCCCCCGCCCACCCGGCCATGGCGCGTCCATCTCGCAGGCTCGCTGTCCGCGCCCCAGGCCCCCGCCCGGGAACCGGGGCTCCTCGCGCTTGGGTTTTTAAATTATCGCGCTCCGGAACGGCCGCCCTGCGGCTGCCCTGCGGGGCAAGTGGGACTTCCAGACATTGGAAATGCTGTTTCCAACCCTTGGAATATTTCCGGGGAGAGGGGGAGTGGGGCCCCAAACGACGTTTCACATCGTTTCAAAACTTCCAACCATTGGACACAAGCTTGCGCAGTGAGGCTTCGCGAATGCGAAGCAACGACCAACGGGAGTGGCAACATTCTTTTGCCCCGGAGATTTCCAACAATTGGAAAAAAGGTTTCCCCCGGGCCCCCTTCCAAAAAATAGTTTCCAATGCTTGGAAATTTTCGCCCGCGCGGCGCGAGGCCGAGGCAAGCCGGCGGCGAAGCCAAACCGGATGGTTTCCCCCCAAAGGGACCCCCCTTCCGGCGCTGCGCGTGCGCTCCGCGCCCCTGCATTTCCCTGCTCTTAGCAGGGATTCTACACCCCTTTGCCCCTGTTAATCCCTGTTATTAACAGTGAAATGTAACGGCATGAAACAACCCTTTTCTAGTCCGTATGTTGCCCTATTTAGAGATGCCGGAGCACAACCGAATGGTTTCCCCCCTGAAAGGAGCCCCCCTTCCGACGCTGTGCGTGCGCTCCGCGCCCCTGCATTTCCCTGCACTAAGCAGGCCCGTCGCAGGCCAGTGCATGGTCGGGCTGAACTCGGTCCATGGTTTCACGACATCAGGAGCCGGGTCAACGCGCTGTGGCGGGTGTCTATGATGTCATGAATGGTTTGTTCCATTTGACTCTGCGCCGAATCGGTCAAAACCTGATTAATCCGGTCCAGAAACCGTAGGGTTTGTTTCTTTGATTGTGCCGTTGAAAAACCCACCGATTCCCAGAAGGTTTCCCAGTGACGAAGCCGCGGATCGGATGGATTATATTTACTCCCGATCTTCATCGCCATCTTGGGGGATAGGTCGGGGTACGCGGCGGTGCTTACCAAATCATAGAATGGCGCGAGTTGAACCTGAATGGATTTGCCCGAAGGAACATAGAGCAGGGAAAAGTTTTTCCCGTGCGCGTCATTGTTGCCGATCAGATAGTTGAATACGACCGCTTCAAACAAGGTGATAAGATCCTTGGCAGGCCGGGAAGAAGCGATCCGGATCAGGTCAAAGCACTGCTTTAAGGATGGGCCGCCTTCCGCCTGATATTTATATCGGCTGGGAATGCCCATGGCCTGACAGAAATCCTCTTGATGCAAGCGATGAAGTTGTTCACCTTCGCCGGTTCGGTCATAGCGCCTGACCAGCAGGCCGCGGTGCGGCCCGATCGTGATGGCCTTGGCGTCGGCGCAGGGGAGGCCTGCGGCCCGCGCGAGTCGCAGGCAATAGGCTTCATTTTCCGCCAGTCCGGGAAATGCTTCTGCTTCCGGTTTAAGAATATGGGTGCTGGGAGATTCATGCAGCGGAAGTGCGAATCCGCGATCATCATGGTAGACCGCCAGTTTGTTTTGCGCTCCAGCCAGAGACAGGCGGATTTCGGCCTCCCCGGCGAGCAGGGGTTTTCGAGGCAGTGTGTTCAGGATGGTTTCCAATTCCTGATCGGAAACAGGATGGTAGGCGTGTTGCTGAACCACAGGATCTACTTCTGGGTCGAGCAGGGTAATGGCACCGGCACATTCTCCACCAATGACCTTCAGCATGGCATAATCATTTTGAGCCGTGACCCCAATGTTCCGGGCAATGAGTTCGCGGTTGTAGTCTTCCGGGAGCAGTCCTCCGAAAAAGCCAACGCATTCGCGCTCTTCAAATTGAGCTTCGCGCAAGGGTAGCGATTGCGATATGGGATGGGCGCGGGAGCTGGAAAGCCAGTCTTGAGCATACTGAAATGCGTATTGTCCCTGAGCATCCTGTGTAAGGCTGCCCGCCTGTTCGCCATGAAAATACAGAGTCAGTGTCTTCATTGGTCATTCCTTTACGATCAAGCCGTCAATTCGACCTGGATGCCCAGGCATTGAATAACCTGGAGCGCCTTGCCGATTTCGCAGGTGGGTTTCCCGTTTTCAAGATCCGAGATAAACCGGGTGGCCGTATTGGCGGTCATGGCCAGCTCGCTCTGGGTCAATCCCTGTTCTTTGCGGATATAACGAATCCGTTTTCCAATTTCTTTCACCGTCATAACGACTCCTTTATTACTGAACGGGAATAAAATGGCATATTTTAAGGTGATGTACAGAGTAAATTACCGTACGGGTGTATTTAGTTGGGCAGAGCATAATGCAACTATGTTTATTCCCGCTCGGGAATACCTCTATGCGGGGCGATCAGGCCGCTGCGCCGTCAGCGTAAGATGTCGGTAGTCAAATCCAAGTGACCAGGTGTCCTCCGGTGGATCGTTCCTCTGGGGAGTCACCCGTGCATGCTCGGTGATCTCAGAAAAGCACATAGGCTCTCCTGAAAAGACCCCTCCGGAAAAAAAATAAAAAATCGGGGGAAGTCGGCAGTGTCTGGAAGTTGAATATCTGTTTTTCCATTTTCGGATCTATCCCCAATCGTCAAAACTCCCATAACTCCCGAAACTAGGTAATTGCAGTTATATTTATAAATGGGATATGACGTTGTATCTCGAAGATTGGGCAGATTTATGGACAGGAGTTGAGGGTGCCGCTGATTTGTATCCAGCGGGGTCGACCACTGATGACCTTCATCATTAGGCTGATGAAACCTTTTCTCCGTCAGGTTGATCAGACCTGTACATTTGATCAGTTGACCTGTAGGGCTTAATGGCTTCATTATTGAATTCAACTGTAGATAGGCAATCGCTTAATGATGAATTTAAGATGGATCAGAATGGTTGGAGGGGTTTGGGTTCTAGCCTTGGCCGGTTTTGCATGCGCTGAACCGGTGGATGCGCGCACTCCGGAGGAGTTGAGGGTAATGCAGGCGGTGGAAAGCCAGAGTCTGCCCCGTTGGTTGCCGGAGCGCATCCGACAGCTGGAGGCGGAGCGCAATCAACTCCTTGCAACCATTTCCACCCTGCCGCAATTTGAGCCGGCGCTGATTCCGGATCGTCTGGGTTATCATTCCGGGTATGCGGATCAGGATGAAGGCGCAAATGGACATCAGTTGACAGTCCATTTTATATCACGACCCCGTCTCGGAGCAATCGCCCTGGTGGCGGCAATTAATCCGCGGGACCGGCACAGTGATAGTTATGCTTTTCCCTCGCGCTTCAGGATTGAGGTGCTGGAGGCGACGGGAGAGTGGTCGGATGCGGAAGATCGCTGGATTCAGGACTCTGTAAAGTGGGTTGAAGTGGTGAACTGGATGGAGGAGGATTTTCCCGATCCCGGACGCTATCCGGCCTTTTTCCACATCAACAATCGAAGGGTGGCTAAGGTTCGCATGACCGTTCCTAACTTGGCTTATACGTCCGGGCGCGCCTTTTACGCGCTCGGTGAAATTCATCTTTTTCAGAGTGTGGATGGCCAAATTGCGGACAATATGTCGGTATGGGGCCCGACGTCTATTGATGCATTCGAGGTATCGGATTCATTTTCATTGCCGCCGTTTTGGGATACCCGATACTTGTATGATGGGTTTACGGGGCTGGGTGCCCCGTTGAGCGAGGAGCGGGTGGAGGCGGATGATTTTATTGTGCGTTTTGATAACAAAGAGGACGGGCGCGAGCCTGTACGGATTCTGCTCGATCTGGGTCGGACCCAGCAGGTGGGGCGGGTTGAATTCTGGCCGACAGAGGCTCCTGATCAAATGGCGGTTCCCCTGTTTGCTTTCCCCGGCAGGATTTTGGTGGAGCTTTCTAATGATCCGGATTTTAAGACGTCTAAAACGGTTTCGGTCGATGATGCCGGTGCGCAGATGTATCACGATAATCTGTTGCGAATCATGTGCGATGCCTATGAAGCCCGCTACATCCGACTGACGATGGAGGAGCTGCACGAAGAAAATGGACGCAAAATTCTGGGTATCGGGGAGATTTCGGTTTCGGAGCATGGAAAAGTTTTTTCATTAGGGTGTGCTGTTTCCGCAACAGGTATGCCCGATGCGGCCGGGGAACAGCTGGTTCGTCTAGTGGATGGGAATTGCAGAGGGCGACGGATATTATCAGAAACGGAATGGATTATGGGGTTGGCGCAGCGGCGCCCGCTGGACCGGCGTCTTGAGGTGGTGAACCGGGAACTGGAGTCGGCACGGAATACCTGGCGAACGTTCCTGTTTAATTTGAGTATATGGGGCGGCAGCCTGCTTTGTTTGGGGCTGTTGGTCGCCATGGGGTTGCAACGGCTGCAGCGCCGTCGGGTTCTGAAGGGACTGAAACTGCGTATCACCCGCGATCTGCATGATGAGGTAGGCAGTGGTCTGGGCGGAATTTCGCTGACCTCCGAAGGACTGGAGAAAATGGCGGGCGATGAGGCCATGAAAAAAGAACTGAGCGAGTTATCGCTCATGGCCCGCGATACATGCGCCTCGTTGCGCGAGGTGGTATGGGTTACGGATCAGACCACCATTCGGTTGCCGGCATTGATCGAGAAGCTGGTGGAGCGGGCGGAACGGGTTTTGCGCGGTATCGAAGTGGTGGTGGACGTGTCATCGGAAATACCGGACATGGAAGTTACGCTGGCCTGCAAGCGACATCTGATTATGATTTTCAAGGAAACGGTGCATAACTGTGCCCGACATGCTGACGCGGCCTCCGTACGGGTCTCCGCCCAAGTTGTGGAAAAGCATCTTCTTGAAGTGTCGCTGCAGGATGATGGCTGTGGATTTGATCCTTCAAAAAAACAGAAGGGGTGGGGAGTGGATAGTATGAAGAGGCGGACAGAGGAACTCCATGGCGAATTGAATATTCGCTCGGTGTCCGGGGAGGGCACGCAGGTCCGATTGACGGTCCCTTTGACCGCGCTTTCGAAAGAGCCGACCAAAACCTACAAGACATCGAATTAGGAAATGGGGCGATGCCCCAGTCGAAAGTCGGAAGGTCCTAGGCCTCTGACTTTGGACCTTTGACCAAGAGACTTTAGACAAAGGAATGAACTATGATACCGATCACGATTTGGATTGTTGAGGACGAAAGTGTCTATCGCCGCTCATTGCAACGCATGTTGGATCGACAGGATCAGATTACCTGTGCGCAGGTCTTTCCTTCCTGCATACCATTTCTGGAAGCACTCGAAAGCGAGGAACATCCGGATTTGGTTCTGATGGACCTGGGGCTGCCGGAAATGAGCGGGGTAGAGGGGATTAAAAAGCTGAACGTTCTTGCCCCCGATATCACCGTGATGGTTTTAACGATCTTCAATGAGAAGGAAAAAGTGCTCGAGGCGCTGGAGGCCGGAGCCGCCGGCTATTTGCTGAAGAACGCCACGGAGGCGGAAATTATCAAGGGCATCCAGGATGTGTTCATGGGGCAGTCCGTCCTGAGTCCGGCGGTGGCGCGGATTGTTCTCGAAGAAATACGGACGCCGGCACCGGTCGGGGAGTTTAACCTGTCGGACCGGGAAACCGAAGTGCTAGGCCTGTTGGCCAGGGATCTGTCGGCCAAGGAAATTGCAAGCAATCTGGATATTACAGTCCGGACTACGCGGTTCCATCTTTCAAACATCTATGAAAAGCTGCAGGTCCCTTCCCAAACCAGTGCGGTCGCGAAAGCTATTCGCTCGGGTATTATTGAATAAGGGCAATCGGTCTTAAAGTCGGAAGGTCGAAAGTCTCAAAGTCGAAGGGCCTTTTTTTTTGTTCACGGCCCGTTTTCGGGAAGAGATACTGTATGGTTCGAGAACCGCTTTCCTCCGCTTCGCTCCAGTGACGCGGTGCTACACCATATGGAAGCTCAGGTGTAGATAACGTTTCACCCGAGGCACGAGGGACAACGTTTCCCGTAGATGGGACATGGGGTAATGGGTGAGAGGTTAACATTCCTCGCTGAGCCCGTCGTTCGGCGCGGGTTTCTCCCTGTTCCTGATCTTAGACCTGTCGACTTTGGATCTTCGACTTTCTCCACATTACCTGTTCAGGTCACCAGTAGACTATAAAAGGTGTTCTTCGATATATTTTCCACTTGTTCACATGGAAGGGGACGGGTTTTTCTGTTCCCAACGAGCAAAAGGAAAATCGGATATGAAGAAACACTTTTTACTCATGGTCTGCATCGGGATAGGAGCCTCATGCGGTCACGCGACCGGCGAAACACGGATGTGGTATAAGCAACCTGCTCCGCAATGGGATCATGGCATACCGATCGGCAACGGGCGTCTGGGCGCCATGGTATTTGGCGGTGTGGCGGATGAACGCATCGTTCTCAACGAGGAGAGCGTTTGGAGCCGGGGTGGCGAATATGCGGACAAACCGGGAGGGAACGCGCACATCGATGAAATCCGACAGTTACTTTTTGCGGGACGCTTCGCCGATGCCGAAAAGTTGATTAGTGAAAAGCTGCTGGGCGAGCGGCTTCCTGCCGGGACGAACGGCTATCAGGCGTTAGCGGATTTGAATATCCATTTTCCAGAGATTGGAAAATCGGAGCAGTATCGCCGTGAGCTGGATCTCGAATCAGCGATCACCCGGGTGAACTTTCAGACCGGTGACTGGAAAAATCGGGCTGAATACACGCGCGAGATATTCGCGTCGGCCGTCGATCAGGCGATTTACGTACGGCTTTCCGCTGACAAGCCCGGCAAACTCAACTGTGTATTGTCCCTTTCACGTCCGGGCGGGATGCCATCTGTTACTGCACGTGGAAACGAAATCCACCTGAATGAGCACGTTGGCGATGGTGTGAAAGCGCATTGCCGGATGGCCGTGCTGAACACCGGTGGTACAGTCCGGACACAGGACGGGAGCATAAAGGTAGAGACAGCCGATTCCGTGCTGTTGGTGATCACCGGCGCGACCGATTATTTCGGTGCAGATCCCGCTATGCGGACTGCGCGTCAACTTAAAGTTGCATCGGCCCGTCCCTTCGACCAGGCGTTCGCCGACCATGTTGCGGAATATCAGAGTTTCTATAATCGTTTCAGCATCAACCTGGGCGAAACTGCAGCAGCGAAATTCGCCACAGATGAACGGATTGATGCCATGAAACGAGGGTCCGAGGATCCTTCTCTGATGGCGCTGTATACGCAGTTTGCGCGTTATCTGCTCATCAGTAGTTCCCGTCCCGGATGTATGCCCGCCAATCTGCAGGGTATCTGGGTAGACGGGGTCAATCCGCCGTGGAATTCCGACTATCACGTGAACATCAACACGCAGATGAACTATTGGCCCGCGGAAGTATTTAACCTCGCCGATTGTCACGATCCATTTTTTACCCTTCTTGAAGGGTTGGTTCCCAATGGGCGAAAAACCGCTGCAGAAATGTATGGCTGTAGCGGCATGGCCGTGCATCATACGACCGACGCGTGGCTATTCACCACTGGATTCGGTAAGCCGAATTACGGCATGTGGCCGATGGCCGGCGGTTGGATTGGATCGCATTTCTGGGAGCACTATCTTCATGGCGGCGACGAAACGTTCCTGCGGGAACGGGCCTATCCCTTCATGAAGGCGGCCGCCGAATTCTATCTCGATTATCTCTGCGAACATCCGGATACCGGCAAGCTCGTGTCGGGCCCGTCCATTTCTCCGGAAAATCGGTTTATGGCACCGGATGGTTATCATGCGGCGGTCTGTATGGGGCCGGCCATGGACCATCAAATCATTCATGAAAATTTCACGGCTTGTATTGATGCCGCTACGGTGCTCGGAATCGATTCCGCTTTTCGCGTAAAGCTCGAAGAGGCGCTGGAACGCCTCGCGCCGGTAAGCATCGGTGCGGACGGCCGAATTCTGGAATGGACGGATGGCGTGAAAGAGATCGAGGTGGGGCACCGGCATATTTCGCACCTTTTCGGCCTGCATCCGGGACGTCAGTATACTTGGCAGCAAACACCGGATATGATGAAGGCTGCGGAAAAAGTACTCGAAACGCGGCTGGCATCCGGGGGCGGTCATACTGGTTGGAGCCGTTCGTGGATTATTAATTTTTACGCCCGGCTGTTGGACGGCGATACCGCACATGAAAATCTGCAGATGCTCTTTCGCAAGTCAATGATGCCGACCATGCTCGACAGCCATCCACCGTTCCAGATCGATGGAAACTTCGGCGGTGCGGCGGGCATTGCCGAAATGCTTATTCAGTCGCACGCCGGCGAACTTCATCTGCTTCCGGCACTGCCGAAAGCCTGGCCGGACGGAAATGTGAAGGGGTTGCGTGTACGCGGCGGTTTTACCATCGATTTGACCTGGAAGTACGGTCAACTGACCGAAGCCATCATTTATCCGGGATTCATGGAAACATGTGCAGTGCGGTACGGCAAGCGCGTCAAAACAATTTCCACGAAGTCCGGCACCCCCGTCACGATGAACGCAAATTCCTTTAACGAGCGGTAATGCTGAATATGAAGAATAAAACAATAGCGAATATTTTAGCCCTGCTGCTGTTGGGGGGAATCCCGGCCATGGCGGAAGAGCAACCGGACTGGCAGAATGTGGCTGTGATCGGTATCAACAAGGAACAGCCGCGTGCCACGTTCGGTGTGTTTGATTCGGTGGCCGCGGCGCTCGACAGCGCACGGCATGAGTCGAAATTTCATCAGTCGCTCAATGGGGCGTGGAAGTTCCATTGGGTGAAGGCAGCCGGGGATCGCCCGCTCGATTTTCATCTACCCGAAACCGATGTTTCCAACTGGGATGACATTGAAGTGCCGTCCAACTGGCAGATGAAAGGCTACGGCGTTCCGATCTATGTGAATCAGCCCATGGCGTTTCCGAACAACCCTCCGTTTATTCCGGCGGATTACAGTCCTGTGGGCTCGTACCGCCGCGAATTTTCCGTTTCCAAGGATTGGAAAGACCGGCAGGTCTTTATTCATTTTGATGGAGTGAAGTCGGCGTTCTATATCTGGGTGAATGGGGAGCGCGTGGGGTACAGTCAGGGTAGCATGACGCCCGCGGAATTTAACCTGACCCCATTTCTAAAAGACGGTGAAAATACCCTCGCTGTCGAGGTGTACCGCTGGAGCGATGGAAGCTATCTGGAAGATCAGGATACCTGGGATCTAAGCGGTATCTATCGCGATGTCTATCTCTATGCCAAGCCGAAAGTTCATATCCGGGATATCCATGCGGTCACCCGGCTTGACGATCAATATGAAAACGCCGTGCTGGATGTGGCGGCGGATATTCGGAATCTGTCGGGAGCCGGCCTTAACTCGGGCAAGGTGTTGTGTGAACTGATTGATACGCGCGATGGAAAAACAGTGATCGCGAAAGGGACTGTTTCATCCGGAAAGATCGCCGCGAACGGTGAAGACCGCGTAAATATTCAGCTGGCGGTGGACGCTCCTCTGAAATGGAACGCAGAGACGCCGCACTTGTACAAGCTGATGGTGTCGCTTTACGTCGGCGACTCGCTTGTTGAGGTGACGCGACTTAATATGGGCTTCAAGCGGGTGGAGATTGTTGGAAACCAGTTTCTGGTGAATGGAAAGCCGATCTATCTAAAAGGCGTGAACCGGCCGGAGATGGATCCGCATCATGGCAACGCGCTGACCCGCGAACGTATGCTCGAGGATGTCCGGTTGATGAAGCAGTTCAACATCAATGCCGTGCGCACCTCCCATTATCCAAGCCACCCATACTTTATGGATCTGTGCGATGAACACGGGATTTATGTTTATGATGAGGCCAATATTGAATCGCACGAAAATCGTATCGTCGGCGGGCATTACGAATGCGCGGTCGGCGATCTTCCCGGTGATGATCCGGCCTGGGGCAATCAAGTAATGGATCGGGTTCAAAGCCTGGTTCATCGCGACAAAAACCGAGCGGCGGTTGTCATCTGGTCGCTAGGAAATGAGTCGGGTGCGGGCGACGGGTTCATTCGTTCCCGTGACTGGATCCGTGAAGTTGCACCCGACCGGCCGGTGATCTATCACGACATGCGTTTTTATCCCGATGCAGAAAACGGCGGGTTCGCCTTCAATATTCTGGACTCGGGCTACGTGGAAGCGGATGAACTGGAACGCGCATATGCGGGACCGGAGACATTCAAGTCCACAAAGTGGAAACAGTATTTTACCTATGAGCAGTTTATTGCCCGCCCGAACATCTTTAATGAATACGCCCATGCGATGGGAAACAGTCTAGGTAACTTTTCCGACCTCTGGAATGTTATGGAAAAAGTCCCTGCGCTGCAGGGCGGCTTTATCTGGGACTGGGCCGATCAGGCCATCGTCAACCAAACAGAGGAAGGTCGGGACTACTTCGCCTATGGCGGCGACTTCGGCCCGGTGACGGTCCATACGAAACAGAAAGGGTACGAAAATTATGTCGGCAACTTTCTGGTGAACGGACTGGTTTTACCAGACCGCCGACCGAGCCCCGCCTTATGGGAAGTGAAGAAAGTGCAGCAAAATATTGGCGTGGCCGCAGTGAATCCCGCGACCGGCCGGTTTTTGGTTGAGAATAAATATTTTTTCCAGGGGTTGGAATTTGTAGAGGCCGTGTGGCAACTGACAGAAGACGGGGTTCCCGTTTCGGAGGGCGTTATCGACCTACCATCGATCGCTCCGCAGCAAAGTGCCGAGGTTCAGGTGCCACTGCAGGACTTTGCATGGCGGACGGATCGGGAATATTTTATAAAACTTTCCTTCCGGCTGAAGAACGATGCGTCCTGGGCAAAAAAGGGGCACGAGGTAGCGTGGGAACAGTTCCCCATTTCGACGGTTCATAAAAAAGATCAGATTCTAGCCGGACGGCAGATGGTGCAACTGAATAAAACCGAGACCGCTTACGTAGTGACCTCAAGCAATGTGCGGACGGAAATCAGCCAGAAGACCGGTTTCCTTTCCTCCTATGTTGTGGATGGGACAGAGCTGCTGAAAGGGGAGCTGAGACCGAACTTTTGGCGGGCACCGACCGATAACGATACCCATATCAGTTCTGGGTTCTGGGGGTCTTGGCGCGAGGCGACGGAAAACGTCCAGCTGGTCACGCTGATCTCCGAAGAGGACGTCGTTGAGGCGCGGTTCCGACTGCCGGATGTGGAATCTGAATATACGCTGACCTATTCCTTTGCGGGTGACGGTTCCGTCCGGGTTTCCTGGACGCTCGAAACTCCGGAGCCGGAAAAACAAGGGGTGATTCCGCGGCTGGGCATGTGCTTCAAGTTGGAAGATTCCTTGAAGCAGGTCGCCTGGTACGGGCGCGGTCCCCACGAGAATTATGTGGATCGCAAGGCCGGCGCGGAAGTCGGTCTATTCCGGAAAGCGGTGGAGGAGCTTCATCATCCGTATGTCACCCCGCAGGAAAACGGCAACCGCACCGATACCCGCTGGGTGACCTTTGCACGGAACGATGGCCGTGGCATCAAATTATCCAGTGTATTGGGGTTGGATTTCAGTGCAGCGAACCATTCACAGGATGATCTAGCCAAGGCGAAACACGCCCACGAGTTGCCAAAGCGCGACTTTATTGCAGTCAACGTGGACAAAAAGCAGAGCGGACTCGGCGGAACGAACAGTTGGGGCGGCAAACCGCTGGAGCGCTACCGCCTCCTGCCTGGTACTCATTCGTTCGAATTCACCTTGGCCCCCGTTGTTCAACCCCTAGAGGCCCGAGCATTGGTCCATTCCATGGGGGAATAACGCAGGATTTTCCTACCTGTAGAGGTGACCAGTAGACGGGCGGGAAAAGGAATTGATAGAAATAGAGCGTAGATTGAAAACAGGGTTCGGCGACCGATCGATCCCTTTTTAAAAGTGAATAGGAGAAAATAATGAAAAATTGGATGATAGCAGCGGCTTGTTTGATGGCAGGCGCGGTGTCTGCGGAACTGTTGGTCGGGTGGGATGGAGCTGGATCTGACACTCCTGTGAATGGAACATTGGGCGTGAGCGGGACCTTTTTTAGCCCCAGCAAAGACACTAGCCGCTCATCGAATGATGGCTGGTATGGTCCAGATAGCGTGGCTGGTGGCGGGGTTTTCGGGGCATCCACTAACGACACGGTTGGGTACAAGATAAACGGTAATGGCTCACGGATAGCTGTGAAAATTACAAACAACTCGGGGGATGACTTGGAGCTTTCCTCGTTATTGTTTGATTATCTATCCATTTGGGCTACGGGTCCGCAGACCGTCTTGTTGAAATATGACTACGGCGCGCTGGAAGAAACCGAAGGTACTTTGCTTGCTACGATTGCCGCACCGGGATTCTCTGGAGGTTCTGCGGCGCTGGACTACCCTGACTATGCCGTGGATTTGCAGTCTGCGCTTACGGATTACACCTTGGCGGATGGACAGAGCGCGACTTTCGGCATTGAAGGTGTCGATGCGAGTGATGGGGGCGTTAATGGAATCGTCGATAACATCGCCTTTACCGGAACGGTGATTCCTGAACCGGCGACGCTTGGATTGCTTTGCTCATTTTCCGCTGGAATCCTATTTGTTCGTCGTCGATTCTGCATGTAGGGCACAATAAAAGATGAACGATCAGGCCGGAAAATGGTCTAGTAGGCATAAAGAAGTAACAGGAGAAAATAATGAAAAAATGGATGATGATGGCAGCGGCATTTTTGATGGCAGGTGCGGTGTCTGCGGAGATTTTGGTCAGTTGGGACGGAAACAGCACAGCAACTCCGACCAATGAAACCCTCAATATCTCCGGGGAGATTTTTAGCGTACTTCCGGATGGCGTGGAAACAAGCCGGGGATCCAGTGATGGCTGGTTCGGCCCGGATAATACGGATGATGGCGGCCACATCGGAGCAGACACAAACTCAGCGGTCGGTTATAAAACAGCTGAAGGTGGAAGTCCTGTGGCAGTTAGAATTTACAATCACTCTGAACAGGATCTGCATTTGGCTACGTTGGTGTTCGATTATAAAGCCATTTGGGATACCGGTCCGCAAAAACTTGAGGTGTCGTATGCCTACGGAGATTTGGCGGGCATCTCGAACAATACGGTGCTGGTCACGTTGGATGCCCCCGGTTTTTCAGGCGGTGCAGGGGCATATAATTATCCCGATTTTGTGGTAAACCTGCGCTCTTTGCTTGCAAACTACACGTTGCCACCCGGTGGCGCGAACGCAACCTTTAACATTCAGGGGATTGATGCCTCGAATGACGGAGTGAATGGCGTGGTCGACAACATTGCCTTCCTCGATACCTTCCCGGTCGCTACGCCGGATCCGGTTACTGTCTTTACTGCCGATTTCGAGGGGTCCATGGCAACCGATTTCACCTCGGCAGACAACCTGACGAGCAGTAACCTGAATAACGGTACAATCGGGGGATCGTGGGTCATCGATGACACCAAAGGAGGTTCCGGAAACTATCCGGCGGTGATCACGAATGCGACCGGTACCGCCAAGGCGCTCATGCTGGCCACCGATGATTATGATGCAACAGCCGCTTTTTCCAGTGCTGTGGCGCTGGACGGTACCACCACCGTGTCGATGGATGTTTATTTCCGAAATAAGGCCAATGATGCTCCGCTTAACCGAATTGTTGGTTTAGACTCTTCCGACAGGGAAGTCTTTGAGATTGTAGTGAACGGTTATGACACTACTCCGGATCCCTCATACCGGGCCGTGGGCTTCAGTGATGCGGCGGGCACGAACCATTACGTGGGATCCAATCTCCTGCAGGTTCAGCAGAACAGTGAGTATAACCCAAGTAAAAACAGAAGACTCCAGCTCACGCTGGGTGTCGATTCGATGTCTATTGCGTGGGATGGAGGTACCCTAACCAATGGTGTCGCTTTTAAGGATGCCGCGGCCGAAGACCTTGCAAAAATCCGCTTTGTGGCAGATAGTGCGAGCGGCTGGGAGGGCTTGGTGTATGACAATATGGAAGTCATCTATACAGCGCCACCACTGGAAGGTTATTCCGCCTGGATTTCGGGCGTTGGGCTATCGGGCAGCCCCGATGCGGATCCGGATTATGATTATGATGACGACGGATGGGACAACCTGATGGAGTATGCCCTGGATGGAAACCCGAAGGACGGGGTTCTTGGTGATAATGTTCCGACCACGGAAGTTGCCGGAGGAACGATGCAGTATATCCATAACATGCGTGCGGACGATCCCTCGTTGACCTACTACCTGGAGCTGACGGACAATCTGGTCATCGGCACCTGGACCAACATGGGCTACACGGTGACCGGAACCAATGTCACCGGCGGATCATACGATCAGGTAACGAATTCGGTGCCGACGACCGATCCCCAAACGTTTATCCGGTTGACGGTCGAAGACTAACCGGCCCCCGATTCGTAAAGCATCCCGGTTGCATTTTTACGCAACCGGGATTTTTCGGTATAAGGACGTGTTGATTCGTCCGGAAATAGTGTCTCGTGTTGATGGCTGATATAGAAATAGAAGTGAGACAAAAATGAAAAAATCGTTACTGTTGGCACTGGCGGGACTGACTGCATTCGTGGCGCAGGCGGCCGTTCCCTGTTCCGTTTTTGATGCCGATTTTGAGGGCTCCGTGGCAACCGATGCGACGGCTGGAAGTTTGACGGTTAGCAATCTGAATGCCGGTACGGTCACCGGAACGTGGAGCCTCGGTGCCGATGGCGGATCCGTTGCTAACTATGCGGCGGTGATCACGAATGCAACGAGTGATGCCAACGCGTTGATGCTGGCCACCGGAGCGTATGATGCGACGGCAACATTTTCCGAGATTGCTGTGCTGGAGGGAACCACGGTGTCGCTCGATGCCTACCTGCGCAACAAGGCCGGAAATGCTCCGGAAAACAGCATCATCGGACTCGACTCCAGCGGGCGGGGGGTCTTTGAAGTCATACTGAGCGGCGATGACGTCAGTACGAATCAGGGATACCGGGCCGTGGGTTATCGCGATGCATCCGATACGGTCCATTATTTAGGTACCAACCTTCTGCAGGTGCAACAGTACAACGAGTACAACCCGTCCAAAAACGGAACGCTCCTGCTAACGCTGGGAGCCGCTTCGATGGATATTGAATGGAACGGAACCGCGCTCACCAATGGAATCGCCTTCAAAGACGGGGCGGCGGCAAATCTCGCTGAAATCCATTTTGCGGGAGATGGGTCGAAAGCCTGGGAGGGCATGGTCTACGACGACATCGTTGTTCAGACGCCATGGGTCGGTACATGGTATCGTCATGAAGCACCTTCCCCGGTCTGGATGGTTGCGCCACGGGAGGACGATGGAGTTTATCTCGGATGTCAGGATCAACATATTTATTCGCTGGATGAGAATGGCTCAACGGAGTGGGCCTTCGATTCCAAGGGGCATCCATCGGTCATCATCAGTGCCGAGTTTAACGGCGCATCGGCCGGAACGGAGGTGCTTGTTGCGTCACACGATCGTGACGGCATGCTCTATCTCCTTTCGGAAGCAGGCGGCGTGCTGGGCTCCTATTCCAACGGTTCGCCCTTCGTTTCCGCGGACGTGCTGACAACGACCAATGGCGAAACGCGGATCTGCGCGGCATCGTACGACAACCAAATACACTTCTTCGACAATAGCCTGAATCTGCTGCAGACCCGCGCATTTTCCACCGACGACCGTTGGCCGCAGGCGGTCAAGGCCGGCGATGTGACCGGCGACGGACAAGACGATTTTGTGGCGTTGCATATCGACCGTCATCTGCAGGTCTACTCTGCGGACGGCGCTCTGCTGGCATCCACCCGGGTGGATGGAACCTGGCAGAAAGGTGACCTCTTTTTGGTCGATATCGACGGGGATACAACAAAAGAGATATTGGTGGTCAGCGGATCCGGCGGGAAAGAAACCCGTGCGCTGGAATACAGTGGAGGATCCCTGTCCGCGCTCTGGACGAACTCCAAGCTACTGACTAGTTCGGGCATGACCCTCATCGATGATTTTCTTCCGGCAGCGGGGCTGGATGTGTTGTGTTTCAATCCAGATATCAATGGAAATACCATGTCGGTTCTTGGTCTTGGATCAGGCGGGTTGACGGAACGCGTGAAACGGGATTCGGAATTCCGCATGCCACTGTGTGTGGCGCTCGGTGAGGACAGCACCATGCTTTACGCCGGCTCGGTGGGAACCCGGGAGAGCGCCTACTATTCAATTCCAACAACGGTGTTCGAGAGTGAAAATCATCCGCTGCTTCCGGAGGTGGATACCTCCACGACGATTCTGGCTAATCTGGCGACTGCGGTCTGGGACCGGTCGCAAGAGGTGCCGGCGACCCCGGAACCGTATGTGGTCTTCATTCGTGCCAATGCAAAGCCGCAGTATCGCGACCTAATGCAGGAACATGCGGATATCGCCGCGGCATTTATGCTGCTGGCACCGCATGTAAAAGTGATCATGGAGTTTCCGGTCAATACGGTGGATGAAGGGCAGATGTCGAATGCCGAACTCGTGGAACTGACCACCTGGCTCGAAACGGATGGGATCCCCTTTACCTTTGATATTTCTTCTGGCTGCAGCCCGCGGTTGACCACCAACGAAATAGAATGGGTGCTGAATACGGCGTCCAACATGTGCTTTGGATTTTCCACCAGCGAAAATTCTGCGTTGGATCATCCGGCCGGTATTTGGCAGACGCAGTTTTCCCCCTTTGTGCTGGCAACGGCGGAGCTCTGCCGGGAATACGGAAAAATGCTGATTATTCAGGAAAACGGGCTGGGTTGGAAAAGTTATATGCAGGTGGATCAAGTGATCAATCAGTGGCTCGCCCCGGAACTAAAAAGAACCATCATTCCCATCGTGCGCAGCAATAAGAACGGGGCCTATGTGGACTATCTGAGCCTGTTGGGTCTTGAAACCGCCGGGCTGACCGAGGGCTGGGGCGTGTCGACCCAGGACTGGATGTGGTTTCATCAGGGCAAACACCTGATTCCCGGTATGCTGCCGCCGGAACTGCTGACCCGAAACAACATGATGGTGGCCGCGATGGGTGGGCGCTATTTCCACTTTGAATCAGGGGTGGACGCCTTTAATCAGATGGAAAAAATCACGAGTAGCAAGCCGTGGGGGCTCAAGGCGGAGGGCGTCTTTTTTGAATATCTGCGTAAAGGCGTCTTCCAGGGCTATTCGAGTTCCAACTTGCAGAACCTGTCTACTCATGCGGTCGGCGTAGAGACCAATGATAATTTTTCTGCCACGGGGCCGGGGGTACTCGGCCAGCAAGCCGCGTTGGAACACCTGCCGGAAGGAAATATCTACAACCACCTCGCCGGCGTACCGTACAATAAGGTTCAGAACTTTAAAACGCCGTTCGGCCTCGTGCCCGTTGTTCCTTATCCGGTACCGGACCATGGGGATACGAATCGCTATGAACTGATCCGCACCGATGGCGAAGTTTATCTCGGTGCCGATTTGGTTTATAACGATCCGGCTGAACTGACGAATACCTTTTCCGCCGCTGCACAGCAGCAGCCCTTCCGCACCGGGGATGCGTTTATCAGCGCTTTCCCGCATGAGGGTGGATACTTGCTCTATCTGGTCGGAACGGACTATTTTGAAATAGACGATGGGCCGGTCGCTGTGGAGATCAACCCCTCGCTCGGCCTGCGCTATGCCTGGGACTTTGTGACCGGCGAAACGGTTGCGATTTCCAATAACCAGATTGCAACCGACATTCAGGGAGGCGTGGTTCGGGTGCTGAATGTACATGCGGCGGATGTCAACGATACCTATTACATGGATTGGTTGGCAGAGCATGAACTGAGTGGATTCGATGCCTGGGAATCGGCCGATCTCGAGCCGGACGGCCTGAATAATTGGACGGAATATGCCCTTGGCGGAAATCCGGATCTTAATGATGCTGAAAAGGTTCTTCCAATGTTTGGAGAAAATATGGGTGGAGGCTCAGCCTCCTATGTATATCGCCGCCGCAACGATTATCAGGCGCGTGGATTGGTTTACACGGTCGAGGCTACAACGAACCTGATTTCCAATCTTTGGAACTCCAACGGGGTAGTCGGTGCAGGTTTCGGTGCCATCGATGCCGAAATGGATTCGGTCACCAACCGGGTCTCCACGGAAGAACTTCCGGAACAGTTTATCCGTCTCCGGGTCGAATAGGGATGGCATACGTACTAGAGGTTTCACCAGTAGCTCTTTAGCAATGCCCGTAGTATATTTGTGATGACTCTCCGAAGATGGATCAGGCGGAATACGAATTGAGAATCAAGCGTATGAAAATAGTGTTAAATATAATTATTGTTCTCGGGCTGTTGACGGCTGCCGGTTCCACGCAGGCTGCGATCGTTTTCGATTCCGACTTTGAAGGCTCGGCGCTCATCAATGATACCGTCACGTCCGCCAATCTGAATGCCGGAACCGCAGTCGGCTCGTGGACGGTGGCTGACGATCAGGAATCGGACATCCGCTCCGGCAGCGGCAATAAGGCACTGTTGGCCGATACGGGAGAATACCGTTTTACGGCAAACTTTTCCACGACCGCAATCCTGACCAACAACGGGATAACCATTTCGCTGGATACCTATATGCGCCGCACCGGCGATGCTTCGACCAGCGAGTCCAATTTGAAGCCGCAGAAAATCGTCGGGTTCGACTCCCTTGGGAATGAGCTTTTCGACATCCGCATTACCGCCGGCTTCTCGCATGTGAACGCACAGCGCGTGGGTTATGTGAATTCCCTGGGAAGCGAGCACTATCTCGGAAGCTCCGGGGATGTAAACACCTATTCGGTGGATATGCCGAACAGTTCTAAATTCCAAACATTGGAACTTACGCTGCACGAAACGACAATGGACATTTCCTACGACGGGGTCGTGCTGACCAGCGGCATGGCCTATCGGAATTCCGGCATGTCGCATCTCCGCAGCATCCGCCTGGCCGGCGTCAACAGCAGCAGCGGCGCATTTTACGACAACATCACTGTCAGCGCTGTTGTCACAAGCTCACAAGAAGAGTGGCCGCGGGAAGGCTTTATTCCCTACAACACGCAAAGCAACAACCTGATCCATGTCCGCACTGCCGACTTTGACGGCGTGGGCGCAAAGGATTATGTGGTCGCCATGTCCGTCGATGAAAAGCTCATTGCGTTCAATCGCCCGGTCGATATTACTGATCCCGCCGCCGACAACCAGCGTTGGCAGGTGGACCTGCCGAATTTTGCAATCATGATCGAGACGGCGGATATTGATCAGGATAACAGCGCGGAGGAAGTGCTGGTACCCGGCACGGACGGCCATCTGCGTATTTATTCGGAAGATGGAACGCAACGAGGCGACTGGCCGATCAGCGACGGCGCGCTCTATTGTGTGGGGGTAGGGAAAAAGTCGAACGGCGATGCGCGAGTCATTTCCGGCGGGGTGGACGGCGACCTCCATTTTTATGATGAAACTGGAACACCGATTGGCACCGTTCGCCCGGACAACGTGGGCATCATCCGCCGTCTGGCCGTTGGCAACTTCGACGGCGTCGGCGGCGACGAAGTGATGATCTTTTACAGCATGAAGGGCTATGACGCTTATCGCTACATCGAAATCTACGATCTGGACACGCTAGCGCGGCCTGCCTATTGGGATCTCACCGAACCGATGGAGGATGACGTGGGCCGAATCAATGCGAGCCCCGGCATGGGCTGGACCGAAAAGCAGACCGCCTGGGTGTACGACATGGATGGCGACGGCGATGATGAGGTCGTCGCGAACTGGGGCGTGATGCATCCGGAAAATGGGGGAACCAATACGATTCTGTCTGCGGCGCTTCCGGAGGGAGAAAAACTGTATCTTTCCGAATACGAAGATTTCGCGGAGCCCACGCCCACAACATATTATCAGTTGCAGCAAGGCGTTCCCGGCAATTTTCACGATGGGCTCACCAACGGTGAAATGTTCACCCTCTATGGTGACGATCTTTATCTGGTGGACTACGACGTGACCCGCTCTGTCGATACCGACCGGTTCCGCATCATCGACTACAGCTATGCCCACACGCTCTATCACTTTACCGATGGCGCGCGGCTCGAAGATCGCAACGGCGGTCCAGATAAAATGGTGCTCGCTGGACCCGCGCACGGTGATGACCATTTCTATGTGGTGGATCTCTCCAACGGAATGTGGAAAGAGGATGCAAAACACATCGATGGAAACGGCGTGCTCGGCGCGGTGCGCGATACGCTCGATGATCTGGAAGACGACATCGACGGGTTTGACGGGACGGTCGCGAACGCGGGCCGGACGATCTCTTACATTAACTATTTTCGCTCCCATCTGGGCTGGGAAATGACACCGGCAAATATTGAGTTCCATGCCGACGATACGTTGGCGGCCGTGCAGGAGGCGCGTGACCGGTTGGGCGGAATGCCCGGTTATGATCCCGAACGCGTCCGGTTTGTTTCCAGTATGTACGGCACAAAAATTTGGGGCGAGGGGGTGCATTCGACCGATCCCGATATTACGGCTGAGGGTGTGGAAGCATTTTGCGCGGCGCTGGCGCAGCGTGGGGTTTATTTCTGTGTATCGATCGGCCACCACGATGTGGTGCATATGTCCCCGGAGACCCTGGCCGACTGCTTCGAGGCCTCGGTGGTCGACGGAGTTTGCTACCTGATGGGGCTGACCGGCGAGCAAGGCGACTCCTCAATCCCCGACACCTACATGCCGCACATGGACGCGGTGATCGCCCGTGCGGCAACGCTCGGCATCGATCCGCCGAGGCTGGTGATGACCTCGAAAGGGCCGATTTTTTCGGGCATGACTCCCACGCAGGCATCGGCCTGGTGGCCGGCATACAAAAAGGTTTTTACTCCAGGCATCGAATGTTCCAACAACACGCTGCCGGAATTTTCCTATGCGGAGCAAGTCGGCCTCTGGCTCAACGGTTCTGTGGATGGATGGTGTTCCAGCCTGATCGGCGACAACCTGACGCCCAACCGCATCGCGGAGTGGGGCGGGGTGCGTAACGGGCACGTTGTATTGCGCCACATGCTTTCGCAGTATTCGCTGGGCGCGGACATCTTCCGCATCACCTCCATTGTGAACCAGGAAAACCCGCTCTATGAGCGCGGCGACACCTCCGACCCCGAACTGGATTTGGCCAACCCGTATCGGCAGGGCGTTTGGAACTTCCTTAAAATGGTCGAAGCCGGCGTGTATCCGAACGGACCGGATCGCAACCAGCTCAAAGGCATTTCGCCCGTCGTCGCCGCCCTGCCGACGCCGAACACCGATTCGCTGGGGTTGAATGCGATTAAGTCGGACTTCACAAAATACGCCACCGACGCGCGGCCGCAGACTTATGTGCTTAACGGCCTGAGCTGCTGGGATGCCTATACCGAGGTGCCCGATTTCGACATCACCGCTATTCTGCACGGGACCGAGCGTCGCTGGGACAACCTGCTGCCAACCTCGCCCTGCGGGTTTGTTCCGATCATTCCGCACGCCTCGCGTGCCGAGGCCGAGGCCCATGCCTGGTGCAGCCGCGCCTATGAAACCGATGTCGACACCTGGGCCGAGTTCCAATCATTGGAAACCGCCCGCGACACCATCGCCGCCGAGCTGATGGCGCAGCGAACCAACATGCTTTTCTATGTGGACGGCGAATGCTTTTGGCAGGTGACCGAAAACAAGAATGATCCGAATACATTATTTGTTCTCGCAATGGATTCCAACGTGCTCACCCCGACTCCTCGTGCAGTGAATCTGATGAAAGGCGCTGCCGATGGCGTGTGGGATGTCTATGATCAGTTTGGATCGCAAACCACGCCGCTCGGAACAATCTCCGCAGATACCGATGCGGTAAGCCTGGCGATCCCCGCCGGTTCCGTCCGCGTGCTCACGCTCAAGAAACGATTGCCGATCACCACCACCGTGATGGGCATTGCCTGGGATGGCGGAACCGCGCCGTCGCTGGCCATCACCGGAATTGATGGACTCATTGTCCCAAGCAGCCAGGGGATTCGTGATAATGCCGGTTCTCTGGACGGCTATTTCGGGCCCGATGCCGGATACGGTGGTGCATCAACGGCGCCGAACGATGCCTATCAGGTGAAAGATTATGATGATAGTCCGGCCACGGGCTTGATCAGCGTATCGGTCACCAATAACACCGGATCAACCCTGAAACTGGAAACCCTGTGTTTCGATTATGGTCAATGGTACGAAGCATCGCCAAGCAACGTGGCTGTTTTCTATCGCTCCGGCGATCTCTCCTCCGTATCAACTAATACGCCGCTTGCGAACTTCAGTGCATTGACGCTCACCGGATGGATTCAGGGAGACTATGATGATTTCGCGGTCGCGCTGACCAATCTCGCCGATTCCTCCCTCGCTCCCGGCGAGCACGCCGTCTTTGAATTGCGGGCCACCGTAGGAACGACGGCTTCCGGCGGATTCGACAATGTGGCGATCGCGGTGTCCGGGCTCGGGAACTTCGACGAGTGGGCCGCCAGCTTCGGGCTCTATGGTTCCAATGCCTGGAACTCCGCCGACCTCGAACCCGACGGCATGGATAACTGGACTGAATATCTACTCGGTGGCGATCCAACGATCGCCGACGCTGCGGCCATTCTCCCAATGTTTGGAATAAATGTGGGTGGAGGCTCAGCCTCCTATGTCTATCGCCGCCGTAGCGATTACCAAGCACGCGGACTGGACTACACGGTCGAAGCCACCACCAATTTGGTTTCCAATATTTGGAACACCAACGGCGTGCTTGATGTTGGTTCCGGCTCCATCGACATCGAAATAGATTCGGTTACCAACCGCGTCTCCACTGAAGAGTTTAAGGAACGGTATATTCGACTAAGAATGGAATGAGGACCACTATGAATAGGACTAGGATGCTTATTTTCGCGTGCGCGCTTTCTGCTGGTTTGTACGCGGTAGCGACTGAAGAACGAAAGCCCAATATTATTATCCTGCTGGCGGATGACATGGGCTATGGCGAGTTGGGGTGTTACGGGCAGGAAGTTATTAAAACCCCGAATATTGATGCGCTGGCCGCGAAGGGGCTGCGCTTTACCGATTTCTATGCGGGCACCTCGGTATGTTCGCCTTCGCGCGGGGTGCTGATGACGGGTATTCATGCGGGGCATGCAACGATCCGCGGCAACAAAGGCTTCTATCCAGTGAACGGATCGTGGGATCGTGTTGCGCTGAAAAAGAGCGAGATCACCATTGCGGAAATGCTGAAAGGTGCAGGATATCAGACGGCTTTCATCGGAAAATGGCACCTCGGTATTCCTCAGGATGTTTCGACGTGGGCGGCGGGGCGTGGCTTTGATTTCGCGGTGCAGGAGCAGTGGGGGCCGATGGCCGAAGGCGGTGAGTTCGATGAACGGGATCATTGGGTGAACGGGCGCGAAAGTAAAATTTTTCACGATTACAAAAAAAACGATTGTCTGGATGAATTTCGCACCGACATTATGCTGAAATTCCTGGATGAACAGCGCGATGCGGAAAAGCCGCTCTTCCTGTTCATGTCCTACCGCAGTCCGCACGCGCACGAGTTTTTTCTGCGCGAGACGGAAAACTACAAAGAACACGGCTGGCCGGAAATTGAACGCCGCCATGCGTCGCGCATTACCATGCTCGACGAGCAGATTCAGCGGCTGTTCGATAAGCTGGAGGCGATGGGGGAACTCGACAATACATTCATCCTGTTCACCAGCGACAATGGGCCGCACGGGGAAGGAAAACACGACCGGACTTTTTTCAATAGTTCGAATGGATTGAATGGATATAAACGCGACATGTACGAAGGCGGCGTCCGCGTGCCGGGCATCGTGTATTGGAAGGGCAAGTCGCGGCAAGGTCTGTCGGATCATCCCGCAATCTTTTACGACATTATGCCGACGTTGGCCGAAGTGGCCGGGATCGCTACGCCCGATCAGACCGATGGCATCTCTTTCCTTTCAGACGTACTTGGCAAGCCGCAAAAAAAGCATGACCACCTCTATTGGGAATTGCAGCACGCAAATGGGAAACAAGCGGGTTTCCGCCAGGCGGTTCGTGAGGGCGACTGGAAAGCGGTGCGCTACAACCAAAAAAACAAAACCGAACTCTACGACTTGAAAAATGATCTTTATGAAACCAAGGATGTTGCGGGGCAGCATCCGGAAGTGGTCGAACGCATGAACAAAATCCTTGCAGTGGAGAGCGCTAAGAACGTGAACTATCCGTATTCCGGTGGGGCCGATCTGTAGTAAAATGGCTTCAACCTTGGCAAACTGCCTGGTCCAGAGGCTGAATCGAAGAAGTGGGTTGTGGGCCCGTATAGAGGGTAAGGATGGCTCTACGAGCCGTCCGCACGGAGGAAGAGTTCTGCAGAAAGGAAATATACCAATGCCGAAAGGATTGTTAATGCTGGCTTTAGGCGTGGCGATGGCTGGTAACGCCCACGCGGATTCTCCTGCCGAGCAGCAAAAGTTACCGAGCCCCTCGGAGAATTTGCCGTCCTTTCGGACCGCCGATGTATTCACCAGCGGCATGGTGCTTCAACGGGAGATTTCTCTGCCGGTTTGGGGAACCGCGCCGGACGGCACCGCGGTAACGGTCCTGCTGGACACCCACCGTGCGGACACGGTTGCGGCCGAGGAACAGTGGTCGGTTCGGCTCCCCCCGATGAGCGCGAACGCTGATCCACAGACCCTTACCGTGATCTACAATGACGCCGTCACCAACTCATTCACGAATGTATTGCTCGGCGACGTATGGATTGTTTCCGGGCAGTCCAACGCCGGGGTTTCGCTGAAGGAACATATGACCGCGAATCCGGGATGTCAGGTCGAGACGTTGAATCAGGTGCGCTTTTTCAAACATGGGGATTTGAGACACGGCCCCGCTTCCCGTACCGGCAAATGGTTTTCCTGCGGAAGTAAAGGTACCCAATCATTTTCCGCCACCGGCTATTTTATGGGGATCACGTTGCATCAGGATAAAAATATTCCAATGGGCATCATCCAGGTACAGGTGGGGGCCACCCCCGTTGAAGGCTGGTTAAGCGCTGATGCCCTCCATACCAATCTCGACTGGCAGGATCTACTTCGGGAGGAGTATCTACAGTTTGTCATGGATCATGCGGAGAACTGGTCAACGATTAACGTGCCCGATAACATCCGCCCGGTTTGGTGCTATCTGTATAATCTCAAACCGCTCATTCCATACGGAATCAAGGGATTTACCTGGTATCAGGGAGAGAGCAATACGGCCAATCAGGACGAGACCGCCGGTCGGACCTATCAATCCCTGTTGGAGACGCTGATCCAGAGTTGGCGAGCGGAGTGGGACCAGGGAGCGCTTCCATTCATCACGGTGCAAATTGCCTCGATTAAAACCGACACGGAAAATTGGATCTATGTGCAGGATGCGCAGCGGCAGGCGCTGCGTCTGCCCAATACCGCGTTGGTGGTTCAGAATGACAACACGGATACGAGTATTCATCCGGTAACGAATGATTCGAAAAGAAAAGTGGGGGAGCGCATGGCCCTGGCCGCCAAAGCAATCGCGTATGGCGATGCGGTAGAATACAGTGGCCCGTTGTTTTCCGAGTATGCCATCGCCGGGGACACCATTGAGGTGGTCTTCACGCACTGCGAATCGGGTTTGCAGACGTTGGACGGCGAGGACATCACTGGATTTGAACTCGCGGACCAGGCGGGAGCCTGGCACCGCGCCTCTGCAACCGTCGCCGGGAATACCGTGTCGGTGGCCGGGATAACGAATCCGGTGGCCGTGCGATACGCCTGGGCCAGCTGGCCGGTTTACGATGGGGTTCCTGCCAATCTCGGGAATAGCGCAGGGCTTCCTGCATCCTGTTTTAATACGCTGCTTTTGCGCGGAGATATCGCGGAGAGCGAGGGCGTGATCTGCTCATTGGAATTTGAAAAAAGTGTGCTGGACAGCAGCGGCTCTTCCAACACTCGGAATGGGCTACTGCTCGGGACGGCCGGTTATGCCGCCGGCAGAAACGGTCTGGCACTTGATCTGCGCGGTAGCGACGCTGTGCTGGAGCTGGATCCGCGTCCAATCAGTGGAACTTCTTTTTCCCTCACGTTCTCTTTTATTGCCGGAGCAACCGGTGTGGACGGGATTCTATACAAAGGAAATCCGGAAGGAGTCGGTTGGGCCCTTTGGGTTGCAGCGGGCACGGACCTTTTCCTTAAACACCGGGGCATCACGCATTTCGTTGGGGAAATTGACCGAGCTTTACTTAATCATTTGGTAATCAGTTACAACGGTTCCGACCTGCGGATCTATCGCAACGGCGGTCCATCTCCTTTTATTTTATCCACCGATTATCTTAGCCGCGAGACCGTTTACCATTTCGGCGTATCAACGCTTACGCTAACCCGAAAGGAATACGGAAGCATTCTGCTCGATGATCTCGTATTGTTTCCCGCCGCGGTGAATGCAGAATACGCCGCCCGGCTAATGAATTCAGGTCAATACGATGATGCCGATGCGGTTCTTCCAATTGTTGGAGAAAATATAGGTGGAGGCTCCGCCTCCTATGTAGATCGCCGCCGGAACGATTATCAGACGCGTGGTCTGGACTACAGCGTCGAGATCACAACCAACCTGGTTTCCAATGATTGGAACTCCATTGGGGTAGTCGATGCCGGCTTCGGTTCCATCGATGCCGAAATGGATTTCGTTACCAACCGCGTCTCCATTGAAGAGCATCCGGAACAGTTCATTCGCCTCAGGGTCGAATGAGGTTAAATCAACAATTTGTCAACGAAGGAGTAGAGAAGTGACGAGCAAAACTAAATCTAAGAAGGGCTATTTTTCCAACCATGCGAAATCGAGCGCAGCATTGGTTAGTTTGGGTATTCACGCGGTGCTTCTCGTGATCGCGTTGTCATTTGTGGCGGTGACCGTGATTCAGAAGGAAGAGAAGGCATTTGAAGCCAAGCCGGTCAACCGACCCAAGATGACGCTTAAAAAACTGCAGGTGCCGGTCAATATTAAGAAAAAGTCCACCAAGAAACCGAAGCTGCGCAAGCGCATTGTGGTGCAGCCTAAGATGAACTCAACGATGCCCGATATTAAAATGCCGGAACTCACAGGGGTGAAAGGTGGACTGGGCGGCGGAATTGCGGGAGGTATTGGTGGAGGAAGCGGCTTAGGGTTCTCGATGCCGGAAATTGAAATTTTCGGGATCAAGGGCAAGGGCGAAAAGATATTTCTTATTCTGGATACGGGCAACCATATGCTCATCGACGAGATGGGCGGAATTCCGGCCTATACCATCATCAAAAATGAACTCATACGCATTGTCGAGGGGCTGCCTCCCACAGCGTTGTTCAATGTCTGTATCTTTCAAGGGGGGCAGGTAAACACCCTTTTTCCGTCGCTGGTGGCTGCCACGGATGCGAATGCGAAAAAAACCAAAGACTGGCTGGATCCACTTAATTCTGCTGTAGATTCGGCGAGGTCGGGGAACTTTGGAATCCAAACGCTGGGACCGGGTGGTGTGAACAAGTGGGGGGATTACCGCATCGGAAAATTTGCTAAACCGCTGAAGAAAGGCGGATCGATTTATGGGGATCATTGGAGCGGCGGGCGGGTCTGGTACGATGCCATCATGGTTGCCATGCAACAGCAGGCGGATACTGTATTTGTATTGAGCAACTCCTGGGGGCATCAGCGGGTTGCACTTCAGAAAGTACCCACCCTGGAAGAGTGGAAACAGAGCACCTCGGCAGGGAAAAAATGGGTGGAAAATGTCGCAAAAGGGAAGGTGAAACTCGCGGAGGAAAATGCACAGCGCAAAGCTGCGGGGGAGCCCCCAAAGGTCATCTCCGGCGGCGAATACGGAATCATTCGTACCTATTTTGATGGGACGCAACGGCCGCCGGAACCGGATTATTACTACTACAAACCCAAAGATTTCGCCGATGCATTCGTAATGATGGCCGATCAACATCGGCCCAAAGATGTTCAGGAAAAAAGTGGGCTGAAGAGAAAAAGCGGCAAGGTCGACTTCTCGCTCAACGTGGTTCAATTTGTACGTCAGGATGTCGAGGCTGATGAACGCTCCGCCGCGAACTTCAGCCAACTGACTCAAATCTGTAAAGGCCAGTATCAGACGGTCTCGGGTCTGGATGAAATTAAGAGTTACGTAAAATAGTCTATTGTAACCGAAAATCAGTGGACACATAATCCCCTGTAGAGTTGAACAGGTGTTATGATTTATCGGATTGGTGTACGCTATTATTTTACGTACTGGTAAGCATTCACGTTAAGTGGCGAGCTTGGGTTGAAGTAATCGAGATACTCGCGCCCATTCCTGGTCACTCAAGGCGTAAAGTCGCTTCGTTTACTTCGCATTGCGACTTAGCGCCTTTGCGCGATACAAAATATTGTTACGTTAGTCTGGTATAATAAGCTTTGGAGAAGAAATGAAGAACTATTGGATATTTGCGCTGTCTTGTTTGGCTGGCGGTTCGTATGCCGCTGTGCATCAGCAACCCTACACCACCAACCATGAGTCGATCGCATCCTATGACGTGCCGGCCTGGTACAGCGAGGGCAAGCTGGGGGTATTTATGCACCTGAGCGCCTTTTCGGTGCCCGCTTTCAAGAATGAGTGGTACGCCTCGAACATGTACTATGCGGATGATATTCCGAATCTGATGCACCCGGAATACCGTAAGTCGTTCAGGGATCACCATGAAAAAACCTATGGGGCATTGAAGGATTTCGGCTACAAAGATTTCATTCCCATGCTGACCTTGGAAAAGTTTGATGCCGACTATTATGCGGACCTGATTAAAAAGTCGGGGGCGGCCTATTTCGCGGCGCCGGCCGTGCACCACGATGGGTTTGCCATGTGGGATTCAAAGGAGATCGACTGGAATGCCGCAAAGATGGGGCCGAAACGCGATGTGGTCGGGGAACTGACTGAAGCCATGCGCGGTAAGGGGATCAAGACCGGCGTCTCCACCCATTATGGCCGCCATTGGAAATATTACACCTTCCGCCCGGAATTCGACACCTGGGATCCGGCCAACGAGGGGCTTTATGGTAAGCGCCGCGGCGACAAGGATCCGCCGCGTCCGGAAGATGCCCTCAAGTGGGAACGGGTGATGAACGAGCTCGTCGATACCTATCAGCCGGATTACATATTTGTGGATGGCGGTATCTGCGACGGGCGCTCTGAATATAAAAAAGAATATTTCCGCGACGCCATGTATCGAGTAGTAGCGCGCTACTACAACCAAAGCGTGGAACTGGAGAAGGGGGTTGTGCTCTCCTGGAAACGCGATGCGATGGAGAAGGGCGAGGCGGTTTATGACTCGGAAGGTTCACTTGAGGACGGTATTCCTGATCGCCCCTGGCAGGCTCATTTTACCGTGAATGGAAGCTGGGGATACACCGGGGAAAAACCCGGCTGGCCGGTCGGAAAAATGCTGCGTGGATTTGTCGACATCGTCAGCCGCAATGGAAATCTCCTGCTCAATATCGGTCCGCGCCCCGATGGCACTCTGGATGAAGGACAGGAACGCGTATTGCTTGAAATCGGTCAGTGGTTGCAAATCAATGGCGAAGGGATTACGGGTTCCAAACCTTGGACAACCTATGGTTCCGGCAAGCTGAACAGTCTTGCGGCGGGATCACCGGATGGAAATAAAAACGACCCGGATGCGGTGCGCTACACGCAGAAAGACGGCGCGCTCTATGCCTGGTTTGTAACCTGGCCGGAAAATGGCAAGGTTATCCTGCCGAAGGCCGCTTCCTTTAACCCTTCTGCAGCCAGACTGCTGGGTGGAAAAGGGGCATTGAACATTACAAAAGCGGGTGATGATCTGGTGGTTGAACTGCCGGAGCAGAAAATCGCACAGTATGTCTGGGGCCTGAAGCTGACGAACGGCGGGGACGACACCGAGGACGATCTGGCCGCTGTTGCTGCCGCCGCCGTTGCGATGAGCGGAGGGGATGAATCCGGTTCGCTTCCCACGCGGTATCGTCTGGCAAAGCCCGCGCCGTTTCCGAAAGGCGGCGAGTGGTTTAAAAAAGCAGGTCTCGGCCTGTTCATTCACTGGGGGCCTGCGTCCGTAGACGATATCGAAGATGTCTGGCGCATGCGCCAGCCGGTGAAAGGCAGCGATCCGCTACGCCCCAAGGTCACTCCTGAATTCTATTACAACAATGCCCCCAAAGGGTTCACGGCCGAAAACTACGATCCGGATAAATGGATGGTGGCCGCGAAAAAGGCCGGCTTCCGTTATGCGGTACTGACCTCAAAACATCACGACGGATATTCGCTCTGGCCCAGCAAGCACACCGATCTCGGAGTCCAGACCTTTCTGGGTGGCCGCGACCTTTTACAGCCCTACGTGGATGCAGTCCGCAAAAACAACATGAAGGTCGGATTCTATTTTTCCGGGGTGGACTGGAATCTGGACCGCGACTATATGAACTATTATTTCAGCAGAGGGGAAGAAGGCTGGGACTTCCTGGGAAATCCAATGCGTCAGGATGTCGTGAAACCCCTGCCCATGGAGATCGTAGAGCAGAAGAAAAAAATGGTCTTTGAGGTGATGGAACGCTACCGCCCAGATCTGTGGTGGTGGGATTCCGGGCTGCCCTTGACGGTGGAGGAAACGGCCGGGAAATATAATCCGGACATGCTCTTCAACAACCGCGGTAACTGGTACCACGGCGGCACGATGAAGGGCACCTATCCGGTGACGCATTACGCAACTCCGGAAGGATTTCCCTCGCTGGAATGGAAGCACGTCAAACAGTTGGTTCAAGCCGGAACGCCTTGGGAAATCTGTATGACGTCTCAACGCAGCGGATGGTTTTATCACAATACGAATGGGCTTGGGGAGCAGACGGGGGCGCTGGAGGATATTATGTATGCCCTCGCACGGGTGCGCTCCTGGCAGGGCAATCTGCTGCTGAATATTTCCCCGCGCGCCGATGGTACACTGCCGGACGCCGTCTACAGCAACTTTGGAAAGATGGCTGATTGGATGGAGTGGGGGGCTGTTTCCATGTTCGATACCAAAGGCACGCATTTTCCTGAACAATCCAATGTGCCGATCACGACGTCCAAGGATGGGAAAACGTGGTATTTGCACGCCCGTCCCGGAGCACAGCTTGACGCGGCGTCATGGGGTAAGTGGAAGAAAATTTATTACACGGGCACCGAACCCGGAAAGCCGATCCGTGTGGGCGATGTGCCGAAAGTAAAATCGGTCAAATTGCTGCGCACCGGAAAGACGGTCGACTACTCTTTCGAGCATGGCGAACTGATCATCCCGAACCCCGCCGCCGGCCCGGACGGCCTGCACGAAGTGCTTGAAGTAAAGTTTTAACTTACTGAAGCCGAGATGAAAAAATATTGGATTTTTACCCTGTTGTGTTTGGCAGGTATGTCACCTGCAGGAGAGTTATTTGTCAGTCCTTCGGGGATGATGCGGCGGTTGGAAGTCGACAATCCCCATTTGCCACATTAAGCGGTGCGGGAATTGAAGAAGCAGAATCCGGCTGAGGCGTTCACGGTTTGGTTTGATGAGGGGATTTATCCGTTCACCGAAACCGAAGTGTTTGGGCTGGACGATTCGGGCTCAGAAAACAGAAGATCAGCTATCGTTCACTGTCCGGGAAAAATGTAATCTTCAGTGCCAGTGTGCCGGTTGCGAAATGGGAAAAACCCTCAGGTTCTTTTCTGAATGAGAAGGCTGGCGGAAAGGTCGTCTATGCCGAACTTCCGGAAGCGAGGGCCGAGCGCGTTCAGAATGTCAAGCATTGGCAACCCTATGCGTTTTTTGACGGCGAAGGTCCGCGGGCAAGGTCCAGGAGTGTTGGGTCCGCTCCAGACGGCGACTTCAGGGATCGCGGACGAGCTTTTAACAGGATATTTTTTGATGAAGTTGGATTGGTTTAAAGTAGTTATGGGATGTGTGGTGTTGTGTTCCACAACGTTGGCTTCGACCTACTATGTGAATTCCGTGTCGGGATTAGATTCAAACGAGGGCACGGGTTCGGATCAGGCCTGGGCGAGTTTGCAACGGGTCAATGAACACGTCTTCAAAGCGGGCGATGAAATCTTATTTGCCGCGGGAAATTCCTTCTTCGGCCAGCTTAAGTTGAAAGGAAGCGGCTCTCCCGCGGCTCCCATTCGTGTGGATCGGTATGGCGAAGGCCTGAATCCCGCTATTCATGGTCAGGGAGGCAGACTCTACGCGGTATTGCTGGAAAATGTGGAGTACTGGGAAGTTCGTAATCTGGAAGTAACCAATGCCGGGGGCGAAGCAAAATCCGGACGACGGGGGGTGATGGTACGCGCCCGCGATTTTGGAGATTGTCACCATATAATTTTAGAAGGTCTGGAGATTCACCATGTGAACGGACGCCTTTCCAAAAAAGAGGGTGGTGGTTCGGGGATCTTATGGGAAAACGGAGGGGATAAAGTCAAAACCCGGTTTATCGGGCTACAGATTTTGAACTGCCACATTCACCATTGTGAGCGCAACGCGATCAATTCCCATGGCAACTCGAGGCGCGACCGCTGGCATCCGAGTCTGGATGTCGTGATTCGCGGGAACCTGATTGAGCATATTCCGGGAGACGGCATTGTTCCCATTGGCACGGAAGGGGCGCTGGTTGAATACAATGTCATTCGCAAGGGGGTCGATTCCTTGCCCAAAGGAGATGCGGCGGCGGGCATCTGGCCTTGGAGTAGCGATCGGACACTCATCCAGTTTAACGAAGTGAGTGATCATCGCGCTAAATGGGATGGGCAGGGCTACGACGCGGACTTCAACTGTATCGGAACGGTGATTCAATATAATTATAGTTATGATAACTGGGGCGGCTTTGTACTGATTTGTAATAACGGAGCGTCGTATGGCTCGCCGATCAATAGGGGAACAAAAGACACGGTCATCCAATATAACCTGAGCATCAATGACGGGTTGCGTCCGTATGAAACGCATAAAGGTTTCTTTTCGCCGACGTTTCACATCACGGGCCCCGTGGAAAATACAAAAATTTACCGCAACATTATCATCATGCCATCCAAGCCGCTTGACGAGATAGAGAACGCCTTGTTGGTGGCGGGCGATTGGGGAAACGCCTATCCTGAAGGGATTGAGTTCATTGAGAATATTGTAAGGGCTCCTCAGAGGCCCACGGTGGATTGGTCGGAGAGTAAAGCGGTGCAGGTCCATGGCCATGACGATGGAAGAAATTTTATGTACAAACAACGCGATCCATTGCGGGTTCTCAATGAATTCCAGCATCTTCCCCAGTTCAAAGATGATAAGGGGTTCGCGACCTTGAAAAACTTTATTCAGCAGCGGGGCTCTGAAAGATGAACACCCAGAACCCACCGTTCTCCGATCATTTCCTTTTTATAGGCGACCGTTTCCAACGTCTGGAAGAGAAGGGGTGGGCGGAAGTGGAAAACGCACTGCGAGAATCGTTGCTCTAAATATGAAGGTAAATAGTATGAAAAAGTTCATAACGAATATGCTGATGATGCTGAGTCTGACTTTTGTTGCGCTAGCCGAAGAAGTGCCCGCGCCGGACCAAAGCGTGGTGTATAAAACCATCGGCGATGTGACGCTGAAACTGCATATCTTTAATCCGCCGAGCCATGAACCGTCCGGCCGCGTACCGGCCATTGTGTTCTTTCACGGTGGCGGATGGCAGGGCGGAGGATTTACTCATTTTTCAGGTCAATGCGACTATCTGGCCTCGCGCGGCATGGTGGCGATTACGGCGGAGTACCGAACGGCGAAACAGTATGGAACTACCCCAAAGGAATGCGTGATGGACGCCAAATCCGCGATGCGCTGGGTGCGTACACACGCGGTTGAATTGGGGATTGATCCAAATCGTCTGGCCGCGGGCGGTGGTTCGGCTGGCGGGCATCTGGCGGCGGCTACCGCGATGCTGGAAGAATTCAATGAAGTCGGCGAGGATCGGTCGGTAAGCTGCGTTCCCAACATTCTGGTGTTGCTTAATCCTGTGGCGGACAACAGTTCCGCGGGATTTGGGCATAATCGGGTGAAGGACTATTGGCAGGAATTTTCGCCGCTGCACAATATCCACAAAGATGCGCCGCCGACGCTGATTCTGACCGGCTCAGAAGATACGGCGTTTCGCGTCGCTAGCGCAAAAGCGTATAAGAAAAAGATGGAGGCGTTGGGCCTTCGTTGTGATCTACATATCTACGAGGGGCAACCGCATGCCTTCTTCAATCGGGACCACAGTGAAGAGATGTATTTCGGAACGATGCTTGAGGCGGACCGGTTCCTGGTTTCGCTTGGATACCTTAGCGGAAAAACTCCGGACCTCTGCGACCTGCTGGCTGCTGTGTCGGATACGGATGGCGACGATAAAATCGCCGAGGATTAGGCCCCGACGACGGTTAGAGCGGAACCGGGAGTGTGGTCGTCTCTACAGTGATAAGAGATTCTTTTGATATAACAAAGCCCATAAATCAATGGCTATAAACATTGGGCTGCTGACAAGTTAGTGAACCGTTGACGAGTTATCAGGCCTTTCCCTTCCTTCCTGCCACCTAGAGATACAGCCAGTTGTCTGATGAAATCTGCTCCGGCACTTTTTGTCTACTTGTACGTAAGGGAACACGTTTGCGTGCACTCATTTTGAGGAGGATAGAATGAAGCGTATTCGAAAAGACAAAGGGGTCGTGAAAGGAGCTCCCAGCGGGTTTGTGGTCAGCCTAGCTATTCACGCGGCTGTTTTTTTGCTGGCAGGCATGCTGGTGGTCTTCAATGTGGTGACGAAGGAGGAGAAAAAGTTTGTTCCGCCAAAGCCGGTAGACCGTCCGAAAATGAAGCTGAAAAAGCCGAAGGTGAAGATGAAGAAATCAGCAAAGCCGAAATCCACCACCCGGATTGTTACCAAGGTGCAAAAGGCGAACATGCCAGATATCCAATTGCCGGAAATGAGTGGGATGGGGGATGGCTTGGCCGGGGGGCTTGCTGGATTTGACATAGTGCCGGACATGACTGAGCTAAGTGTTTTCGGGGGCGGGCAGAGTATCGGCAATGACTTCGAAGGGCGCTGTTACTTTTTTAAAT
The DNA here is from genome assembly GCA_029432775.1 of Pontiellaceae bacterium B12227. Classification (GTDB taxonomy): domain Bacteria; phylum Verrucomicrobiota; class Kiritimatiellia; order Kiritimatiellales; family Pontiellaceae; genus Pontiella. The sequence continues at coordinate 119,837 of JAROAZ010000013.1, read as the reverse complement.
ATGACCGCCAGGGTGGCGATTCAGTCATGGATAGCGATAAATTTATCTATCTGCTACGGGAATTCTGTGCAAAAGGCTGGCGGGAATCTCGGCTGAACAGATATTACCGAACGCCCGATAAACTGTATACAAGAAGCATCATGGTTCCTCCTGTCAATTCAACGATGGCGGCGGATGTATTCGGGCAGCCTGATATGGAGAGCTATTGGTTCTTTGCAAAATATAAAGGACAACTGGTTTATCCTGAAGATATCAGGTTTCGCTTCTGGGGTGCCGGGGATGCATTTCTGGTGGTAAACGTTGATGGCGAAAACGTACTGATTAACGGAGTTCGGCAACGGTTGGAAGTTTTGGATTTCTGGCAAAGTACGGATGCGGATAATGACAAATATTTCCTGGCAAATAAGCCGTTGAGAATAGGCGACTGGATCGAGTTGAAGGCGGGCGAACCACTTGATCTGCAGGTTTTGTTCGGCGAGTACGCTGGTGGATCAATGACCGGTATGCTGCTGGTAGAGGTCGATGGAGCGGACTATCCGCAAACCCGGCAGGGTGGTCCATTGCTTCCGGCGTTTAAAACGGAAGAGTTCACCCGCGATCAGTTGGAGATGATTCGAAAATACCTTCCTGAAGGAGAGTGCTCTCTTACGAATGGCCCGGTGTTCAGAGATTATTTCGCAAGCGCAAAAGGCTCTGCTGATGTAATCGAAAAGGAATCCGTCACCGAACCCGAACCGCGCATGCCTGAAAATAAAATGCGCGTATGGTCATTAACTAACGGCAAAACAGTCGAAGCAGAATATGTGACGCTGATTGGCGGAAAAGTAGTCCTTAAAACAAAGCGGGGAAAACAGGTTAAACTGCCTGGAAATGAATTTTCAGAGGCCGATCTGAAATACATTGATCTGAACACTCCTCCTGAGTTGGATTTAAATTTTGCGAAAACATCGAAGCAGCGGATCTATCCCGATATTCTGTGGGTGGGTGACGAAGGGATTCCCGGTGTGTTGTCCTATGATTTTAAATTGATGATCAAACAGAAATCCTCCCGGCTTTATTCTCATGAGTTAAAGGCTGAATATTTTGCAATTGGAAAGGAAATCGATGGGGATAAACGGATCTTACTCGACTACCAGCAGAAATCTATTCACTTAACCGAAGGTAGCCGCAGCATGGTAGAAATGACTGGCAATACGGTGGAGCTGGAGGATTATTTTATACAGGGTTTTCACCGTGGAGAAAAATACAAGGGCTTCCTTGGCGTAGTTACCGATTCGCGCGGAAAAATTATTGCGTATAAAACTTCCAGTGAAAATTTATTCGAGAATCTGGATAACCTGAGAAGAGTCCCCCTTGGGAAATATTTTGATGACGACGGCAACCGTTGCCAGCCTACTCGTCTGAAGTCGATATATTGATCTTACACTGCAGGGCGCAACAATAAATATTCAATAAACAACCGCAAACATGGGGAAAAACAGGAGCGGAAGGTCCGAAATGTCCTTACGCTTCAGCCGTGGTCCTAAATTCTAAATCCGGTTCTGTCCGAGTAGACAATCATATTTATTTGTTAAGCTTTCTTACGGGGTTAAGTTGCATGAGATGGCAAACCTGTACTTGTCCCATTAATGGTTTTCATCATGTCTGCGAGTATCGACTTTTTATCAGGCTTTTTGTTCTTCGGATCAGTTCACCCGTTAAGAATTGAAAGCGGCCGTGCAGCTGAAAGTTGTTCTCGGATCGGAATTGATGGATCTTGGATCTTCCGTGAGAGCCTGAGAGATATATCCTCTCTGGTCAAATCCTGTTTCATCGCTTCCTTATCAATATCGCGAGGCCTCCATTCGCACCTACTGAGCATAAGGCGAACAACCGAAACTGGACACTTCGGGTAGTTTTCTGTTTTCTTGTTAAGAGAGGCTGTGGAAGTTGGTTTCGTAGCTGCGGGATTTACGGATCCCGATATAAACAGTGTGTACCCATTGTGTACCCTATACGGTTGATTTCGACTGATGTGAGTTGATCTGAAATTGTAAAACACCAGTAAATATAGGTTTTTGTATTTAATAAACGTTTCGATTGCAGGTTCGACTCCTGCTGAGTGCGCCATTTCCCGGCTCTCCACCACATGGCTCTCAACCAGATACGGGGGCGAGGGCGGTTTTTTAACCACAGAGCAACGGTGTTAAACGACAACCAAAAAATCAGGATTCTTAACGGCTGAGTTCGCCGCAATGATCAATTTCCTCACCACTGCGGTTAAAGCCACTTTTTTAGGACGATGGTTCTCTTCTGCCAGGCGTGGATAACACTCTTTCATCACGGGGTAATGCTGAACGGCACAAATTGCAACCATGTAAAGGCAGGCGCGCAACCGCTACACCCTCGCCCCCGTATTTGGTGGAGAGCCTTGATTATTGTTAGTGATGGGAGTGGTACCCCGGGCGAGACTCGAACTCACTACCTACAGATTAGGAATCTGTCGCTCTGTCCAGGTGAGCTACCGGGGTGCCAAATCAGCTATTACAGTCCTTAATTGCTTCTTAATTTGCAATCCAGAAGCCAAAAATAAAACCCGATCTGCTAAGCAGACCGGGTTTAAAGTGGAGCGAGCGAAGAGATTCGAACTCTCGACAACGACCTTGGCAAGGTCGAGCTCTACCACTGAGCTACGCTCGCTTTTTCCTCGAAAGGAGCGCCTATAGTATGCACGGGCGGTTTCTTTGCAAGTTGATTTTTAATAAAAAATGAACGTGCGGCATATGGGGTGCGTCGAACCCGTTTGTTTACAATTCGTTGGGCAAATAAACGGGAGGCGCGTTTGTGTGAAAATGGACCTTTGAATAACTCTTGCAGGAACGCGGACTTGAATTTCGGGTGCCCGTTTGATATCGTTTTGGCCTTTTGATGGAATAAATGGACTTATCTGATTATGGAAGATACCAAAACCAATCATGCGTTAATCTGGAGCGATCGATGGCGCCTCGGAGCGTTACATAAGAATGAACTGCTGAACATCGGCTTCGTGTCGGTGATTATCGGTTTCCTTTTTATTCTGTTTCATCTATTCGGGAATATGGTTGATAATGTCGATAGTCGTTCGGCCTTTACCTGGATGATTTCCCGTTGGGGAGACAAAGTTTCGTTTGGTGCCGACTATTCACACGGTTACTTAATTCCCTTCGTGAGCCTGGCGGTGGTTTGGTACAAGCGGGAAGAATTTTTTGCTGCACCCAAAAAGATCTGCCAGTGGGGTTTGGTGGTCATTGTAATGGCTCTGGCTATGCACTGGTTGGGAGCCAAGATGCAACAGACCCGTTTTTCGCTTATGGCTCTGATTCTTCTGATTTGGGGAATTCCATTTTATTTCTTCGGTTGGAAGGTGGCCAAACTGCTCATTTTCCCTTGTGCATACCTGATTTTCTGTGTGCCGCTTAACTTCCTTGATGCATTGTCAGGGCCGTTGCAGCGCATTGCAACAACCATGGCGCATGGCATGCTCGAGGGGATGGGGATTGAATGTCAACGGGTGGGAACGCAGTTGATGTCGCCCTATTTTCAGTTGAACGTGGAGGCGCCGTGTTCAGGACTGCGGTCGTTGTTGGCGATGACGGCATTGACAGCGGTCTATGCCTATTTCACGCAGAAGACCTTTGTCAAAAAGTGGATCTTATTTCTCTTTTCTATTCCTATTGCGGTAGCCGGAAATATTGGTCGAATTATTTCCATTGCGATGGTGTCTATCACGGCTGGCCAGCAATTCGGTACCGGTCTTCACCATGACTGGTCCGGCTATGTTCTCTTCACGGTTGCGATCAGCTTAATGGTCGGATTCGGTAAACTGCTTAACGTTAACTATCGGGAGCTTTTCAAGACATGGAAAAAAGCCTATTTAAGCCATTCTTAACTATTGTGATCCTGATGGGGTTGGCGATCATTGCCGTGGCCTTCACCACGGATGTGAAATTTGACTTTGTGCCGGGCGTTAAAATGGAACTGCCGGAAGATGTGAAGGGCTGGCATGGAAATCAACTGAAATTCTGCCATAACCCGGAACTGTGCGCCAAAGACTACAAAGATGCTTCGTTTTATGTTAGCGAGCTTGAAATCCCGGATATCTGTCCGGAGTGCGGCGACCATCTGTTTAATATGGCCCGTGCCGAAAAAGAACAGCTACCTGAAGATACGGAGTTTGTGAAATCCGCATTTACCAATGATGTCGGGACACGCCTTTTTACCTCGATTGTTCTTTCGGGAACCGCCCGTGATTCGATTCACCGCCCGCAGCGTTGTCTGAAGGGGCAGGGGAATAACATGGACGGCGAATATGATCTTGAAGTGCCGCTTGAAGGGCGTGACCCGCTTACCGTTCGGGTCATTCAGACCTCACGAACCTATCGAACTGCGGACGGGCCTGTGCCGTACTATTCTTTCTATGCCTATTGGTTTGTCGGGCAGGATCGCGAAACTGCTTCGCACTATTCCCGCATGTTCTGGCTCGCCTGGGACCGGGTGGTTCGCAGTAAGGCTAATCGCTGGGCCTACATCGCTGTGCAGGGCCAGCGGGAGGCGGAAGGGACCGAATACGAAGCCGAAATCATCGATTTTGTGCAGCAGGTTTATCCGCATGTGCTGACGGATACGATGCGAGCGAAGGCCTACGGAGAGTAATCTTCCACGCCTTGGAAGTTGCGCGCGCCCGCAGTTTATTTATACTGCGGGCTTTATTTTTGGAAATTGAGGAAAACAAATGTCCGAAACACACGATGGAATGGATGTCGGCTATGTCGCGAAACTTGCGTGCATCGATCTGACAGATGAAGAAAAGACCCTCTTTCAGGGGCAGCTCGATCAGGTGCTGCATTATGTCGAACAGCTCAACGAACTGGACGTCTCCGAGGTTGAACCAACCGCTCATGCAATTCCCGTATTTAATGTGCTGCGTAAGGATGAGCTGGGAACCAGTCTCAACCATGACGACGTAATCGCCAATGCCCCGTCCGCTGCCGACGGCCACGTCCGCGTCCCAAAAATTATCGACCAGTAGGTTTGGGCACCACTAATCGTCACTAATCAGCACTAATTGATGGAGGATATGATGTTAGAGCAGGAGGGTTATGATCTGATGGGTGCGGTGTTTGAGGTTTATAATGTTCAGGGGCACGGTTTTCTTGAAGAGGTATATCAGGAATGCCTTGAGATTGAGTTGGAAATGAGATCGATTCCTTTTGTTCCTCAGTGCGATTTGAACCTTTATTACAAAGAACAGAAGTTAAAGAAGAGGTATGTCCCGGATTTCCTTGTGAACAAAGATATCGTTCTGGAAATCAAGGCGGTGAAAAAACTGTTGGCAGAGCATGAAGCGCAATTGATTAATTATTTACATGCAACGAAAAAGCGGGTTGGTTATCTCGTCAACTTCGGGAACACAAAAGAACTTGAATGGAAAAGGATCATAATCTGAATTAGTGCAGATTAGTGAAAATTAGTGGTTTAAATATGGCTGAACTGAACAAACTGACTATTGCTGAACTCTCCGAAAAGCTCGCCGCCGGCGATTGCACGTCGGTCGACATTGTGAACGACGTGCTGGCATCAATTGATGCGAACGACGGAAACGTCGGGGCCTATCTGACCATCGACCGTGAAGACGCACTCGAACAGGCGAGGGTTGCCGATGGGCGCCGTGCCGCCGGTGAAAAACTTCCAATGCTTGGAATACCGGTTGCGATTAAAGATCTGCTCAATGTGAAAGGGCAACCCTGCACCTGTTCTTCAAAAATTCTGGAAGGATATGTTGCTCCCTACGACGCCACGGTTATCTCCAAGCTTCGCGAAGCCGGCGCTGTTTTGCTCGGGCGCGTGAATATGGATGAATTTGCCATGGGCTCCAGTACGGAGAACGCGGCACTGGGAAAAACTTCCAATCCCTGGAACCTCGATCACGTTCCCGGAGGTTCCTCCGGCGGATCTGCTGCCTGTGTGGCGGCCGACGAAGCGATTGCTTCGCTCGGTTCGGATACCGGCGGTTCCATCCGCCAGCCTGCCGCCTTCTGTGGGTGCGTCGGGGTCAAGCCGACCTATGGCCGGGTTTCCCGCTATGGTCTGACGGCCTTTGCCTCGTCGCTCGATCAGATCGGGCCGCTGACTAAAACCGTGAAAGACTCCGCGATTCTGCTCGAAACGCTCTGCGGACATGATTCGATGGATTCTTCATCTATCGAAATGGAAGTTCCAACCTTTGGGAAAAATCTGCCGTCCGATACTTCGCTGGCGGGCATGAAACTCGGTCTGCCCAGGGAATATTTTGTGGAAGGCATGGACCCGGAAGTTGAGAAATCTGTTCGTGATGCCGTCGAGCATTGCAAAAGCCTCGGTGCTGAGATTGTCGATGTGAGCCTGCCAAATGCCAAATATGCGATCGCTGTTTATTACATTATTGCGACGGCCGAAGCATCCGCAAACCTGGCACGGTTTGATGGCATCCGCTATGGGATGCGCCTCGACGGTAAAGATCCGGCGGAGCTCTATGCTAAAACCCGCTCGGCCGGATTCGGTCAGGAAGTGAAGCGTCGGATCATTCTCGGGACCTATGTGCTCAGCAGCGGCTACTATGATGCCTATTATAAAAAAGCGCAGAAAGTCCGTACGCTGATCCGTGACGATTTCAAAGAAGCGTTCAAAGAGTGCGATGCGATTCTTGCTCCGGTCACCCCGACGCCTGCTTATAAAAAGGGTGATAAAACCGATGATCCGCTGAAGATGTATCTCGACGATATTCTTACCACGCCGATCAATCTGGCAGGAAACTGCGCCCTGTCGCTGCCGTGCGGATTTGCATCCAACGGTATGCCGATCGGGCTGCAGATTATTGGTGATGATTTTCAGGAGGAAACCATCCTGAAAGTCGGTCACGCGTACGAGCAGTCCACCGAATGGCATAAACAACGCCCGTCTCTTTAATCATTACGAATTACGGATCACGCATTATGAAATACGAAGCAACCATCGGTCTTGAAACGCACATTATGCAGAAAACGAACACGAAGATGTTCTGCGGGTGCAAATATGAATACGGCGCGGAGCCGAATACCCACGTCTGCCCGACGTGTCTGGGCTATCCCGGTGCACTGCCGGTGATGAACGAAAAAGCGATTGAGCTGATCTGCAAAGCCGGCTTGTTGCTCGGCTGCGAAATCAATCCCTACAGTAAGTGGGACCGCAAAAACTATTTCTATCCGGATATGGCAAAAAACTATCAGATCACGCAGGCCGACGAGCCGATCTGTCTGGGAGGGGAAGTCACGGTTGAGGTGGAAGGCGAAATGAAAACCTTCACCCTTGAGCGGATTCACCAGGAAGAAAATGCGGCCAAAAATACGCATGTCGCCGGGGCCAGTCTGGTGGACTACAACCGTGCCGGAACCGCGCTGATGGAAATTGTTTCCGATCCCTGCATGAGCTCGGCCGAAGACGCGCTGGCCTACATGGCGTATGTGAAGCAGATCATGCAGTATGGCGGGATCTCCAACTGCGATCAGGAAAAAGGGCAGATGCGTTCCGATGTGAATGTCTCTGTCCGTCCGGTCGGCCAGAAAGAACTCGGCGCCAAGGTCGAGATCAAAAATATGAACTCGTTCGCCTTCATTAAAGAGGCCATCGAGTATGAAATTGACCGTCAGACCAACTTGCTGGAATCCGGCGGAACGGTAGTGCAGGAAACGCGGGGCTACAACCCCGACCGCGGCGAAACCTTTTCGCAGCGCACCAAAGAAAATGCGCACGACTATCGCTATTTTCCTGAGCCCGACCTCATGCCCGTTAAAGTATCTACGGAGCAGATTGAGCAGTGGCGCTCGGAACTGCCGGAGCTTCCGGCGCAGCGGCGCGAGCGCTATGTGTCCGATCTGGGCCTTCCGGAATACGACGCCGGCGTACTGACCGCCGATAAAGCCATGGCGGACTATTTTGAAGAAACCATGAAGCATACGAAAAACGCCAAGGCGGTTTCCAACTTCATCATGGGAGAAATGCTCCGTCTGTTGTCTGAGCAGAATCTCAATATTTCCGATTCCAAAGTGACGCCGGAAAAGCTGGCGGAAATCATTTCGTTGATCGATGCCAAGACCATCAATACTGGTGGCGGTAAGCAGATCTTTGAAATCCTCTTCACCGAAGGCGGGGAGCCGGCAGCAATCATGGAAGCCAAAGGCCTCGCGCAGGTTTCCGACGATTCGGCGCTCGAAGGCTGGGCCGATGAAGCCATTGCCAACAACCCGAAGCCGGTCGAAGAATACAAAGCCGGCAACCCGGCATCCATCAACTTCCTCATGGGGCAGGTCATGAAAGCCAGCCGCGGCAAAGCCAATCCCGGAGCCGTCATGCAGATGCTTAAACAGAAGCTTGACGGGTAAGAAATGTAGACGGAGCTTCCAGCTCCGTTGCGTTAGATCGGGTTCATGCCGGGACAACGGAGCTGGAAGCTCCGTCTACGATAAAAAACATTCCAGCGGACAGTCTCCGCATTTCGGGTTTCTTGCTGAGCAGTGCTCTTTGCATACCTGAACGATCAGTGCGTGGTATTCGTTAAACAGCTGAACATCTTCCGGCAGGTTGTTGCTGAACAGTCTGGCCACGTCGTCATACTTTGTCTTTTCGCCGATCCAGCCATGGCGCGTACAGATGCGTCTGGTGTAGGCATCGACGACAAATACCGGTTTCCGGGCTGCATAGAGGATGATGCTGTCGGCGGTTTCCGGACCGATTCCTTTCCATGAAAGCAGCTCTTTCCGAAGGTTGGAAGTTTCTAAAGCAAACAGCTCGTCGAGCGAGCCTCCGAATTTGTTCCGAACATTGGAAATCATGCCTTGAATGTAAGCCGACTTCTGATTGAAGAATCCGGCTGGCCTGATCCATTCGATGATTTCTTCCCGCGATGCATTTTCCAATGTCTGGAAGTTCAGCGCATCAGCCTTCCGAAGATTGGAAAGGGCCTTTTCCACATTCGTCCACGCCGTGTTCTGCGTAAGGATTGCTCCGACCATCATTTCCAGGCGGGTCTCGGCCGGCCACCAGTGCTGTTTTCCATAATGCGAAAAAAGCACCTTGTAGGCGAACAGGATATCCGGAGCCCTGTTCATTTTAACCACTCGTTTCGTCAGATACATCCGAGGGTTGGGAGTTTTCCTCTCCGTGCTGCTCCGTGTCCTCTGCGGTGGGATATCCGGTTGCTGGTAGGTTATTCTTCAGAAAAATTTCTTCATTTATGCTGCGGCCCTTCCGCAGATGGGCAAAAAAAACGTCGAAAAGGCTGATGAGCCAGAAAACGGCGGCAATCGTCAGCGGGGCAATAAAGGCTGCAAGCGGAACAGGTGTGGGTTCGTAGGAGAAGTCGGGACTGAAAGCCATTGAATACAGTTCTCTGATATTCTGCACTGCCAGTTTCATCACGCCGACAAATCCGACTAAAAACCCTGCGGCAAAGATGACGCCCGGAATCCATCGTTTCTGAAAAAACTGCCCCATACCGGGGCATCCGAAGGCCGAGAGCAATATCGGAATGCGCGACGCCTGTTCTTTCTTCATGAAGGTGACTCGTTTTATTTTTGCTCTTCTGCAGAACCTTCTTTGGTTCCTTGTTTGCGCTTCCGTTTTTCTTCCTGCTTCTTTTTCTTTGCCAGTTCTTTTTGACGCTTCTCGTATGAATAGTTCGGTTTAGCCATGAGGTCTCCTAAATAAAGTTCAACGTATTGTATATCATATTCAGATGAACTCTCTAATGCCGAAACTTCATCGTTTTATCTGGAGGGGTGGTTTCTGATCATGGGCAGAATGCCCATGCCACGTGAAACGGGGCTCCTTCTCATTATGGATGATCTGCTTCTTGTACGGTGCCAATCTCAATCTACAGCAAGTTTCAGTTGGTTCGCTACAGTTAATGGGCGTTTATCTTTGGTTAGTAACTTCACCGTCGTACAGAAGTTTGGCGAGTTGTTTGTTGTCCTGGGCTGCTCTCCTGCGCAATCAAAGCTTCAAGTCCTTTGCGCACCAAGGTGGTTTTCTCTTTGATTCCCGTCAAACGCGCTGCTTCGGCTATGATCTGATCATCAATATTTAGTGTCACTTTCATATTGGTATATGTGAGGTAAGCGGATTGGTTTGTCGAGGGCCACGTTTGGCGCTGATATTTGAAATTTGTTCAGTTATCTATCCATGCCCTTAGGTTATAGGGAACCTGGAGAGCCCATATCTTCCTGTGGCTTTATGGATTGCGCTATAAAACATCACATCATCGCCAAAATGATTGAGAATATCTTGTTTAAGCTTTGACCCCATTTTTATTCCAAAAGTGATATTTACGATAGGAAATGGAGATGGATCTCTAAAATTGCATTTTATTGGATCGATTAGTCTGTATTCATTTTCATAAATCCAATCCGCGGATTTAGTGAGCAAATACTTCTCCTTAAAAGTCTGGAGACCATCACAAGTATCAGTCTCATTTACATGTAGCTCAGGATAATGAGTAGAATACTTCACCTCACACAATTCGCCATTATCTCTTGTGTCATCATAGCCAATGCATATCCCCGTATGTTTATCGGCATAATGTGACCACATAAGAATCGAATTCCATAATTTTGAAAAACAACAGATGCCATGGGCATCGATATGATGCTGCAATTGCTCCATTAGACCAGATATTGAGACGGATTCATCTTGTCCCGCTAGTGAATTAAACATAGCTATGTCAGAAGATGCGTCTTTGCCGGAGAGCTTAGAGGTATTGCCTGCGAATTTTTCAAATGTTTCTCTAGAGAACTTGTCCTGTACATGGAAGTGACAATCAAATGGGTCGTTAAACTTCTGGGGTGATGAAAACCAAAGCTCATTGTTGAAGAGTGTTTGAAGTTTAGACTCTTTATCTGTCTCGAATCCTATATATCGATAAATCATACCTGTTCTATCCTAATGAGCTTCCAACCAGTTGGTTCCGGTTCCGCTCTCAACCAAAATCGGGATTTCCATGGGGATGGCGGATTTCATTTTTTCTTCGATGAGCGGAATCAGCTCGTCGGCTTCGTCGAGGGCGAGGTCGAAGACGAGTTCGTCGTGGACCTGCAGCAGGAGCTTGGTTTTGGTCTGCTTCTCTTCGAGCATCTTCTGGATGCTGATCATGGCGATTTTGATCATGTCGGCGGCGGTGCCCTGAATCGGGGCGTTGATGGCGTTGCGCTCGGCGCCGGAACGGACCATCTGGTTTTTGGCGTTGATGTCGCGAATATATCGGCGGCGTCCGGCGATGGTCTGAACATATTCATTTTTCTGCGCAAATTCGATGGTGGAGTCGAGATAGTCCTGCACGCGGGGATAGTTGGCGCGGTATTGCTCGATAATTTCCTGCGCTTCTTTGCGCGGAATGCCGAGTCGCTGCGAGAGGCCGAAGGCCGAGATGCCGTAGATGATGCCGAAGTTGACCATCTTGGCTTTGCTTCTCATTTCGCGGGTGACGTCGTCCTTTTCAACGCCGAATACGCGGGCGGCGGTGGCGGTGTGGATGTCTTCGCCGTGGATGAAGGCTTCGCGGAGGCCTTCGTCGCCTGAGAGTTCGGCCATAATGCGCAGCTCGATCTGGGAATAGTCGGAGGCGAGCAGGGTAAAGCCTTCGCGGGGAATAAAGGCGCGGCGGATTTCGCGGCCTTCTGCGGTGCGGATCGGAATGTTCTGCAGGTTGGGATTCACCGATGACAGACGGCCGGTGGTGGTGATGGCCTGACTGAAAGTGGTGTGGAGTCTTCCCGTGTCTGGAAAAACTTCTTTGGGCAGCGCATCCACATAGGTGCTCTTGAGTTTGGTCAGGCCGCGGTAGTCGAGGATTTCGCGAACAATAGCGTGTTCGTGGGCCAGGCCGGACAGCACTTCCTCGTTGGTTTTGTATTGGCCGGTTTTGGTTTTTTTGGGTTTGTCGACGAGCTGAAGCAGATCGAAAAGGACTTCGCCGAGCTGCTTGGGCGAGTTAAGGTTGAATTCCATTCCGGCTTTGGTGTAGATGCCGCTTTCCAGGGTCTGGATCTTTTTTCCGAGCTCGATCGAGTAGGTTTCGAGATTGGCGACATCCAGATTAATGCCGTTGTATTCCATGGTGGAGAGCACCGGCATAAGCGGCGTTTCAATTTCGTAGAAGACGCGTTCCTGACCGCGTTCCTTGAGCATGGGTTTGAGTTTGCGCCAAAGCTGCATGGTGATGTCGGCATCTTCGGCGGCATATTCGCAGAGTTCGTCGAGGTCGACGTCGCGCATGGATTTCTGCGAGCTCTTCTTTTCGCCGATGAGGGCTTCAATCGGAACCGGCGAATAGTTGAGTTCAATCTCGGCCATACGATCCATCTTATGGCTTTGGTCGGGGTCGATCAGATAGTGCGCGAGCATGGTGTCGAGCAGTTCGCCTTTGACTTCGATGCCGTGCCATTTCAGGACGCTGACGTCGTATTTCAGGTTCTGGCCGACTTTCCGGATGTCGGAGTTCCCAAGGATTGGAAGAAAGGGTTCGAGGGCCAGCAGGGCCTGTTCCCGGTCGGGCGGCAGGGTGACGTACCACGCCTCGCCGGGCTCCACGCAGAAGGAGATGCCGATCAGCTCGGCGGTTCGGACATCGAGGCCGGTGGTTTCGGTGTCGAAGCAGATTTCAAAAATGCCGGCGAGTTTTGCGGCCAGTTCGGCGCGTTCGGCAGCGGTGGTAACGAGGTGATAGGTGTGTTTTACATCCTTAATGGTTTTAAATCCGGGAGCGGGTTCGGTCATTTCCGGATGGGTGGAAGCGGCAAATTCAAACAGGTCGCCCTGGCCGGAGCTGGCGGCGGCCACCGCCACGGAGGCGGGAGTGGGGGATTCACCGAAGAGGCGGGTGATCATACTTTTGAACTCGAGTTCCGTGAACAGCAGTTTCAGCGCATCGTCGTTGTGTACGCCCATCACCAGTTCGGCCGGCTTTTCTTTGACGGGCACATCGCATTTGATGGTTACCAGTTTTTTAGAAAGCAGCGCCTGGTTTTTATTGGCTTCCACCTTTTCCTTCTGCTTACCCTTCAGTTGGTCGGTGTTTTCGAGCAGGTTTTCCACGGAGCCGAACTGGGCAATCAGTTTCTGGGCAGTTTTGGGGCCAATGCCGGGAACGCCGGGAATGTTATCGGCGGTGTCGCCGGCCAGGCCGAGGATGTCGATGACCTGTTCGATTTTTTCAATATTCCACTGTTCGAGGATGTTTTTCACCTTGAGCAGTTCGCCTTCTTCGCCGCCGCGTCCGGGTTTGAGCATGAAGGTGTTTTCGTCCACGAGCTGGGCATAATCTTTGTCGGGCGTGACCATGTAGGTTTCAAATCCGTCTTTCTCGGCCTGGCGGGCCAGGGTGCCGATGACGTCGTCGGCTTCGAAACCGGGATATTCGAGAATGGGAATATTAAAGGCTTTGAGCAGGTTTTTGATGTGGGGGATGCCGGTGCGGATGCCTTCGGGCGTTTCATCGCGGGTGGCTTTGTATTCGGGATATTCGATGTGGCGGAAGGTAGGATCGGAGGTGTCGAGCGCCACGGCGAGGTGAGTGGGTTCATAGGTATGGATGAGATTGAGCAAGGTATTTACAAATCCATAGACCGCCGAGGTGTTCTCCCCTTTAGAGTTGATGCGGGGGTTGCGGATGAAACCGAAATAGGCGCGATAGATGATGGCCATGCCATCGATGAGAAAGAGTTTCTTTTCCATAGGGGATTCCTTCGTGATGCTTTTCAAGTGTGAATCGCGAATGCTACAGGCTCCGCTTTCCAATGTCTGGAAAATCCTGTATCAAAATCGTCCTAATTCCAGAGGAGGTCCGTATGAAGCGGGTGATTTGTATTGTTCTGATGTGGGCGGCGGTGTGTTTCGGGGCAGAAACAGACGGGAAGTTTGCCATTATTCTGCAATCCGGCAACGAAACCAATGAAGGGGCGGCCCGGGCCCAGCATGCGTTGCTCTATGCGGCTGAGTTGCTGGAGGCGGGGTATGCGGTGGCGTTGATCTTTGATGGTGCGGGCACCGGCTGGGCCAATGAATTTGCGCAACCGGAGAGTTCTCTTTATGAAAAATATATGAAATTAAAGAAAATGGACCTTGTGGAGGTGGTGTGCGATGACTGTGCCGAAGACCTGCATGTGAAGGAAAAACTCCCGCCGGCGCAGAAGCTATTACTTTCAGGCGCTTATAAAGGGCATCCGAGTATTGTGACGTGGGTGAAAAAGGGCTATCAAATAATCTGCCTGTAGCCTGTTCGTGTGTCTGAAAAACGGGGCGGTTTTTCCCTGCCTTTTTTGTGTTTTCGCCTTTGCCTATTGGGTCGGGTTTCGCTAGATTCCCCCTTCATTTTTTAAACAAATGTAGGTGTAAACCTTATAATTTCAACGAAACGGAGATTTTTAGATGAGAAAGAAAATTATTGCCGGCAACTGGAAAATGAACAAAACCGTCGAAGAAGCGGTTGAACTGGCCAACGCGGTGAAGCTGGAACTCGGCGAATGCACTGAGGTTGATGTGGTTCTGTGTCCTCCGTTCACAGCCCTGAAATCGGTCAGCGATATCGTTTCAGAAACACAGGTTGCGGTTGGCTCCCAGAACATGTCTTCTGAAGACGAAGGCGCCTACACCGGCGAAATCTGCCATACCATGCTGAAAGAACTCTTCGTCCGTTACGTGATCCTCGGTCACAGCGAACGTCGTGAGTACTACAAAGAAAACGATTTCTGGATCAACAAGAAGGTCATCAAGGCGCTCGAAAAGAACCTGCGTCCGATTCTCTGTGTTGGTGAAACCCTCGAAGACCGCGAATCCGGCAACACGGAAAAAGTGGTTGAAGTACAGGTTCGTGAAGGTCTGAAAGACGTTGCGGCTGATGCATACACTGAACTCGTTATTGCATACGAGCCGGTATGGGCGATCGGAACCGGTAAAGTGGCAACGGCTCAGCAGGCGCAGGACGTACACGCGTTCATTCGTGGAATTGTGAAGGATATGGTTGGCGCTGAAGCTGCGGACGCGGTTCGCATTCAGTATGGCGGATCCATGAAGCCGGACAACGCTCCGGAACTGCTGGCTATGCCCGACATCGACGGCGGCCTGATTGGCGGCGCTGCTCTGGACGCGACTTCGTTCGCGGGCATCGTTAAAGCCGGCATGTAAGATGCGGCCCGGCCGCGTGGTCGAAGGTCTGAAAGTCCAAAGTCGTACGTTCCGCACTGCGACATTTGACTTTCGACTGGAAGACCTTAGACCAAAGAAATAAAGGAACTGTTATGATTTTTCTTAAAGCACTGTTTATTGTTGTTCTGGTTCTCTGCTGTCTACTGCTGATCGGCCTCGTGCTGTTGCAGAAGTCGAAGAGCGAAGGGCTTGGCCTGGCGTTTGGCGCCGGAGCAGGTGAATCTCTGTTCGGCGCGCGCGCCGGAAACGTACTCTCCAGAGCGACTGTAGTTCTCGGTGTGGTCTTTATGGCCTCTGCACTGATTCTGGGAGTGTTGTTTGCTCAGCAGGATAAGACCCTGATGGATACTGTGCAAAGCGAGCTTACGCAACCTGCCGCAGTTCAGCCGGCCCCGATTGACGGTCTTGACCTCGGAACTCCGGAAACGCAGCCTGTTCCTGAACAGGCGCCCATTTCTGTTGCTGAATAATAAAGGTTAACTGCATTTTCTGAATGAGGTTTAAACCTTCAGTGCTAAGACTCCTCCCAGCTGCTTTTGCGGTGTTTGTGGGGAGTCTTTTCGTTTCCGGTTGCGGAAATGGCGATTTAACCGCCGGACACGACGGTTCAGAACTGGTCTCTTTCAGTAGTACGACCCGCATCCGGGGGCTTGACCCGGCCACGTCCGGAGAGGTCTCCTCCTCGGTGGCCATTTCGCGGATCTATGAAGGCCTGTTGCAGTATGACTATCTGGCCCGGCCCTATAAGGTGATTCCTGCATTGGCGGAGTCGATGCCGGAAGTTTCGGAAGACGGGCTGACCTACACATTCAAGCTCCGCAAAGGTATCTTCTTTCAGGACGATCCCTGCTTTCCTGACGGGAAAGGGCGCGAACTGACTGCCCGGGATTTTGAGTATTCCATTAAGCGTGTTGCGGATGTAAAAAATATTTCATCCGGTTTCTGGGCCTATAACGGGCGGATCAAAGGAATCGATGTTTTTCACGATCAATCGAAACTGCCCGAGCCGACCGACTATGATATGCCGGTTGAGGGCCTCAAGGTTGTGGATTCTCACACACTGCAGATTAAACTCACGGAACCGTATCCGCAGCTCCTCTATGTGCTGACCATGCACTATGCTTATGCTGTTCCCCGCGAGGCGGTGGAGTTATACGGAAAGAAATTTACCAACCATCCCGTCGGAACCGGGCCGTATCGACTGGTTGAATGGCGCAGAAATTCGCGCATTGAATTTGAGCGCAACCCGAAATGGGCGGAAACGGGCCGGGTTGAAACCTATCCAGCCTCTGGAACTCCGGAACAGGAAGCGGCCGGACTGCTCAAAGACGCGGGGAAATCCATACCGTTTATTGACCGTCTGGTCCAGTTTGTCGTGGATGATACCAGTACATCGTGGATGATGTTTCTCGCCGGACAGCTGGATTCGTCAGCGATTTCGCCCGACAACTGGGACGCTGTGATTACGCCCGACAAGAGCCTGAATGACTCGCTGGAAAAACGCGGCATTGAACTCATTTCCTCTCCATACACGGCCGTCTTTTACATGGGCTTTAACTGGGATGATCCGCAGGTCGGTGCCAGCGATGATCCGGAACAGGATATGCGGAATCGCAAACTGCGCCAGGCACTGAGCTGTGCATACGAGTTTGCCCAGATGAACCAGTTCATGAATAACCGTCTCTATCCGATCGATGGCCCGATCCCGACGCCGCTGGCCGGTGTGCTGGAAGAACCTTCCCCTTATCGCTTTAATCTGGAAAAGGCCAAACAGCTGTTGATCGAAGCGGGCTATCCTGAAGGGATCGACAGTAAAACCGGCCGCCGCCTGGAACTCAATATGGAACTGGGCAGTGCCGACTCCAATACACGGCAGTCGATGGAGCTGATGGCCAACATGTTCCAGAAAATCGGAATTGTACTTAAGACCAACTACAACACATGGCCGGCGTTTATCGAAAAAATGAACCGCCGTCAGGCACAGCTTTTCCGTTTGGCGTGGGTTGCTGACTATCCCGATGCTGAAAACTTTCTGGCGCTGTTCTACAGCCAGAATGCATCGCCGGGTCCGAATCATTCGAACTACCGCAATCCGGAAATTGATCGGCTCTATGAAAAAGTGCGCGTGATGCCCGACTCCCCGGAACGGACCGCCATCTATGAAGAAATGGCAAAAATTATTGTCGAAGATGCGCCGTGGGTCTTCATGTATCAGCCAATGAGTTTTTCCCTGAAGCATAGCTGGATTGAAAACTATATTCCGCACGACTACCCCTACGGCATGGGTAAATACCGCCGGGTAAACCGGGAAGTCCGCTCTGAATGGAACGCATCGTACGGCGATAAGAAAATGAAAATGTCGGGAGGGGAATAAGCGTGTTTAAGTATATCCTTAAACGTACTTTTCAGATGGTCCCGACCGTCATCGGCGTAATTCTGCTGACGTTTGTGCTCTTTAATGTGGTCGGCGGCGACCTGGCCGCGATTGCCATGGGCAAAAAGGTTTCTCTCCAGTCACTGGAAACTTTTGATGAGCAGCGCGGTCTGAATAAACCGCTCTTTTTCGGAACGCGTTCCAAAAGCCGGGCCTGTGAGGATCAGGACTTCTCTGACGGAGCCGGGCGCTGGCGCGGCTACAGTAATGCGGTCTATTCCGCCGAAGCTGGAACTCTTACCCTGCAGCCGGGCGCAGAAATTGACCCGCTTGCCTTTGAGCTCAAGGCGGAGGATGAATTTGTCTGGACGGTAACCTATAAGGGAGCGGGAACCCTGGCCGGGCAGGCTCTTTCTTCCAACGATTGGAAAACGGAAAAAATCCTTTTCCAGGGGTCGGAAGAGGGCGG
The DNA here is from genome assembly GCA_029432775.1 of Pontiellaceae bacterium B12227. Lineage (GTDB taxonomy): Bacteria > Verrucomicrobiota > Kiritimatiellia > Kiritimatiellales > Pontiellaceae > Pontiella. The sequence goes on along the minus strand of JAROAZ010000013.1, from coordinate 101,766 downwards.
GTTTTCCACTGCAGATGTTCCTCTTGAAATCCGCAGTGTAAAATTCCGCAGAGTGGTTAAGAATCCGTTCGATTCCCAGCTGCTCTTCTATGTCAAGCAGCTGGCTCGCGGCGATATGGGTTATTCTGAAAGCCAGCGTCAACCGGTTGCCCAGCTCCTCAAGGATGGCGTTCTGCCTTCGCTGTCGCTCACGGTCCCGATCTTTTTTATCGGGATCATCCTCTCGGTCAGCCTGTCCTTGGTCTGCGCCTTTTTCCGCGATACCTTTGTCGACCGTTTTCTCGTCACTTTTTCCGTGGCGCTCATGAGCATCAACTATCTGGTCTACATCGTGGCGGGGCAGTATTTCCTGGCATATAAGAACGGCCTGTTCCCGGTCTGGGGTTATGAATCAATGCGCTATCTGGCACTTCCTGTAATCATCGGTGTCATCAGCGGGCTGGGTTCAAACATCCGCTTTTATCGAACCATCATGCTCGACGAAATGTACAAGGACTATGTTCGTACGGCTTTTGCGAAAGGGGTTTCCAAGCCGCGTGTGCTGTTTGTGCATGTGCTGAAAAACGCGATGATTCCCATTATCACAAACGTGGTGATTGCCATTCCTTTCCTCTATACGGGTTCGCTTCTTCTCGAAAGTTTCTTCGGAATTCCCGGGCTTGGATACCTGGGGATCAATGCCATTCTTTCTTCCGACATCGATGTGGTTCGCGCGCTGGTGCTGATCGGCGCCATGCTGTTTGTGGTTTCGAACCTTCTAACGGATATCTGCTACGCTGCGGCCGACCCGCGCGTAAAACTGAAATAAAATCATGGCGACTGAAAAAGGACATAGTTTGTGGGGCGATGCCTGGAGGCGGTTAAGGAAAAACCGTGTGGCCATGCTCTGTCTTGCGCTCGTGGCGCTCTTTACGCTGATGGCCGTGTATGGCGAGCTGGTCTATCGTTATCATGATTTCAAGGACATCACCCCGTCGTATCAGAAAACCCATCTGGATCTTGCTTTCCAGCCGCCGAGTTCCAAACATTGGATGGGAACCGACGGGCTGGGGCGGGATGTCATGTCGCGCTTGGTTCAGGGGGTAACCATTGCGTATAAAGTCGGCATTATAACTTCGCTGATTGCGATTCCCATCGGCGTATTCTTCGGATGCATTGCCGGGTTCTTCGGCGGAAAAGTGGATGATTTTGTGGTCTGGTTGTATTCCACGTTTGCATCCATGCCCGGTCTGCTCTTCATCCTGGCCATTGCGATGGTTGTCGGAAAGGGGTTGCTGGGAATCTACCTGGGCATCGGTTTAACGACCTGGGTGGGCATCTGCCGTCTGGTGCGTGGCGAAGTAATCAAGCATAAGAGCCAAACCTATGTCCAGGCCGCTCAGGCGCTGGGTCTGGGGTCGGGACGCATTATTTTTAAACACATTCTTCCCAACATCAGCCATGTCATCATCGTGACCTTCACGTTGCGCTTTCCTGCAGCGGTCGGCACCGAGGTCTTCCTGAGTTTCCTCGGCATCGGCGTGCAGGATCAGCCCTCCTGGGGCTTAATGATCAACAGCGCACGCATGCGCCTCTGGCAGGGCATGTGGTGGGAAATGACCTTTGTGACGCTTGCCGTCTTCCTGCTCGTTCTGGCCTTTAACCTTTTGGGCGATGCCTTGCGCGACGCCCTGGATCCCCGTTTGAATGATTGATTCCAAGAACATTATAGAGGTGAAGGATCTGCGTGTTCATTTCGGGCACGGCGATGACCGGGTCCGGGCGGTGGATGGAATTTCATTTTCCATTGCGCACGGGGAAACGCTTGCGCTGGTGGGGGAATCGGGCAGTGGAAAAAGTATCAGTGCTTTGTCGCTCACCAAGCTGGCACCGCGTCAGGCCACGTATGCCGGCGGGCAGATCCTTTTTAATAATTCCAACATGCTCAAGCTTTCGGACCGCGAACTCCGCAAGATTCGCGGTAGCCAGATCTCATACATTTTTCAGGAGCCGATGGTTTCCTTCAATCCGGTCTTCACGATCGGCTGGCAGATCGAAGAAGCGCTGAAGCTGCATCGCAAGGACCTCGACCGCAAAGCGGAAATCGGACGTTTGCTAGATCTCGTTCATCTTCCGGACCGTCTTGCAGCAGCCTATCCGCACCAGATGAGTGGCGGTCAGTTGCAGCGCTGTATGATTGCGATGGCGCTGGCCTGCTCGCCGGAACTGTTGGTGGCAGACGAGCCGACCACCGCGCTGGACGTCACGGTGCAGCGGGAAATCCTGAATCTGCTGAAAGAGCTCAGCGAAAAGGTCGGGCTCTCCACGCTGATGATCACCCACAACCTAGGAATTGTTTCTGACCTGGCGGACCGCGTCTGCGTAATGAGAAAAGGCAGGATTGTTGAAGAGGGTGCAACGCGTCAGGTGCTGGATGACCCGCAGCATAAATACACCAAACACCTGATGGCCGCCGTGCCGCGTTTGAAGCCTTCTGCTGCGAAAAAAACATCGCCGGAAGAGATCGACGACGAAATGAAAAGGTGGATGCCACGATGAGCTCAAAGTACGCCGGCCGGGCGCGGGGCAATACACTGCTCGATGTTAAGAAGCTGAACGTGATCTACGGGCACGGCAAGGATTCTGTTCACGCCGTAAATGATGTTTCGTTTCATATCAAGCCGGGCGAAATATTCGGCCTCGTGGGTGAAAGCGGCTGCGGTAAAAGTTCGCTGGGCAAGGCGATTATCCGGCTGACCGACCCGACGTCGGGTACGATTGATTTTAATGGCGTTGATGTCGCATCGCTCAAAGGGCGGGCACTGAAAACCTATCGTCAGGAAGTGCAGATGATTTTTCAGGATCCCTATGGATCGCTGAACCCGCGCATGAAGGTCGGCAGCGCGATTGTTGATGTGCTGAATGTTCATAAAATCGAAGCAAATAAAGCCGAGCGCAAAGAGCGTGTGGTTGAGCTGTTTGAAGCGGTCGGCCTGAAGGCCGATTGGGCCTGGCGCTATCCGCACGAATTTTCCGGCGGCCAGCGGCAGCGGATCTGTATTGCCCGGGCTCTGGCCTTGAACCCCGATCTGGTGGTTGCTGATGAGCCGGTCTCGGCGCTGGATGTTTCGGTACAGGCGGAAATTCTCCAGCTGTTGGAAGAATTGCGCGCCAAACGCAATCTCGCCTTCCTGTTTGTAAGTCACGACCTTGCCGTGGTCCGGAATGTGTGCGACCGTGTGGCCGTCATGTATAACGGCGAAATCGTTGAAATGGGCGATGTAGAGGATGTCATTGATCATCCTCAGCATGACTATACCCGTAAGCTGCTCTCCGCTGTGCCCGCCTTTTAAACTGTAAGTCCGGAGTACTTCCATGGAACTGAAAAACGTATTCGTTAAGAAAAAATCGCTTACCTGCCGCACCTGTGAAACTGAATTCTATGGCTATACGGAGTCGGAAAAGGACTCCGTGACGCTCTATGAGTGCGAGGATTGTACCGCCATCTTTTCACTGCCGAAAGGGCAGTCAGTAGACGAACATGTTAAGGGTAAATCCTGCCCGGACTGTGCGGCTCCGCTGGAAGAAACCCTGGTTGAAAAAACACAGGCAGGAAGCTGCCCGATGTGCGAAGATCGCGATTACTATGGAACCGGCGAGGCCGAAGACGTGGAACTCGAAACGTATGCGCTTTAATCAGTCCTGCTTTTCCTGAGCAGATAATTCTTCCAATGCCTGGAAGGCGGCGAGGCGCTCGCCTTCGCGTTTACTTCCGGCCTGGGCCTTCCATTTTCTTCCGCAGGCGGATACTTCAACGGTGAAGCAGCGGTCGTGTTCGGGGCCGGTGGTTTCAATGGTTTCGTATTCCGGAATACCGTGGCCCTGGCTCTGGGCCAGTTCCTGCAAAGCCCCTTTGGGATTGCTCTTTTTGACGGGCGCTTCCTGGATTTCTCCAAGCTCCGGAAGAAAGACCTTCTTGAAAATTTTGTTGGCGGCGCGGGCTCCGCCGTCGGTCCAGGCGGCTCCAATAATGGCTTCGACGGCATCGGCCAGATTGGAGGCGCGTTCGGCTCCGCCGTTTTTACGCTCACCGACGCCGAGCAGCAGAAACTCGCTGATGCCGATGGTGGCGCCGATCTGCGCCAGCTTGCGGTCCTGCGTGAGCCGGCTGCGCAGTTTGGACATATCGCCTTCACGGGAATCGGGGTGGTTTTTAAACAGGTGCTCCGCGGCCATCAGGCTGAGCACCGCATCGCCCAGATATTCGAGGCGCTGATTGTCGTCATCGATGTTTTCGTTTTCGTAGCGGTAGGATGGATGGGTTACAGCCAGTTCGAGCAGCGCTTTCTTTTTAAAGCGGTAGCCGATGGCGCTTTCCAGTTTTTTATAGGGGGATACGATCAAAAGGGAGCCGCCGTTCCGATTTTGGTGTTGATGGCGGCTTCGGCAATGGAGCGGCCGTCGATCAGTTTGGGCTGAAGACGCGGGCGCCAGTGGCGCCGCCGGCTGCGGACGAGCAGTTTATGGCCGGGAATAAATTCGAACTGAGCGAGCAGCCAGAGCAGGGGGTATGCGGCACTTCCAAGTGCCTGCAGACGCTGAAAGCGTTTGAATTCACTTTGAGGCAGCTGTTCCTGCATCAGCCAGTAGGGAAGCGGGGTGAACATCTTCTGGATGGCTTCGCCAAAGGTGGCCGTGGATTCCAGCAACCCGTTGGAATAGACCCCGATTTCCGGAACATCATATCCATCTTTGAGTTTATCGAAGAGTTCCTGTTGTTTATATCCGTTGCGCCAGGCGCCCTGATTGGCGGGAGTGAGCCGGAACAGGTGCTGTAGGAGTGATGTCAGGCTGATCGGCACACGGCGGGCTTCCGCGATGATCAGCCATCCGTCGTTTTTGAGCACCCGGTGGCATTCGTGGAGAAATTCATAGTCGTCATCAAAGCGTTTGAGCGCATCCACAATGATGAGCCGGTCGAAGGTATGATCCTCGAACGGCAGTTTTTCATTTTCCAGCGGGACGAGGGTTTCGCTGAGGCTGTAGCTGATGGAGTCGGCCGCTTCTTTGGAGACCGGTGCCGTTTTCCAGCTACCGCCCAGTGTGCGCAACTGGGCACTGATGGTTCCATCGCCTTCGCTGATTTCCAGGCATTGGAGGTTCAGCGATGAGCCGACCGCCTCCTTGAGTCGCTTTAATTTGCGGCTGCGGCGGATGGAGCGGTCGAGCAGTTTTTCCTGCCAAACGCGAACTCCGGTGTCTCTGTTATTGTTCGTTTCCCTCATAGGTGGAGGAATATAGGTAAAGCAGGGTGAAAGGTTAAAGTCTATTCATCCCCGAAATGCCTGTGGCGGTTGTTTCCGTGACGTGAATCGGGACCACTTTACCTTGCTGATCTTCCGAACATTGGAACTCTGCGGGGATGTAGTGCCGGGAATAACCGGTGGCTTTTCCCTCTTTAATTCGTTCCACGAGCACATCAACTTCGCTGTTGAGGAACTGGTTGTGGTATTCGAGCGCCATCTGTTCCCCGAGCTCTCGCAGCCGTTCGCTACGTTCCATGGCGAGCGCGCCATTGATCTGGTTAGCCATTTTTGCGGCCATGGTTTTTGGGCGGGGGGAATAGGTGAAGACGTGCATTTGCGAGAACCCGACCTTTTTGCAGAAGGCATAGGATTCATCAAAATAGGTGTCGGTTTCGCCGGGGAAGCCGACAATGACATCGGTGGTGAAAGCGGGATTGTCCAGCGCGGTGCGGGCGCGTTCGACGGCATCGTAATATTCTGCGGCGGTGTAGCCGCGGCGCATGGCGTGCAGAACGGCATCGGATCCGGACTGCAGGGAGAGGTGCAGATGCGGCATAATGCGGGGCGAGCCGGACCAGACTTCGAGCAGTTCGTCGGTCAGTTCGCCGGGGTGCAGGCTTGAAAGCCGGATTCTTCCAATGTCTGGAATTTCCACGAGGTTGCGGAGCATCTCAGCGAGCGAAGAGCCGCGACCCCGGCCGTAGAGCCCGACGCTGACGCCGGTGACGACGATCTCGCGGTAGCCGGCTTCGGTGAGAGCCGTGGCTTCGCGGACGGCATCTTCGATGGCTTTGTCGCGCGGTTCTTTTCTCAGCTGAGGAATGATGCAGAAAGAACAGCCGATATCGCAACCGTCCTGCACCTTCAGGAAGGCACGGGTGTGGTCGCCGAAGCGGGAAATGGTAAACGTGTCGGTTTCGATGCCGTCGACGCCGTGTTGTTTCGGCATAGCCAACGAGTCGAGCTGCTCCGCTAGCCGCTGTAGCCAGTCGGAGCCGGCCGGAACGCGGAATACGGGGTCCTGATCAATATGCGTCAGTTCATCTGTGGCCGCACAACCGGTTACAATCACGTGCGCCAACGGGTTGTTGCGCTGCATTTTCCGAATGGTCTGGCGCGATTTCTGGGCCGCTGCTGCAGTTACACCGCAGGTGTGAACGACGATGATATCCGCATGGTCGGATTGTTCCGTTTTGTTTAATCCATAGCGCTCGAGCAGCTGTTCGATTTGCTGGGCATCGTATTGGTTGACTTTGCAGCCTAATACATTGACGAGATATGTTTGCAGGTTGTTGGTGGTCATGATAAAAACCTTTGTTCGAAAGGGCTGACTCTCTTACGTTTTCCAAGGAGTGGAAGCAAGTTGTTTTCTATGCTTATTGAAACGGTATGCCAATAAGGTTGATGCGGATTTAATTCTTCACATACCGGAGATGATCCGTCATCTTCTTAAATGTATGTAAGGTGAGCATAATTGTCGGGTATATCTGTCCGCTTTTTATGGGATCCAACACAAGGGGTTAAGAGGATGTTGAAGAAAAAGGCGATCATACTGGGCGTACTGCTGGGTATACTGGTGGGTTCCGGGGCATTTACCTTTCGATATGCGGAAGGGCTGTCCTATTTCAGTACGGATCCGGCCGCCTGTGCCAACTGCCATATTATGAATGTGCAGTATGATTCCTGGCAGAAATCGAGTCATCATGCTGTGGCTGGATGCGTTGATTGTCATCTTCCTCATGACTTTGTCGGGAAATACATCGCGAAGGCGGAAAACGGCTGGCATCACTCCAAAGCATTTACCACGCAGGATTTTCACGAGCCCATCATGATTAAGGGCAAGAACCACCGTATTCTGCAACATAACTGCGTTGAGTGTCATGATGACATGGTTCATGAAATGTTTAAGCGGGATGAGTCAGATCCAGATGCCATCAGTTGTGTGCATTGTCATGCATCGGTGGGTCACGGGGCGTTGCCGACCAGTATCGGCGGAGCGGATTTAGGAGTGAAAAGGGAAAGGGAAAATCATGAGTAAGCTGAAAAATAAGCAGGGAAGTGCCGGAATATTTATCGGACTCATCATTGTTGTTGCCATTGCGGCGGCGTTGGTGACGGCGTTATTGACAAATATTTTCGAACGCAAATCAGAGGCGAAGAACCGCTATGTGCGTGTGGTCGAAGTAACCGAAGATACGACTGATCCGGCAGAGTGGGGCAAAAACTGGCCGAAGCAGTACGATGGTTACAAGCGTACGGCTCTGGCAACAAAAACCACCTTCGGCGGCCATGGCGGAAGCGAAGCGCTTCCGGAGCAGAAGATCAACCGTCCGGAGCTGCACTGGCTGAAGCGCATGTTCCTGGGTTATGCCTTTTCCATCGACTACCGCGATCGCCGCGGACACGCCTATATGCTGAGCGATCAGGAGGAAACGAAGCGTCATAATGTGAAGCAGTCCGGTTCCTGCATTCACTGTCACGCCTCGATCATGCCGGTATATCGTAAGCTGGGTGACGGCGACGCGATGGCCGGAATGAAGAAAACGAACAAGATGTCGTATCAGGAATTGAACAAAATGGCGCACGATATGGGGCACGGTCATCCGGTTTCCTGTGTGGATTGTCATGATCCGGATTCAATGGCCATTCGCGTGACCCGTCCCGGATTCATAGAAGGTATCCAAAAGCTGGCCAACTCCGATGCGCCTGTTCCGGCCATTCCTTCCATTGAAATCTGGCGACAGGGTTCCCGTTCCGAGCCATACGATCCGAACGAAGACTCTACCCGCAATGAAATGCGCTCCTTTGTCTGCGGTCAGTGCCATGTGGAATACTACTGCTCTTCCGATTTCCCGCTTACGTTCCCGTGGAGCAACGGTTTGAAAATGGAAGATCTCGAAAAGGAATGGGATGAAACCAAGCTGAGCAATGGCGAACGTTTCTATGACTATAAGCATAAGGAAACCGGTGCTCCGATTCTGAAAACGCAGCATCCGGAGTTTGAGCTTTGGAGTCAGGGTGTTCATGCCCGGAGCGGCGTTTCCTGTTCTGACTGCCATATGCCTTACATGCGTGACGGAGCGTCAAAAGTTTCTGATCACTGGGTGCGCAGTCCGCTGTTGAATGTTAACCGCGCCTGTCAGACCTGCCATCGCAAATCGGAGCAGGAAATTCTGGACCTGGTTGATAATATTCAACAAACCAACTACAAGCTGTTGCTGCGAGGTGGTGAGGCCCTGAATGACTTGATGGATGCGATTATGGAGGCCAAGAAGGCCGGAGCTACAGCTGAGCAGCTGAATGGAGCGCTCGAAATGCAGCGCAAAGCGCAGTGGCGTCTGGACTACATTGCCGCAGAAAATTCCATGGGCTTCCATGCACCGCAGGAAGCGGCCCGTATTCTGGCTGAAGCTGCGGACTATGCCCGACAGGGTCAGGTTGAAGCACTGAAGTTGCTGAATAAATAATTTTCCATCCCCCGGAAAAAAATATTGAGAGGTCCCCTGTCTGCCAGGGTGCCTCTTTTTTATATAAAAATGGGGGATTTGTGAGATTCCAATGGACGGAATCGGGCCGATTGTGGAAGACTGCTTCGGTAGTTGATTAACCATTTTTTTAAACGGGAGATGAAATGAAACAGGAAGAAGTACTTAAACTCTTTGAAGAAACCAGTGCACTGCTCAATGGGCATTTCGAATTGCGTTCCGGCCTGCACAGTAACCAGTTTTTCCAATGTGCGTTGGTATTGCAGTATCCGCGTATTGCTGGACAGCTCTGCGAAGCGTTGGTTGAGAAAATGAAGGAAGAGCTGAAAGACCTGCAGGTGGATACCGTAATAGCACCGGCAATGGGGGGCATCACGATCGGTCATGATGTGGCCCGTGCGCTCGGGGTTCGCTTCATTTTCGTGGAAAAAGAAGATAATAAACTGGTGCTTCGCCGGTTTAAGATCAGTAAGGGAGAACGGTTTGTTATTGCCGAGGACGTGGTCACCCGTGGAGGGCGCGTTCAGGAGACCATCGATATTGTTGAAGAAAATGGTGGTGAGGTGGCGGCGATCGGCATTCTGGTCAATCGCAGTGGCGGAAAAGCCGAGTTTGAAGCACCGTTGGTGAGCCTGCTGAATATTGAACCGGTAACATATGATCCGGCCGAATGCCCGCTCTGTAAAGAAGGCCTTGAGCTGGTGCATCCCGGCAGTAAATAAGTCTCTCGATCGCTTTGACTTGTTCAAATCGAACGAGTACGTTACGAAGCTTGTTTTTTAGAAATTGAATATAGGAGGTTGCCTGTGTCGCATCCGTTGGAACCGATTTATGCCTTGCAGAAGAAGGATCGTAAACTGATTAAGCTCATGCGGGAAATCCGCGATATCCCGCAGCGGAAGAGCGATATTGAAGCGCAACTGAGCGGGTCAAAGAAAAAGCTCGATATGGCGCTTGATAGCAGAAAGCACACCGAGGCCACGCTGAAAGAGCAGGAGCTTGAGGTGGAATCCCTCAAGGAAAAGGTCACCAAATACAAAAACCAGCAGATGGAAGCTCAGACCAATGAGCAATATCGGGCTTTTGTTAAAGAAATCGGTGCCGTTGAGGACGAAATCAAAGCGCTTGAGGAAAAAGAAATCAAGCTGATGGAAGACCTGGAGTCCGGTAAAGCCATCGTTGCCGAGTGCGAAGAAAAGTTGAGTGGAGAGCGTGAAGGCATTGCCGACGAGCTGGAAGAACTCGACGAACGCGCCGCCTATCTTCAGGAAAAAATTGAAGGTATGAAAGCTGATCGCATGCGCGCCGCTGCCGGATGTGATAAAGATCTCCTGCAGAAATACACCCGTATTCTGAACAATAAGAAGGATTTTGCAGTTGTAATGGTTGAGCCCGGAGGACATTGCGGTGGATGCCACATGAAACTGCCTCCTCAGGTCACCAACGATGCGCGTAATCCGGCCAAGATCGTGGCGTGTAACTTCTGTGGACGTATCGTCTACAATCCGCCGGAACGTGGATAATTCAGTTTTAAGTGGTTAAGGTTTAGGTCTTAAGAAATTGCGGTTTCGATAGGTGCTTAAAACTTAACACTTAAAACCTAACAATTTTTTGACAGGCAGGGTGTATCGGTCGCTCTCCGTTTCGGCGGAGGGAGGAAAGTCCGGACTCCGCAGGGCAGGACGTCCCGTGGTTAACGCGGGAACCCATGTGCCAGATCGCATGGGATGGAAAGTGCCGCAGAAAATATACCGCCTCGGTTCGCCGGGGTAAGGGTGAAATGGTGGGGTAAGAGCCCACCGGACCAAAGGTAACGATGGTCGCATGGTAAACCCCGTCCGGAGCAAGATCAAATAGGCGACGATGATGCTGCTCGCATCGCTAACAGTCGCGGGTTGAGCGCACTAGATAAATGACTGACTCCGAAAGGAGAACAGAATCCGGCTTACCGCCCTGCCTGTTTTTTTCGTATTCCCCGGGCCGTTCGTGCCGGGAGAGGGGGCAAAGTGCCTCGGAGTTTTACTTGGGAAGTTTTCCTTTCTGAATCACCTCGTAAGCCAGACGATCCAGCGCCTTTCCGTTGGGTAGTTCCATTTTATTTTTGATGTTGATGCGGTGGGTATCGACGGTATTTCGGCTAATCGCGAGTCGCGAACTGATGCTTATTGTGTCGAGACCTTGGCCGATCAGTTTGAAAATATCCATTTCGCGGTTGGATAGGATGTCCAGCGGAGTACGGGGGGATTCATTTTGGCCGGATTTCTTTTTCAGAATTCGTCTTTTTGTTTCCGGAGAGAAGTAGATATCGCCGGAAAGGATGGTTCGAATGGCTTTTTTAAGGACAACGGGCGGAGATGTTTTCATGACGTATCCGTCCGCACCGGCCGCGGCAGTCCGATCCGCAAACAGTTTTTCTTCTGACATCGTATAGACCAGAATGCGAAGTTCTGGATATGACTTTTTAAGCTGCATGATCAGGATGGTTCCATCCGTGGCGCCCAAAGACAAGTCGATGATGGCAATGTCCGGAATGGATTTCTGAATGGTTTGAAGGGCTTCTTCTGAAGATGAGGCCGTGGACGATATTTCCAGATCGGCCTCAGATGTAAGTAATGTTTTCAGTCCGTCATGAATAATTGGATGATCATCGATTATCATGATTTTATGTCTGTCGCTACTCATAATACTACCCCAACTCTACGATGGGACCACTTTACAAAAGTTTGAGCGATAGATGAAGGCCTTTTTGACAAAACCGCAAAAAAGAAATATTTATTATGAACAGCAGGAAGTCTTTTTCTTTGGGGTCGGAAGTATCCCGTTCAGCAGTACGGCAATAAGCCCGATGGCATATAGCAGGTGGTGCCAGCCGGTTGTTTCGTGACCATGGCAGATCTGTTCCTGAACCCCGAGCGAGGGAGAAAGCTGGTTCATTATTAAACCTGCAATCAACGCGCAGGTTGCCAAAGTGATCAGAAATACGACGAGCTGTTTTTTCCCGATAATTTGCCAGAGCGTAGTGAGTGTTGCTGCATTGGTGGCGGGGCCGGTAATGAGAAACACCAGTGCAGCCCCGGGGGAAAGGCCGGCTTTGATGAAAGCCAACGCAATTGGAACCGATGCTGAAGAGCAGACGTACAATGGAATTCCGATGATCAGCATAAGCATCATGGCCCAGGGGGATCCGCCCAGATAGTCTGCAAAAAAGTTTTCCGGAATCAGGCCGCTGATAATGCCTGAAATAATGATGCCGCCGGCCATAGCCTTGGAAATATCTTTGGGTAAGGTGATAAATCCATACTTCAGCATCCGCAGGAGCAGAGGCATTTCTTCAGTGGCCGCCGGAGGCAGAGGTTCTGTCGGGTGCTGTTTATCTTCCGGTTCGGGTACGGCCGCAACAGCGGCTCCGCATAGGATGCCTGAAATGAACGCGACCGCTGCGCGGAATACGGCGAAGACCCAGCCCAGCAGGGCGTAGGTGATCATGAGTGAGTCAATGCCGGTTTGCGGGGTGGAAGCAAGGAAGGAGGCTGTTGCGCTTCGGCTCGCACCTTGTTTACGCAAGGAGGCGGCCAGGGGGATGACTCCGCAGGAGCAGATCGGCATGGGAACGCCGACGAGAGCAGCCTTGAAAGCTCCTGTCCAGCTCCGGGCTCCCAGATGGCGGCGCACATAGTCGCGCGAAATCAGCACAGAAAGAATGCCGGCCATCAGGAAGCCGAAAAGGAGGTAAGGGGCCATTTCAACGGTAACGAGCCAGATTTCTTTTAAAATATTCAGCAGTAGATCCATATTTGAAACCTGGTGGCATGCTTATATTTTGTCTCAATACTCTCAAGCCTTATCAGGAGAAATTGTGGGGCGGTTCCTGTTGGTTGGGGGCTGATTCAGCTGGATGGGGACCGGTTCGCCAAGAAAGCGCGGGGTGCGATGCAGGATATAGAGGTCGAGAATAGTTTTCACCCGGGCCAATGCTTCGCGCATGAGGGTCGGTGCTCCGATGGAGGTTTCCACATCCTGAGCGCAATAGCCGATTGCTTTCAGGTTTCTGCGCTTTGCAATGAACAGAGCGCGTCGAACGTGAAATTCCTGAGAGATGATAGTGAGCTGGTCTTGTCCGAAAACTTTTTTAGCCCTGATAATCGAATCCAGTGTGCTGAATCCTGCGTAATCGCAGCTGATTCGAGCGGCCGGAATACCGCGCAGGATCAACGATTTTTTCATGGCGCCGGCTTCATCGTAGGTTGATGTATGATTATCCCCGCTGACGAGGATGTGCTGGATCTTTCCGGCTTTGAACAGTTTGGCCGCAGCATCAACGCGGTAATGAAAATAAATATTCGGGCCGCATCCCAGAACCAGCCCGACCTTTTCTGCAGGAATTGATTCCGTATCGAAAAACACAGTGGCATCCGAGTCTTTTTTGATCCACAGGTCGGCAAGCGGGATTGAAATGACGGCAGAAAGAATGAGCAGTAGAAGTAGGATCCTGACTGCTTTAGCTGTAATGCGGATTTTCATGAAAACAAGCATAGGGGTTGAGTTGTGTGAATTGAAGTGTTTTGCCAATGCATTGTTCACTGCTATATTCCGGACCATGGAATTTTCGAAGGCCATCAAAGAAAAGTTGAAATCCCTGCCGGATAAGCCGGGGTGCTATCTCATGCGTGATCGAGACGGCAAGATTATCTACATCGGCAAGGCGGCCTCTTTGCGCAATCGGGTGAAAAGTTATTTTCGTTCTCATACGCGCCGGACCGCGCAGCCGAAGATCCGCAGCCTGATCAGCTCGATTGAGGATTTCGATGTGGTGGTGCTCAAAACCGAGGCCGAGGCTATCCTGACCGAAGGCAAGCTGATCAAAGAATACCGCCCGCACTACAATACGCTTTGGAAAGATGATAAGCGCTTCCAGATGATTCGGGTGGATGTCCAGCATCCGTTTCCAACCATTGGAAAATGTCGGATCCGCAAAAAAGACGGCGCGGCCTATTTCGGGCCCTACACCTCGGGCATGGCCGCAAAGGTGGCGGTCGAATTTCTGGAGCGCCGCTTCGGGTTGCGGCGCTGCCGGCCGCGCGAGCCGGACGAAGAGACCTACACGCACTGTAACGACGACATAATCGCCAACTGCTCGGCCCCCTGCATTGGAAAGGTGACGCCGGGGCAATACCGCGAGCGGGTGGAAGAGGCCTGCGCTTTTCTGCGTGGCGAGCGGATGGAGATGTTCAAAGAGCTGCGCGCCGAAATGGAGCGGATGGCCGCCGAGCTGAAGTTTGAAGAGGCCGCCGCACTGCGCGACATGTTACTGCATTTGAATAATGCTGTACGGGAAAAGGCCAAAGTGCGCAAAACGCCGAAGATGAAGCAGGACGAAGCGCGGCTTGGGCTGAAGGAACTGCAGAAGCAGCTGAAGCTCGAAAAAGAGCCGCGGGTGATTGAATGCTTCGATATTTCAAACATTTCGGGAACCAATTCGGTGGCCAGTATGGTCTGCTCGGTCGATGGGGTACCGTATCCGAATCGTTACCGCCGTTTTCGCATTAAGACGGTCGAGGGGGCCGACGATCCGCGCTCCATGGCTGAGGTGGTGCGCCGGCGCTATTCCCGCCTGCTGCGCGAGGGAAAAGCTATGCCGGGGCTGGTGATGGTGGACGGCGGAATTACTCAGTTGCGGGCGGCCAAGGCCGAGCTGGTTCTGCTTGGGCTGGATGAACTGCCCATTGTTGGATTAGCCAAACGGTATGAAGAGGTCGTCTGGGACTATACGGATAACGCCGGAAATCTGGTCCTGCCGCGTCATTCCGCCGGGCTCACCGTGGTCACGCGCCTGCGCGACGAAGCGCACCGCTTTGCCATCACCTATCACCGCGACCTGCGCCGCCAGCGGATTATGGAATCACGGCTCGATGAAATTCCAGGCATTGGAACTTCTAAGAAGGAACTGCTTCTGAAACACTTCGGCTCCATTACCCGCCTGGGCCGAGCAACGGTGGAACAGATCGCTGAAGCGCCAGGCATTGGAAAAAAGACAGCGGAACTCATCCGCAGCGAACTGGATAAAAAATAGGATCTTCAATGGGCATACCTACTAAACGATTTGGAAGAACGGAAATTCAGATGCCGGTGCTGACCTGCGGCGGCATGCGTTACCAGCAGGGCTGGGACGATCTGGAGCCGGAAAAGATTGAACCGAAGATTCAGGCAAATCTGGAAGCAACGATTCATCGTGCGCTGGAGCTGGGCATCACCCACATTGAAACCGCCCGCGGCTACGGGCCTTCAGAAATGCAGCTGGGCATGGTGCTTCCGACGATTGAGCGGGATAAATATATGCTCCAGACCAAGATCGGTGTGAAGGAGACCGCAGAAGAGTTTCTGAAGGTGTTTGAGACGTCGATGAACTATCTGAAGGTGGATCATGTTGATTTTCTCTCCATTCACGGAATCAACCTGCCGGAGCATATCGAAACCGTCACACGGAAGGGCGGTTGTCTGGATGCCGTTCGCCAGTTGCAGAAAGAGGGCCGCGTTCGGTTCTGCGGGTTTTCCACCCATGCCGGGCCGGAGACGGTGATTCCCGCCTGCGAGACTGGTGAGTTCGATTATGTAAATCTTCATTGGTATTATATTTATGATCAGCTGCACTGGTCGATGGTGGAAGCCGCGAGCCGGCAGGATATGGGTGTCTTCATTATCAGTCCGAACGACAAGGGCGGTATGTTGTACAACCCGACCGAAAAAATGTCGGCCCTCTGCGATCCGCTTACGCCGATGCAGTGGAATGATTTATACTGCCTGGCCCGTCCAGAGGTTCATACGCTGAGTCTTGGGGCGGCGTGTCCGACGGATTTTGACGAACATGTGGATGCTGTTTCCAATCATTGGAATTCTCCAATCATTGGAAAAATTGAAGAACGTATTTTCCAATCATTGGAAAATGATCTCGGCGCAGAGTGGATGAAGCACTGGCATGAAGGGCTTCCTTTTTATGCTCAGGCACCAGGTGAAATCAATGTACGCGAAGTGTTGCGTCTGTGGACGTTCGACAAAGGACTCGGCCTGCGCGAATTTGCGAAAATGCGCTACAACCTGTTGGGCAATGCCGAACATTGGTTTCCCGGACAGCAGGCCGCCAGGGTGGATTCGTACGATTGGTCCTGTTTGTCGGAAAGCCGTTTTGCCGACCGGATTCCCGGCATTCTGAAAGAGGCGCATGCGCTTTATTTTGAGGATAAAGGCGCGAAGCGTTTGAGTGAATCCTAGAGCGAGAGCACGTACTCAACTAAATCATTAAGTTCTTTTTCAGAGAGTCCCGATATTCCGCCATGTTTGTCGCCGTGTTTAAACTCAGCGAAAACATCGCGCATGGTTGCGGCCCGGCCATCGTGCAGGTAAGGAGCGGTTCTCCAGCATTCGACGAGATGAGGCACATCGACAGGCAGGCCTTCATCCTGTCCGGTTGTGGTTCCCATATCATACATCTGGAGATCGGAAAAGAGCGGGGCAGGGTGGCAGTTGGCACATCCGATGGTTTCGAAAACTGTTTTTCCCCGTTGGGCTGAGTTGCTCAGCTCGCCGTTGTCCAGATAAGGGCTGGGGACCGGTTTTAGACTTTTAAGATAGGCGTCGATATCCTCCGCGTCCTTTTCCGGCCGGACGGCGAACTGGATGTGCCGGATGCCGGCTCTGACACCGACATAGGCGCTGTCGCGAACGCCGAGCCACATCGCGCGGGGTGTTTCGTGGGCCAGCAGCATCGACTTTACATTTTTCGGGTTTCCCATGCCGTCATTGAGCAGATCCCAGTTCATGGCATCGGTGCGCGCATCGGGATGGCAGGTGGCGCAGCTGAGCCAGTTCTGGAAGCATAGGGCGGCATCGTTGAAGTAAATTTCGCCCTGACGCTCCGGAGTAACCGGGTACTCGTCTCCGAGGGGGATTAGTCCGCTTCGGGTGTTCCAGTCGGTGGAAAACTCAAGGACTTCCACATCGTCTGTGAAATAGTGGCCGATATAGATGTGGTTGCCGTTTACTACCAGCGAGCGGGGGCCGTTACCTTTCAGCTTTATTCGTTTACGAATCCCTGAAAGGAAAGAAAGATTATTGTGGGCATTAAGATGCGCTTCGCCCTCTATATGGGCGGATTCGGACTCCACTTTTTTTGTAAGCGCCGGCAGGTCGATCAGGCTGATTTCATGATTTCCGGCGGATGAGATCACCAGCGTCTTGCCATCCTTTGAAAAATCTATGGCCCACGGGTTCGGAAAGCCCTGAGCGACATCATCAAGCAATACAGTGTATTCCAGTTTCTGTTCGGCAACATCGATCACGCTCAGTGCATCGGTGGATACCCAGCCACGTTCCAGCTGTGTGGTGGGCACCAGAAAGCGGGCCATCAGGTGCGTAGAGAAGATCTTTTTCCCGTCGGGCGAGATTCGGATGTCGCGAACCCCTTCGGCCCCATTAACCAACGGAATATTTTTAACCTGTTTCGTTTGGGTATCGATAACCGAAATGACCGAGGCAACATAATCGACATCTGCGCGTCCGGCCGGAACGAGGTTGGCAACAAATAAATGCCGGCCATCCGGGCTGATGTCCGCCGCAACCGGTTCGCGCACGACCGGAACCTTTGCTGTGGTTTCTCCCGAGTTCAGGTCAATAAACGAGATCGTGTCATTAAAGCGGTTGCAGACGTAGAGTGTTTGTTCATCGGGGGAGAGACGTGGCGACATCGGCGTGTGACCTGCGTCGATCGTTTGGGTGATTTCTCCGTTCTGGATTTTCCAGACCTGACCCTGGGCGCTTCCGCCCGTCACGTATAGGGTGGAGCCATCGGCGGTCTGGATAAGTCCGGATGGTTCGCCCGGCAGGGGAACCTGCTGTTTGATTGCGCGGGTTTTTACGTCCATCACAAGGATCTTTCGGCCGGTATGGGCCGTGATGTAGAGCGAAGATGCATCCGGGGAGAGATCAATATCGCACGGTGAAAGATATGTTTGAGCCGAAATGGAGGTAGCTGCGGCAAAAAGGATAAGGGTTTTTTTAATAGCTGTCATAGGGGGCATCGGGCCAATATCGAGTAATTACTTCCGAGGTTGTAGATAGAGAACGTCTTTCGACTGACTTAGCTGACAGGGGATTTGCTGAATTTTAACAATTAAGGTAAGGTATTCTTTACTCGGCAGAGTAATAAATCTGATCGCAAATTTAGAGGTGCATAAGTAAAGAATGGTGTAATGTTTTCTGGTATATTTCATGCATATAGGTCATTACTGGCAACCGTTTATGAAATTCACAATTTTGGAATCCGATAATGCGCAGAAATAATAGAACTCAATTAGGGACTGTGTTGGCTCTGATTGCTGTTGGAGTTGCTTCTGTTGGAGCCGCCCAGGTGAAAAGCAGCTTTGAGAGCGGTGACTTTTCGGGATGGAATGCGCAGGGTAAAGGGTGGACCGTATACAGTCGTGCTGCTTCGGATGGTGAAAAGTCGGCTATGTGCAGCGTTTCCAAAGGCGAACCGGCCGGTTTAAAGGCCTGTGCAAAGTTGATTTCCAAAGCTGAGCCCGGTTGGGTTGTAAAGGTAGACCTGGATATTGCGGGCAAAGCAAAGTCCCAGAGTTCAAAAGCAAAGGTCTCTGTGATCTGTATAGATGCGGCCGGTAACATTCTTCAGGAAAAAGAAAAGGTGCTTTCTGCTCCCTCTACCAAGTTCCAAAAACTCTCTATTCCTGAGGTGATTGTTCCTTCGGGCACCGCAGAAACCTATCTGATGCTGATGGTCGAGGTTAAAAAGCCGGCTGCGAAAGCGGCTGAATGGTGGCGTTTTGACAACGTCGTCATCGATGTGAAGTAAAAGTTGACCTGATTCCTCCCTATAATTTCTAAGTTTTCTGCCTGCCGGCATGCTTTGCACGTCCTTGCTCAACCGTGATCTATGCTGAATCACAGAAATGTTATAGAAAACATAACTAAACTTATTTCAAGGCGATATTTAAACCTTTTGGATAGGGTTGTACTTCCCCTATCTGGCCAAAAGGTTAGGTGGGGATTATTAGTAAACCCCAATAAAAACAGCGTTTTGAGGGTAAGCAGTCCAAATAGATAAAAATTCAACTTGCATGAGACCGTAAACAAAATTATGTTGTGTACGTTCGCAAATAGGCCGTGGCTGTGTACTGATGGCATAGCTGCACAAGG
The DNA here is from genome assembly GCA_029432775.1 of Pontiellaceae bacterium B12227. GTDB lineage: Bacteria > Verrucomicrobiota > Kiritimatiellia > Kiritimatiellales > Pontiellaceae > Pontiella. Next base: position 82,790 of record JAROAZ010000013.1, on the reverse strand, counting down.
TGTCCGAGGTGGGCGGCCTGTATGAGGAGAACATGAGATGAAAAAACTAGCTATATTGCTACTGCTTGTGCTGACGGCAGGTGCCGCAAATGCTCTGGTTGTCTTTGAGGACGACTTTGAGTCGTATTCCGGAGGTACAATCTGGGGTGATGACTGGAAGCCGAAATGGGATTCGAATACGAATCTCGTTCACCTTCAGCAGGACTTGATGACTGCAACGAATGGAATCTGCACGTTTGATACGTCTAAGGCTTATCGTAATTACCACACCCCGAGTCAAACGGGGTTCACCGTCAGCACAAACGCCGATATCTATGTCGTTACGGATGTCCGTTATGTTTACGAGGGTGGCGGTAATATTACCAACAACTTTAATAAAGCGGCTTTCGGCCTCTTTTTTACAGACACACCCAACTGGTGGGATGGAGTTGCCAAGGGGGCTGCCGTTGGTAACCGTGGTGGAGCCATCGGAAATGTGATTGGTGCTGCACCTTGGGTTGAGGGATGGTTGACCCATTCTTCACTAGGCGTCAATACGGCTAATAATGAAACCAGCAACTGGTTCAAGGTAGTTAACAGGCTGGTTTCCTCAAACTCTACAATCTGGATTCAGGCACAATATTTCCCTGTGGATGATCAGTATCTGGATTCTCCACTCGCATCCGGAATACTTGTGAATTCAGGTGTAGCGGACAGTACGACGATTTATGCAGGTTACTCGCCGGGCTGGAATGATGTGGGTAACACGAATATTTCGTCATTCAGCCGATTCTCAGCAATCCAATACGATAACTTTTATGTGGGCACGAAGCCGAAGCCGATATTCGAGACGTTCTACAATTGGACACTCGAATCATTCTGGGTTCCACACACCTTGTACGCCCATGGTGGAACGGATCAACTTAATGGTAACGGATATTGGTTCATGACCACCAATGGTGCCTATGCTGATCCGAACGACCATTTTGCGCAGCACAGGCCTGGCGTTACAAATATGCCTTGGGCGGGGCCCGGACCCGACGATAAAGATGGTGGCACTTCTTGGCGCGGTCAGTACATTACGACTAACATGACGGAGAATACAACCGACGGAGTCCGCCAGCTGGATGTCAAGGAATCCTATGAAGTGACGTTCGATATTCAGCTGTTTGCGAACGGCTCGGAAAATGCGATCTTCCTTGATTGCTTTTTCTCTGAGGATGGAACGACCGCAGGAAAAACCATGGCAACGGCCGGTACGCTGGGATTCCGGGTTAGGCAAACGCTTTGGAACAACTCGTTCAATTTCGGGCTGAATTCTGGTGCTGCTGTGAACGACATCGACCTTACTTTGGCAGATAGTGATATCGGTATGGATCTGGCGACGACAAATGACCTTACAGGTGATCCGTTGTTCCTGACCTATACGGCGAAAAGAACGACTACCGCCGATGTATTTGAATGCGGTATCTCGATCTCCAATGGAGTTTCAGCGAGTGTCTACGAAGTGTCGAACATGCTGGTTACGAATGCCGCGGCTTATGCGGCATCGAGATTGTGGCTCGGCTTTTATACGGCTGCAGATCTCAGCAATGGCCAGTCCGGACTGGGTGTCAATACCGCAGGATACGAACTCGATAACCTGGTGGGCAAGATCCTCTACTCGGAAGATTCGATCCTGAGCGGGTTTGCGCTGTGGGCAGATGATCTGGGTCTGACCGGAGAGAAAACCGCTGACTTCGATTCAGATGGACTCCTGGATTACGGGGAATATGTATTTGGTGGAAACCCGGCAAATAGTAGCGATCAGGGAATGCAGCCCTCGATTGATATGGGGGCGGGGTATTACAGCTATTCCCTGATTGGCGATGACTCCGTTGTTGCTCACATCCTGACTAATGTGAATCTGACAGTGGGATCGTGGGGCACGAGCACCACGTTCAATGTCAGTGCGACGGATGGTGTGCTGAGCGCCTATTCAAATATGGTTCCTGCTTCCGCAGATACGGTGTTTATTAAGTTGGAGCTTGAATAATTCCTGAGCCCCTGGCTCTGGTTAATTATAGGAAAACCCCGCCTCGTGCGGGGTTTTTTGTGTATGGGCTGCGTCAGTTCGGTGCCCATTTTAAAGCCGACACAGGATTCTTGTCACAACCTGAGTCAAAAAACTGACGCTTTCAAATAGCAATTGACAGATAATGGCTATCTTTTTGACGGTAAGTTGGAGGTGCTGAATTTAATAAAACGCATAACCAATGACCTTGGAGGAGAATTTTTAATAAAAACTGATGGAAGTTTTCTATTGAATGTTACAGTGAACAAATATACCTTGTGTACGTTCACAAATAGGCCGTGGCTGATACCTGAGGTAGAGCCGCATGACATGTCCGAGGTGGGCGGCCCGTTGATGAGGAGAACACGAGATGAAAAAATTAGCGTTAATGCTATTACTTGCACTGACAGCAGGTGCCGCACATGCGGAAACGATCGTCTTTGAAGAAGACTTCAGTTCGTATACGGGTGGTACGATATTTGGAGATGATTGGAGACCTAAGTTTGACACGAACACAGCTCCCCCATACCTGCAGCAGGATCTGCTGACATCGGATGGAACGTATGCTGTTCTTGATACTAGTAAAGCAATACAGAACTACCATGCGCCGACAACCCATGGTTTTTCGCTTGCTGGCGATGATGAATTCATCATCAAAACCGACATGCGGTTTGTACATGCTTCAGGAGGAGCTCCGGATATTAAGAACAAGTCGTTCTTTTCTTTGAATATTGGGACCACCACGAATTGGTTTAATGGAACCAAAAAAGACAAGGCTGTCGTAATGCGCAATAAGGCGATAGGCCTTGCCCACGACGGAACCGACGGCCTCTGGGTTGAGGGTTGGGTTAATGTCAGTGATCTCGGTGTAAACGCGGACACAGGCGGAACCAGTGACTGGGTTATTGTGCAGTCTGACCTTTCAGTATCCAATGGTACGGTCTGGATGGATATGGATGTATATAATTCCGAGACTTTCGTGGTGCTTGTTGATGGCACCCCGCGAGATACAGGGATTGCAGAAGGAACTACGATTTATGCGGGTGTTACTTCTGGATATAATGGTTCCAACTCCAATACCGTTGAAGAAATCACTCAGGTCAGCGAAGTCCATTTTGACAACTTCTATGTGGGAACCCCGCCGCTCGAGACCATTATCTGGCAGGATGATTTTAACGATCTGGCCGACGAAGCGAGCGTTCAGTATCGGGAGGGATGGAACCTGATCAACAACAATAATAAATGGGCCGGTTATAATGGATATGCCATGCAACGTCCTAATTTCTCGACCAATAAAACCGGTGGAACCTGGGGCGGCGTAATGAGCGAAAACGCCATGGAACCGCAGGTCGGCGAAACTGCGACCATCGAGTTTGACTGGCGCGCATTTACCGCCGAGGCGAATAATAACGCCTACCTTGATATTGCCATGATGGGTGAAGTTTGGACCAATGGCGTTTGGGATGATCGTCCGCAGGCTTACTACGACAGCAGCAATACAGCCATGGGCTTCCGGCTCTATCAGAAATCCGGTGGCGGATGGCGCCTCTACTATGCAGAGACAACCAACGTAGTCACTGTGGCTGATTTCGATGATTCCGTTATTGGTGTTGATCCGGATCTCGGAGTGCATACCGGCGATACTGTGCGGGTGACCTATTCAATCGAACGGTCAACTAAGGACGATGTGTTGTTTGTCGGGCTCTCCTTGCTGAATCAGAACAGTGGTGCAGCATTCAATGCTGAAGTCAAGGTGGACAATGCCGACCTGTACAGTCAGGCAAGTTTCTATGCCATGTTTGCTGCGTTTAATAATTTCGCCGTAGGCACAGAAGGCAGTGAGTATGATAACTTTGTCGGCACGATCCGTGCGCTGGATCCGGATGATATGCTGCCGGAAGGCGTGATCATTGTTGAGGACTTCAATGATATGGCTGATGGTGCGAACCTTGATGCCGATCGTGACTGGGATGTCCTGAATGGCGGGCAGCATTTCGTCGCTGACAACGGGGTGGCCACCTGTTGGCCGTCGGAAGGTCTTGGCCTCAACTGGCGCGGCGAAATGAATACCTTCAGCTCCATCACGGATGTTGAAGTGGGCGACACGATCGAGATAGCCTTCGACGAAAAGATCTATGGCCGGAATGTAGATAACTCGACCATGCTGGATGTGATCCTTTCTTCAGTCTACACGAATGCGGGTACGTCCTACGATAACGACAATGCAGTCGGTATCCGTGTGGCCAAAAAGGCGACCGGCGACTATCGAATCGATACATATGCCGGAAGTCCCGGAGCGGACGACTTCTCCACGTCGTTCACCAATCTGGGAGCGGTTGCTGTTGATGGTTCGACGACGACCGAATGGCATCGTGTAACTTACTCGCTGGAAAAATCAGCGACTGCAGATACATGGATCGTTGACCTGACGGTATCGAACATGGTCAGCGGATGGTCCGATTCCCTGGTGGGTGTCGATGTGGTTGCCTCCAATACCTACAACGCCAGCGAGTTGTTCTTCGGATTCTACGGTGCATCCAATTACGGCAACACCAACGGCATCTCGATCGATAATCTGTTGGTGAAACACATCGTGCCGGACCTGGTTGGCTACGAACTTTGGGCTGAAGGATATGACCTCTCAGGCGGCGAAAATGGCGATGACGATTTCGACGGCCTGCTGAACTGGGGCGAGTGGATGCTGGACGGTAATCCGAAAGATGGTAGTGATCTGGGCGAAAGCGCAAGCATCGATGGAATGGAAGTCAGCATTCTGCTTCGTCAGGATGGTACCGGCCGTTATGCTCTGGTCTCTACCGAAAATCTGGTAACCGGTCCATGGACTACCGGAACCTGGGTTAACATCACTGGAAGCACCGAAGCCGTTCCGCCAATGGAACAAGTTTCCATTCCCGCAGAAGATGCGGCTCAAAAATTCAATAAGGTGATTGTTGAGAAATATCAGTAATTCAGATTTTTTAATCTGAAAGTAAGAAAAACCCCGCCTTGCGCGGGGTTTTTCAGCATCCAGAGCAAACCGGCCTTCAGCGCCGGCAGGTTGGAATGATGAAAAAGAGCACGTTTGTTTTGTTAGCGGCAAGTGTTTGGCTGGGTGCGAATCCGGTCGGGGCAGGCGTTGTAGTCTCGGAGGATTTCAGTTCCTATATTTCCGGGGTTCCAATCATTGGAACTCTGTGGGATGCCAAGGATAATGGCGGCTCCCAGCAGGAATTGTTCAGCGGGCGCGATAACGCCTTTGGCGCTCTGGACGGGGCGGCCGAGAGCAACTATCACATTCCGCATCAGACCGGGTTCACGATTTCGAGTGGCCAGGTGGCTGTGGTTTGTTCCGACTTCCGGTACGTGTATGTCGGGGGTGGGCAGATCACGAACAACATGAACAAGAACGTCTTCGGGCTGCTGGTGTCCACCTCGCCGGATTGGGAGAGTGGAACGAATAACGGGTTTTACATTGCCCAACGCGGCGGCGCAATAGGAAATCGCCTTCCTGAAGCCCCCTGGGTGGAAGGCTGGGTTGCGCACAGTTCTCTCGGGGTCAATACCGCCAATGCGGATACCAGCAACTGGTTCAGGGTGGAATGGACCATCCGTGATGTAAGCGGATCGCTCTTCGCGAAGGCGGTTCTGACGGACGGCGTTTCTGTGAACTACACCTCCTCGGAAGTGGATCTGGGCATTTCAACCGGCACAGAGCTCTTTGCCGGCTATTCAACCGGCGGAAACAGCACCGGACTGAGCATCGAAGCGTTCGGAAAAATTTCTGAAGTGCACATGGATAACTTTGAGGTGAAGGTGGTGGGCGAGGCCTGGCCCTTAACCGACCCCGGCAACTCAGCAGGTTGGGTTCCCTATGAACCCATGACCGATGAGTTCGACGGCACCGCGCTCGATCCGCGGAAGTGGGAGGCCGTCAACTGGGAGGGGCGCGACCCGGTGTATCATGAATATAACAACGTGGCGTTGGTGGGAGGCCATGCCATCCTAACAACTGATCTGCGTGCGGCTCCATACACAAATAAATACGACGAGGTTTACCTGTATGATGCCGGCTATTTTCAAAGCACCACATCCCGACGGTACGGCTATTTTGAAATCCGCTGCCGCGCGCTCGATTTCCCGATTATGACCACTTGGTGGCTCACCGGCGGCAGTTCTTCGTACAATCGGGAAATCGACATGCTGGAATGTCCTTCCGGCCGTCCCGGATATGAAGATTACTATTCCTGTAACTTCCACATCTGGAAAACGCCATCGGCTGCGGGAGTGGATGATAATGGCGGTAACTCGATCCCCGATCCCGAGCACTACACGTTACCGTTTAATATGATTGATGACTTCCATGTCTACGGGTTCGAGTGGGACAAAGATACCTGCAAAATCTATATCGACGGGCAGTTGTATCGTACGCGCGCCACGGGCTCTTTTAAGGTTGGGCAGCGTCTGATGGTAGGGAATGAATTCAATGACTATCTGAGCAAGCTCAGTGATATCAATGCCAACCTTCATAAGCTCGGAAATTCGTATGATGTTGATTATGTTCGCGCATGGATCAAGCCCGAGAGCGACACCACCTGGTATGTCGATGCGTCCAATGGTGATGATGACAACGACGGCCTGAGCTGGAACAGTGCGAAGAAATCGATTCCCGCAGCCATCAACGAAACCTACGATGGCGACTCGATCTGGGTGGCTGGTGGAATCTATCCCGAGTATCTGACTTTTTTCGGAATCAACAATCTCAAGGTCTACGGAGGTTTTGCCGCCGGCGATACATCGTTGGATGATCGTGATCCGATCGCTAATCCGACACTTATTCAATCGCCGCCGGATGGTTATTCCACCGTCAATATCAAAGGGTGCGACGGATTCCGGTTTGACGGGTTTACAGTCAGGGGCACCACAGCCAGCTACGACCACGGAATCGAAATCCTCGGGGTCTGCTCCAATGTCGTCATCGCCAACTGCCGTATGGTTGATCACAATCCGGCCAACGGCGGTGGCAGCGGAGCCTATGTGGACGGCGTGGATGGACAGGGGCTGGCTGAAGTGCGTTTTGAAAACTGCGAGTTCTCCAACAATCGCTCTTTCGGAAAATATGCCGGTGGTGCTGCCTTCGGAGCCCGCGACGGTGCGCTGGTGGAGATGGTCGATTCGCAGATGATCAACAACTACACCTCCGGTGATGCCGGTGCCTTTACCATGCAGTGGGGATCTGAAAACACGACGGTTCGCATGACCAACTGCCTGATTGCCGCGAATACCAATCAACTCGGCCGCGGTGTTATCCGCCACAACTATGGAACGGTTGAGCTGGTCAGCTGCACGGTGATCAGCAATAGCTCCGACGGCATCGAGTCGGACGCGTACGGTTCTCCATCCACCATCATTGAAGACAGCATCCTGATGGCAGGCGGCGGAGAAGGGTTCTGGGCTAACCATGATAATTTTTTGCTGCAGAATAATCTCTTCTTCGATAATCCCGGTGGACACGTAAACCGTAATGGAGACAAGAGCACCGAGTCGGCTATCAATGGCCTGGCGCAGGCCTCCGGCAACGTGGTCGGAGATCCGTCTACGCTCCTGCCGGACGCGACGGACAGCGATGGCGACCTTGTGCCGGACTGGTGGGAATTGATGAATGGAATGACTGTGCCCGGTAAGGATGCCGGTCTGGATGTGGACGGCGATGGTCTGGATGCCTTCTCGGAATATATTGCCGGAACGGGTCCGAATGATTCTGCTGATTCATTCCATGCTGCCGGGGCAACCGAAGAAGGTATCTATAAGGTGTATATGCCATCGGTGCTGAATCGTCTTTACTCAGTTGAATACACGGAAGATCTGGCGGGAGATTGGACGGCTCTTACCAACGGAGTTCCAGGGACTGGAAGTCTGATTGAAATCTTGGATCCGCTCAGCTCCAACCGCTTTTATCGAACCACGGTTGAATTGGAGTAGAAATGAACAGAAGACATTTTATGGGAACGGCACTGGTGGCCGGTGTGGCGGCCCGCAGTCTTGCGGCAAAGAAAAAACAGCCGAACATTCTTTGGATTGTAACCGACGATCAGCGGCCCGATTCGCTGGCGTGCTATAATGAAGCGGTGAGTGGTTCAAAGCTGAGCCCGCTCGGTTATGTGATGTCGCCGCACGTGGACCGACTGGCCAGGCAGGGAACCATTTTTTCGCAGGCCTACTGCAATGCACCGGCCTGCGCACCATCGCGCGCTTCCATGCATACGGGGCAGTATCCTTTCCGGAATGGTGTCTATGGTTTTGAGCAGAATCATCAGGCGGCCGATCCGTGTAAAAAGACGATCCCGCAGGTGATGCGCTCGGCGGGCTATACCACCGCGCAGTTCGGTAAACACGGCTATTATATTTTCGATTGGGGCCCCGGCTTGACCTGGAACACGGTCGATCAATATGACGTGGTCGTTGAAAAGAAAAACGATCTGCAGAAGAGCGGGCGCACTGATTTCTTTCCGGAAACCAAATGGAGCCCGGAAGGCTCGCAGCGGGTGGAGCGCTTCTACTATCCCGACGGCTCGACAAAGGAATATTTTACCTCCCGCGGTAAAAACAAAGAGCTGCTTCCGGAGGACGGTGCCAACCGCGATGCGATTGATGCTGAGCGCGACATTCTGCGCGCCTACACCCGCGACCAGAGCGGCATGATTATCGGGGGTGAAAGCTCCCAACCCACCGAAAAGACACTCGATGGCGAAATCGCTTCCGCATTTATCCACTATCTGGAAAACGAAGCAAAACCGGACGAACCGCTGTTTACCTATCTGGGTTTCCATTTCCCGCACTCGCCGGTATTGCCCTCGAAAGAGTTCCGCGAGCTCTTCAAAACGAAGGAGCGGGAGATTCCCTATATCATTCCGGAGTTCGATCCGACCGAAGTGGAGAAGATGCCGGCGCAGCTTAAAAAACTTCACGCCAAAATGAATTTTTCCAACCTTCGGAAAGAGGAGAAGCTGCAGGCTATTCGCGACTACTATGCCTTCTGCGCGCACGGCGATTCCCAGATCGGGCGCGCCGTTGAATCGTTCATCAAGCACAACAAGAAGACCGGTCGCGACTGGATCATTGTCTATGTCTGCGGTGACCACAGCTGGCATCTGGGCGAGCAGGGGATCGAGGCCAAGTTCGGCCCGTGGGATCAGTCCACGCACAATGCCATGGTGGCCGCGTCCTCGATTAAGGGGTTGTTCCCGAAAGGGAAGCACTCCGAAAACCTGGTCGAGTTTGTCGATCTCGCTCCGACCTTCTACGAAGCGGCGGGGGTGGATATCAGCTCGAAGGATTTCCAATACCTGGATGGTTCCAGCCTTTGGAAATCGGTAAAGAGCGGGCAGCGTGAATATATTGTCGGCGAGATGAATCATGTCGTCGGGCCCCGCGCCTATATGCGGTCGCGCGACTTTGCATTCTCCATGAAAACCCGCAACAAAGATGGAAAGCCCGGCGACAAGTGGGGCGAAAAGCCGGGTGCCCATATTAAATGGGCTCTGGAATGTCCGCGTGATGACGTTCAGATGTGTCTTTACGATCTGCGGACCGATCCCGGTGAACGCTGGAACGTGGCCGATGATCCGCAGTATGTAAAACTGGCGAACTGGTTCCGCAACAAGCTCGGTACAATCGTGCTGGGTGACCGCCGTGCGGAAATCAATTGGTCGCAGGAAAACGACTTTGTCGTGACCGACTTCGCGCTCGGAGCCGATGACAAAAAACTGGAGATACCGATCAGTCTGATTCCAGAGGTATAATGCAGCGCCGTATGTTTATTTCTTCTGCGGTCGCAGCCTCTGCGCTGCCCGTTCTGGCCCGCGGAAACCACAACGTCCTGCTGCTGGGCGATGAGGTCATGCTGGCCTATAAGCCCGGGCTGCTCAAGCTCATTGGCGATAAGGCGGAGTGCACCTTTGTTGAGTTTCCAAAGGTTGGAAAACCCGACTGGGCGGCCTTCTGCAGTACGCACATCTATGGCAAGGGCTATGAAGTGATCCACTTTTCCTATGGCCGGGAGATCATGTTTCACGAAAGCGGAAAACCGCGGGCCGCGCAGAATGAAATCTGGGGCATCTATTCGGGGCTCATCCAGGCATTGGAAAAATCGGGCGCCTTTCTGGTGGGCTGCACCACCACGCCGGTTCGTGGGAAAATGGCAGGCTATGCGAGCGGCGTCGACTGGGCCTATGGTTCGAAGTTTAAGCAGCAGCTGGGCCCGAACGGCGTAAAAGTGAACGACCTTGGCGACTACACCCGCACGCGCCTGAGCGAAATGGTGCAGAACAACTCCAATTTGCCGACCAAAGTCGGCGCGCAGTTGATGGCCGAGCAGGTGGCGAATGCCGTTTTTGAGGCGTTCAACGAAGGTTCCGATCCAAACCGCCCGCGTATCCTGATCGTGGGCGACTCGATCGTCGGCGGTTACTACGGCGCAACGCGCAACCTGTTTGCCGGCGAGGCGATCGTCTATTCCGGCGGCACGACCTATAACGAGGCCAAACCGGACTGGAAGAAGATCGTTGATGAATATATGGAGAAGGGCGGTGAGCGCGGATGGGACATCATTCAGTTTAACTGGGGCCTGCATGCCATGAAGCATGTGGATGAAGACAACAAGACGCTCGATGCCGATCAGCCCGGCGCGCGCGTACAATTCCCGCCGGAGAAATATCTCCAGCACTTGGAACTTTTTGTGAAGGAACTGAAACGCACCGGCGCACAGCTCGTTTTTGCCACCACCACGCCGATTCCGGAAGATTGCCCGGGATCCATCGTTTATCTGGATCAGGAAGCCTATAACGCACCGGCTCGAAAACTCATGAAAGAGCAGGGGATTCCAGTGAACGATCTCTATGCATTTGCAAAACCTCAGCTCAAGGAACTACAAATCCCGCACAATGTCCATGTCCATTTTACCGCCTATGGCTCAGAGCAGCTTGCCAAGCAGGACTATTCGGTACTTAGCCCTTTGCTGTAAAGCCTGCGCTATGCGCTGGCTTCACCTGTTAGCCACCGCATAGCGGCGGCTCTACTTTGAAACAATAAAGCCCCCGCGGAAGCGAGGGCTTTATCATTTCCAATGATTGGAAGTCTAGATCATTAAGCGGCGACGGAGGAAGAGCACGGCTCCACCAAACACCGCAACCAAACCCAGCGAGGCCGGTTCCGGGATGGAGGAGGTCAGGGTGGCAGAATCCACTTCCATTTTGGTGAGATCAGCCGCTGTGGTGAACTGGTATTCTGTACCCATGTTGAGATACCAGGTACTTTGACCTGCAAGGCTACCCATGTCTGATCCAATGATGGTATCGGAAAAGATAAGAGCATCTGAGCTGTTATAATAGCTGGCCGTGAAATCGTAGGCACTTGCTCCCGTTTTTGTGATCGTCACTTCAGCGGTAAACCAATCACTTGTAGCATCGGTGGTTGCACTCAATCCGATTGTAGATATGTTATTCCATCCACCAAACTTCCAATCGTTGGGATCGTTCACGATTGATTGACCAACTCCCCAGATTTGTCCAGGAACGGCATCAAGATCTCTGCGCGTCCACATTGCTTTGGCAAGACCTGAGCCTCCCGTTGCATCGCCCACAATGGCAATCCGGGTTGCGTATTGGTTTGCATTGGTAAGGCCCACGGATCCAACCGAAATTCTCTGCTTGACTGAGGCCGAAACATAGTCGCCTATGTTTACAGGAGCAGCAACGCCGGTCTGCATTGTCATAAATTGGGTTGCTAATGCGGTTTCCGCGACTCCTGCGCTGGCTGACCAATTGGCATTCGCAGACCATCCGGTCAAGTCATCCATGCTATCGGTCACAATAACCTCGGCAAGACCTGTTGACGCGGTTGCTGCAAGTACAGCTATTGCTATAATTTTCTTCATTTTTTCTCCTTTATTGATCCAATGCGTTTCTCCATCTGTCGAAGGAGAACGTAAACATCGACTTATTTACATAGTGCTATAGGTCGGATTATTAGTTAATCGGATATTTTTTCACATTTCACCGCTCTTGTATGAATCACTGATTTTTTTATGCGAGTCCGTATGTTTGTTGATAATGAAGCCTATTTTTCACGAATGGGTTGTCTGAGGCGGTTTTCGGTGTGTCTCTGCGCAGGATTCCAGCGTACGCATCAGGAAAAATGTTCAGAATTCGGAACGACTGAGTGAACGGGGCCGAAATTGTGTTCTGTCTCATGCAAAAAGAAGGATGATGGACCCTATTTTTGAGAATATCTTTATGGCGGCGCAGGCCCATTTATGGGATTCTGCGCGCTCTTTTGTAAATAATCTGAACTCAAGAGGAATAAAACGGACCTTCTATGGACGATGTTCTTGCCGTCCATTCCGGAGATCCGGGATGCCGGAGGGAATGGCGGTGCATGCCTTTCTGAGAACAGATTGAATGGTCATCCTGTATTAGAGGGATGGTGCGGGTTGTATGCCTGTGGGATGATGCTCTCAAAGGTGGACCTTTTAAATTTTAACTGTGGAGATCAAAATGGATAAATATTTCAAATTACAGAATGGAAGCGATGTGCGCGGTGTTGCACTCGAGGGCGTTGAAGGCGAACCGGTCAATCTGACGCCGGAAATTGCGCGAACGATCGGCTATGCCTTTTTCCAATGGTTGGAAAAAAAGCTCGGTAAGGCGGACCTGAAGGTGGCGGTGGGGACCGACTCCCGTCTCTCGGCCGATTCCATTAAAGCCGCGGTTTTCCAGGGATTGGAAAAAGGCGGCTGTGCGGTATTCGATAGCGGCCTTTCTTCCACGCCGGCGATGTTCATGTCGACCGTCTTCGCAAACCACGCCTACGACGGCTCGATTATGCTGACCGCCAGTCATCTGCCGTTCAACCGCAACGGCCTCAAATTTTTCGTTCGCGAAGGCGGGCTTGGCAAACAGGATATCAAAGAAATTCTGACGCTGGCCACCGAAGCCGGTGAGTTCCAACCACTGGAAACTTCCAATGTTCGGAAGATCGACCTGATGGGGGACTATGCTGCGCATCTCGTAAAAATTATTCGCGAGGGTGCCGGCAGCGAAACTCCTCTGGCCGGGCTGAAGATTGTTGTTGATGCCGGCAACGGCGCCGGAGGGTTCTTTGTCGACAAAGTACTCAACCCGCTGGGCGCAGATACGGCCGGTAGCCAGTTCCTCGACCCGGACGGGTCGTTCCCGAACCATATTCCGAATCCGGAAGATAAAGATGCAATGGATGCCATCATTGCTGCCGTGACCGAAAACAACGCCGACTTCGGCATTATTTTCGATACCGATGTGGATCGCGCCGGAGCCGTGGATAAAAACGGCAAGCCGATCAACCGCAACCGCTTTATTGCCCTGATGGCCACCATCGTTCTTGGTGAGCAGCCGGGCTCCACCATCGTCACCGACTCGGTAACTTCGAGCGGCCTGAAATGGTACATCGAAGAAAAACTGGGCGGCGTTCACCACCGCTTCCAGCGCGGTTATAAAAATGTAATCAACGAAGCCATTCGTCTGAACGAAGCCGGTACTCCGAGCTTCCTGGCATTGGAAACGTCCGGCCACGGTGCGCTGAAGGAAAACTATTTCCTCGATGACGGCGCGTATCAGGTTGCCAAAATCCTCATCAAGATTGCGCAGCTGAAAGCGGCGGGCGAAGGAACGGTGGATGAACTGATTGCCGAACTGCCGGAGCCGGCCGAAGCCATTGAGTTCCGTCCGCAGATTTTGGTGGATGATTTCTCCGCCTATGCCGACACGGTGCTCGAAGGCTTCAAAGCGTTCGTGGATAGTCAGGATGGCTGGTCCTGCACGCCTAACAGCTACGAAGGTGTTCATGTGACCTGTAACGGCGGGTGGATCCTGATCCGTAAATCGCTGCACGATCCGCAAATGCCAATCAATATTGAAAGTGATGCCGTTGGCGGTGTGGAGCCGTTGAAGGCGGCCATGGTTGAGTTCCTCTCGGGATTCGACGGGCTGAAGCTGTAGCGTAGAAGCCGGCACGTAGTGCAGGCTGTACGGGTAAAGCCGCCACTATGTGGTGGCTTTTTTCGTTGGTACTAGATCAAAAGATCTATGCATCTGTTGGTTACTGTTTTTGTGTTTTATGAGAACCTTTCCATTGTATTCAGTATCTATGGAACGCAAAGGAGAGCGCTGAATGAATAGAAGGAATTTTGTCGGAGCCGCGACGGCCGCAACGGCCACTACAGGATGGGCCATGTCATCACGAAAACTTTCCGTGCAGAACGGAGCATTCAGAACCTCCTTTAACGAAGGATGGAAGTTTCATAAGGGAGCGGTCGACGGGGCTGAGGCGACTTCTTACAATGATTCCTCCTGGCGCTCGCTGGATCTTCCGCACGACTGGGCCATTGAAGGCCCGTTCGACGTTAAATACAACGCCCGTTGCGGCGGCCTTCCTTTCCATGGAACCGGATGGTATCGTAAGTCATTCGCTGTTCCGGCTGAAGCTGAAGGAAAACGGGCGCTGATTACGTTCGATGGGGCTATGTATAACGCACACGTGTGGGTGAATGGCCAATTTGTCGGCAACCGTCCGTATGGCTACATCGAATTCCAGTACGACCTGACCGACTTCCTGAATTTCGGTGGGGAAAATACCATTGCGGTCCGCCTGACTCCGGAAGATCTCTCGTCACGCTGGTATCCGGGAGCCGGCATCTACCGGAACGTCTGGATCGATTTCCGCAATCCGGTACGCGTTGCGCAGTATGGGACCTATATCACAACGCCGGAAATCACTGATGCTGAAGCTTCAGTGTCTGTAGTCACAAATCTGGCCGGAAATCCTGATTCCGAAACGATGTCGGTGAGCTATGAAATCTTAAGTCCTTCCGGCAGGACGGTTGCAACGGCCATACAAGCGGCGTCGGCCAAATTGAATGCTGTGTTGAAGGTCATGAATCCGGAGCGTTGGGATTTGGAAACGCCCAACCTTTATACGCTGATCTCCACCGTCTCGAATGAGCAGGGGGAGCTGGATCAGACCAGTACCCGCTTCGGCATTCGAACACTGGAATTCACGAAGAAGGAATTTAAGCTGAATGGTCGTCCTGTGCGCATTCAGGGTGTTTGTCTGCATCACGACAACGGACCGCTTGGGGCTGCTGTTTATCGCCGCGCAGACGAACGAAAATTGCAGATCATGAAACGGATGGGCGTGAACTCTATACGTACCAGCCATAATCCGCCGTCGAATGAGCTGCTGGAACTCTGCGATGAACTGGGCATTCTGGTGCAGGACGAAGCGTTCGATGTTTGGAAAATTGCCAAGGTGGAGAACGGCTATAACAAGTTCTTCGAGGAGTGGGGCGAGCGCGATATCAAGGATATGGTTCGACGCGACCGCAACCATCCTTCCGTATTTATGTGGAGCATCGGAAACGAAATTCTGGAACAGCGCGAAAAGGTTGAGGGGCCGAAGATGGCCCGGCAGCTGCATGATTATGTGAAGGAAATGGATCCTTCCCGTCCGACCACCTGCGGGTTTAACTGGTGGGATGGTCCATACAAAACGGGGATGGCGGCGCAGATTGATATTGCGGGCATGAACTATAAGCCGTTGGCGTACGGCGATCCGGTGAATGAATTTCTGCCGAATAATCCGGTGATCGGATCCGAAACCTCATCCTGCACCAGCAGCCGCGGGGTCTATCATCTGCCGATCGAAAAATATAAGACCCACGAATCGAATCAGGTGACCAGCTATGACCTGATCGGCCCGCCGTGGGCCTATCCGCCGGATGTCGAGTTCCAGGCATTGGAAAAGAATCCGGAAGTTTACGGCGAATACATCTGGACCGGTTTCGACTATCTGGGCGAGCCGACGCCGTATGGCGGAAAGGATAACAGTACGAACGGCTACTGGAATGCCGACTGGCCGGCGCGCTCGTCCTATTTCGGTGCCGTTGATCTCTGCGGTCTACCGAAGGACCGCTTCTATCTCTATCAGAGTCAGTGGACGAAGGAGCCGATGGTGCATGTGTTGCCGCATTGGAACTGGGAGGGCACCGGTCATACTGATATTTCGATTTATGCCTATACCAACTGCGAAGAGGTGGAACTGTTTGTAAATGGAAGCTCGGCCGGAAAAAAGATGAAGGGCAAAGATCTTACGGAACTGCTGGTCAAGTTTAACCGCTACGAAGGCGATACGTTCATGTCGCCGTACCGTCTCTCGTGGGACGTGCCGTATGCGCCGGGCTCGATCAAGGTGGTCGGCTACATCGGTGGAAAGGCGGTTGTAGATAAAGAGGTTAGAACCGCCGGTGTACCGGCGCAGGTTAAACTCTCTGCCGACCGTTCCAGGCTGCAGGCCGGCGTGAATGATCTGTCCTACGTCACCGTCCGTATTGAGGATTCAGAAGGGAATCTCTGCCCGATGGCCGATAACACCGTGAAATTCAAGGTGGAAGGTGCCGGCTCTATTGCGGCAGTCGGCAATGGCAACGCATCAACCACCGCACCGTTTATTGCCGATCATCGTGATGCCTTCAGCGGTATGTGCATGCTGATTGTAAAAGCAGGGAGAAAGGCGGGAAAAATAAGTGTGACAGCCGAATCCGTTGGTTTAGAGGCCGACCACGTGAAACTGGCCGTAAGATCAGTTGCCACCTAATAGATGATCATCTAGCTTATATTAATGAAGCAGCTATCTGAAACCCGTCGTTCATTTTTCCAGAAAACCGTAGTCAGTACTCCGCTGGTCCTTTCAGCCTCAGGACCTGTCCGTGCCAATCCGTTAGTCTCCAGGGCTCGTCCCACACCGGAATGGCGAAATAAACAAAGTGAAATGGTCTACCGACCTCTTGGGCGGACTGGCTTTATGGTGTCCGAAATTGTGCTGGGCACGTTCCCGTTTACAGACGATGAGAGCCACGCGCTGTTTGACCAGAGCATTGAACGGGGTGTGAACTATTTTGACTGTGCATTTGCATACAGTCAGGGCGAGGTAGAGAAAAACCTCGGACGCTATTTCCATCAGTCAGGTAATCGAGAGCACGTTTTTCTTGCCTCTAAGATGAGCGCCTACTACGGAATTATTCAGGGGTTTGTGAATGAGATTATGAAAAGCCTGCCGTCTGATAAGCAGGAGGCATTACGTAAAAAGGCGCAGGATATGCTGGCTGAGCGGTCGGTGAAGCGACCCGGCTACCACATAAACTATTTCGGGAGTCAGGAGCAGCAATTTGACACAACCTACCTTCGCTATGTGGTGCTCAAAGAACACGGGATGAAAAAGCAGTGGAAGGGGCAGATAAAGGCGAATGCCTATAAATTGCTCGAAGGTTCGTTGAAAAGAATGCAGACCGATTATCTGGACGTTCTGTTTTGTCCGCATGGGTGTGCCATGCCGGAAATGATGGATGAATTTCTCGGAGAACTTTTTGCTGAGTTTAAGCAGAAGGGTTTGATTCGGGCGTCAGCTACCTCATTTCATAATGATGTGACGAACAATCTGCTGAATGCGGCTGAGGTTGGATATTACGATGCCGCCATGTTTGCCTATAATATTGCCAATCATGCGGCGTTGGAAGCGGCGATCTATAAGGCGAACCAGTCTGGAATGGGGCTGATTGCCATGAAGGTGGCCAAGCTGTTCAGCATGAAGAATCAGCCGCCGTGGCGGGCTGCCAAAATGCATACAGCTATCCCCGGAGATGATTTATCTGTTTTTGCAAAGTCCTATCTCTGGGCGCTGCAGAACCCGAATCTATCCTGTTGTGTCTCCCAGATGGAAAACCTGAATGAGTTGGAAGATAATCTCCAGGTGGTGGGTAGAAAAGTTAAACTGGGTTCTGTTTAAAGAAAAATGCTCCGGAATCCGGAGCCTTTCCAAAGTCTGGAATGTTCCAGAGGTTGGAACTATAGATTAACGCCGGTGCCCTGCATTTTACTCTTGTTGCCCCAGATGATCTGCCACGGATCGTTGGTGTCGGTCTGGAACCGCTGCATTTCTTTTTTCATTTCAGCCAGCTGCTCGGCGTATTTTTGATTATCAGCGAGGTTCTCACTTTCTTCCGGGTCTTTATCGAGATCGTAGAGCTCGAACTCGGCGCGGTAGAGATAGTCCTGCACCTTGCGGTGGCCGAAGTATTCACCTTGGTTACGGTAGACGCTCTGCCAGGTGGAAGCGGCCCACAGGTCGGATGCAAACGGATATTTCAGGCCATAGGCGATGTTCCAGATCAGCTTCATGTTGCCGGTGCGCACCACGCGCATCGGATAATACATCGTGAGTTCGTGGAAGTTGTGTGCCGCATAAACCGAGTTCCAATCTTTGGAATCTTTCTTTCCAAGGATTGGAAGGAAAGAGCGGCCGTGGAAGTCAGAGCCGTCAATAGCGACGCCGGCAAAGTCGAGAATGGTCGGGGTGAGGTCGACCCAGGAGACCATGGATTCATTCACCTGTCCTTTGAAGTTGCTGCGCGGATCTTTGACGATGCAGGGCAGTTTGATGCCCGGCTCATAGACCGTGGTTTTGGCGCCGGGGAAGGCGATGCCGTTGTCGGAGATATAGATGATGATGGTGTTGTCGGTTTTTCCGGCGTCCTTCAACAGTTCCTGCAGCTTGCCGAGGCCCTGATCGATACGGGAGACAGACTGATAGTACTGCGCCATTTCTTCTCGGCATTCTTTGGTGTCGGGCAGGAACGAGGGGACAATCACATCCTTGGGGTCATAGGTGGTGATGACTTCACCCGGATAGGCTTCGGTTTTGTTGCCGAACGAGTTCGGAGCATCCCACGGATCCGGCGTGAACGGATGTCCGCGGTGCGGGTCGTCCGGGCAGAAGTAAAGGAAGAACGGCTTGTCGCCTTCAATCACCGGCTTGCAGGTTTCGGCCATTTCGATGGTCGAGCGCGGGTCGCATTTGTAGCGCACGTCAAATTTATAAACTGATTCGGGGGCGACATGGTATTTGCCGATCTGGGCCGTATGGTAGCCTGCTGCTGAGAGCATGACCGGAAGCGATTTCACGTTGTCGAACGTGCTGAAGTGGTGGTAGTCGTGCACGTGGCCGTAGGAGCCGGTGGCATGCCCGAACTGTCCGGTCAGGATCACGGAGCGGCTGGCGGCGCAGCTGGCGCTGGTGCAGTAAGCCCGGGTAAAGCGTACGCCATCGGCGGCCAGTTGATCCATGTTGGGCGTTTTGATGATCGGATTTCCATAGCAACCCAGTGCATCCAAACCATGGTCGTCTGTAACGAACAGAATGATGTTGGGCTGTTTTACGGGAGTTTTTCCCATGGCGAAAGCAGTGGTGGTCATAAGCAACGCTAAAGCAATGCAGGCAAGTGGTCTCATACGGGCTCCTTTTCATTACAAATACGAATAATTTATACCGGAAGCTCCGCAGGCTCGAAATACATAGTTCCGCAAAGGACATATGTTATTGCGTCAAATTAACGTGCCGGCTCACTCTTTTTGAAAATTATGATGTCATTGGTATCCAAAATCTGAAATATAGAACGTCGTTCTAAATATTGGAGTCCTTATGATTGCTAAAGTGAAACAGGAAGAAATATCGGAATTCAAGATGACCAATCTGGAGCGTGGATTGACCATTCTTGAATTATTGACCGAGCATCCGGCGGGATTGGGCACTTCAGAGATTGCCCGGCTGTTGGAGCTTCCGAAAAATTTTGTTTACCGGGCGACCGGCGTGCTGCATCTGCGTGGCTATCTCGAACGCAACGAAGATTCCAAAACATTCAGCGTGAGCCGCAAGCTGCTATCGATGAGCTATCATGTGCTCAAGCACACGAGCCTGATCGAGGTTTCCATGCCGCTCATGAAAAAACTGCGCAATGAGATCCGGGAAACCATTACCCTTTGTGCAATAGAGGGCGCCCAGGGTATTGTGCTCGACTATGTTCCCAGTCCGCACTCTTTGCGGCTGGTCGTGGAAACGGGTGCCCATTTTCAGCTGCACTCATCGGCTCCCGGTAAGGCGATGATGGCCTTCATGGAGAAGGAGGATCTTGACGATATGATTTCCAGGCTTTCATTTAAAAAATTCACGAACCGGACCATCACCACCAAAAAGGGATTTTTCCAGGCCTTGGAAACCGCGCGCAAGACGGGATTTGCCTCCGACCTCGGAGAGGAGCTTGAGGGCATCCATTGCCTGTCCGCACCGGTATTCGGCGAAAAGGGAACGCCGGTTGCGGCCCTAGTTGTCACGGGCCCGAGCAGCCGCTTTCCTGTATCGGTTTTTAAGGAACATGGAGAACTGCTCAAACAAACGGCAGCAATGATTTCAACCCGGCTGGGGGGAGCAGAATGAAGAACGTTTTTGTTTTTATACTATTGGCGGCTTTTTCGGCTGGTGCGGCCGAGCCGAAGCTCGGCGACTGGCATGTGATCGGCCCCTTCAAGGATGAGGAGTTCGGTAATATGGACCGGACGCTGGCATATCGTTTTGGGCCGGAGCTGGACTATTTCAAGTCGTTGGGCATTGCCCTGGAGCAGCCGGAGAAACGGAAAAACCTGGCGCTTTCCGCAACGGCTTCGAGTCCGGACGGCATTCCGGCACAGGGGCATAATCCCGGCGGTGCGAACGATGGAAATCCGGATACGTATTGGGACGATCAGGATCATGGCAAAGAATATGTGCTGCAGCTGGATTGGAAGAAAGCGGTGTCGTTCAGCAATGTCCGCATCTCGGGCTACAAACACCATAACTTTGCACCCAAGTCGTTTGCGCTGGTGGCCGATGGCGATGTGATAGCCGAGGTGAAGCATGCGGAATACACGGGCAACGAGATCGTTGTCACTTTTCCTTCGGTCAAGGCAAAGCGGCTTGAGCTACGGATCTCTGAATATTTCGGCGGTTCGCCCGCCGTCCGCGAAATCGAGGTGTATAAAGCACTGCCGATCCGGCACTCGGTGAATGCCGTTACCTCAATCAACCTTTCGGGCGAATATAAAATGAAGCCGTTTCCCGGCTATCTGGATCTGGATCGGAAATGGGAGGTGCGGAAGGATTATGCGGATGGGTTTTATAACCTGCTGCCGCGCGGGCCGGCTCCATCGCGCATGGAAGCGGTTTATCTTTACCGCACAATCGAATCGGACTGCGATCAGGAGATCAGCATCGGCCTACGTTTTCAGGATTGCTACAAGGTCTGGCTCAATGGAGAAAATGTCTTCACGTATGATTGGATGTACGCCGGCTGCCGCTATAAGAAGGTGGACATGCGACCGCTCAGGCTGAAAAAAGGAACGAATCATCTCCTGATTAAGAATGTGAGCCGCTGGGCGGAACACGGGTTCGCCTTTGCTGTAAAAGGAATGCACCGGATCAAGGACCCGTTCTATTGCGATATCAATGCGGTCGACCAATTAACGGCTGCTGATTATCTGGCGCGGTTTAAATTCAAGGCTGAGCCGATTCCAATGTATTCACCGGCCGACTATGATATTGAAAAAACACTGGAGTCCTTTAAGGCAACGCCGGCGGCGGATCAATATGACCGTAAACTCAAAGAGCTGCAGAAAAAGACCGAACAGGCTCTTGCCAGCGGTAACGCTTTAGACGCGCCGGCTATGAAGCAGGAAATCGATACTTTTCTGGAGAAAGAAATTCAAAAACTGTCGCCGATTCTTTTCATCAAAAAGCCGTTGCACGATCAGAATGCCATTGCGCCTTATGCAACTTATGGATCGCTTCCCGCAGCTATCTGTATGCTGGATCCATCGATGCCGGATGCCGAACCGAAGGTGATCTTTTCCGAACCCGAAATGCGTATTAACGATATGAGCCTGTCTTTTGATGGCCAAACGATCTTTTTCTCGGCAAAGAAAAAGAATATTGCGTATGGCTGGAACATCTATGAAGTCGGAGTGGATGGAACGGGCCTGAAGCAGATCACCGACGGGAACACGGCCGACATCAGCCCGATTGAACTGCCGAACGGGCGCCTGGCCTTTATTTCAACCCGCGCGAATACCTGGGTGGAATGCCAGGGGAAGCATGCCGGTCTGCTTTACAGTATGGCGCGCGATGGCTCGGACGTCCGCCTGCTCTCGGCGAATATCGATAGCGACCATTCGCCGCGCGTAACCAATGATGGGCGCATTATGTTCACTCGCTGGGATTATGGGGTTGAGAAAAACGTCTTTGCGCGTCACGGCCTTTGGACAGTGAATCCGGACGGCACGAACCTGCAGCTGGTCTTCGGCAATACCATTGAAGATCCGGGCGGTTTCTGGTGGGCGCAGCCGATTCCGGACCGTCCGGAAATTCTATCGGTCTTCGGGCCACACCATAATCACCATGCCGGCATGATTGGTCTGGTCTGGAATGGTAACGGGCCCGAAGCACCGCGCGGTGCCGGCTATCGTTGGATTACCCGCGAAACCCCGGTGTATGGAGATAAGACCTATGCCGATGGCTACCGCACGCCTTTCGCGCTGAATGAGAAGCAGTTCCTGGTATCGTACGGCGGAGAAAAGCATCGGCCGGAGTGGGTGAGCCCGGAGCCCGGGAACTGGAAAATCAAGCGGCCGTACGATAAGTACACCCCGCTGAAGCTGCTCTACCTCGATGCTTACGGAAATGAAAAAATCATCTATGAAGCCGGGGATCATCTCTCCTGCTACAACCCGTGGGTTGTTCAGCCGCGAAAACGCCCGCCGGTGATCGCCGACAAAGTTCCGCCGGTGGCCTGGAACTATTCCGACCCTGAAGAGATGAACCGCACCGATGCCGGGGCGGACATGACCGCCACCATGATGCTGCAGGATGTTTATCTTGGAATTTCGGAATACGTGAAGCGGGGCGAAGCAAAATATATTGCTGTGATGGAACAGGTGCAGAAGAGCCGCCGCATGGCCGGCGGCGAGGCCTGGGGGCACACGCCTATTATCGGTCGCGGTACGGTGCACGCCCGACGCCTGATCGGGCTGGTCCCGGTCGAAGACGACGGTTCAGCTTTTTTTAAAGTGCCGGCGCTGCGATCGGTTTCGCTGAACGTGCTGGATGAAGACGGCAGAACCCTGATGCGGATGGGGTCCGACCTTCATGTAATGCCGCACGAAAACCTCAGCTGTGTCGGCTGTCACGAACAACGGGAGCTTGGCTATGGTGCTGCCCCGCCGAACCTCGGAGCACGGGCCGCGCTCAGAAAAGCGCCGGTTGTCCCGCAGAAACAGGGGTGGGGTACACAGGGCCTGCTCGACTATTGCACCGTTGTACAGCCGGTCTGGGATAAGCACTGCATCAAGTGCCACAGCGGGCCGTTGCCGAAAGGCGGCGTCAACCTGACCGGCGATAAGACGCGTTTTCATAATCAGTCTTACGATCAGTTGGTCGATCGCGATATTGTGGATCACCTTTCCGTTTTCTCGCTGGATCATGATGAAACCACGCCGAAGACGGTGGGTGCCATCGTGAGCCGGATTGATGAATTCATGGATAAGACGCATTGCGGCTCTGAACTGAGCTGGGATGAAAAGTTCCGCGTCTACTGCTGGATCGATGCCAACGTGCCGTATTATGCCACTTACGATTATGCAACCGTGGGCACGGCTGTCCGCGGCATTGGTGCCCGCGATGCCTGGGAATCAAAGAGCAAGGACATTACCTGGGCACAGGGCGATCTGCAGGAAATCTCCGACCGTCGTTGCGCCGACTGTCATGAGCGTGATGCGTTGAACCAGTCGTGGCTGCCGCCGCTGCGCATGAAAGTCCGTAGCGATCTCTGGGGCGATAAAGCGCTGACGTCACACGGCTTCGGAACCGGAAAATGGAATCTGGTTAACAAGCTGGGGCCGGAGTTCCGGATTAACCTGACGAATCCGTCGCACAGTTCCTTCCTGCAGGCCCCGCTGGCAAAAGCCGCCGGCGGAGCAGGCATGTGCTCCAACGAAGATGGTTCTCCAGTGTTTGGAAGTAAGGACGATCCCGATTATCAGAAAGCACTCAGGGCGATTCAGTTTGGCGGCGATCGGTTGGAACAGTATCCGCGCATCGACATGATGGGCAAAGAGGCCTTCATGAATCCGATGCCGCAATGCAGCCCAGCGAATAATCCAGGCAACACCGACTGCGGAGGCATGTGATGCGGCCGACTAATTGCCACAAAGAGGCACAAAAGGCACGAAAAGCCACCAGTTCCGGTCTTTGTGTTTCTTGTGCCTCTTCGTGGCTGTCTATTACGCATGCGCTGGCTATAGTTTCGGTCATGGCAGGTGTTTGTTTCGCGGAAAAGCACTTCCTGTTCACGAGCCACAAGCCGGATGGAATTCACAAGGTCGATTCGTCCGGTAAGATCCTTTGGACGTATTCGGACATCCGCCATCCGCAGGATTTTGATGTGGATGCCGAGGGGAATATTTTCTGCAGCGAGATTCCCGGCGCCAAAATGATTTCCAATGATGGGAAACTGCTATGGCGCTACGATGTGCCGGAAGGCTGCCAGAATCCGGTGGCGCAGTTTCTGGGCAACGGGCGCTTTCTGATCGGCAACGAAGGGCCGGGAAAGCTGCTGGAGGTTGATGCTGGAGGAGAGACGCTTACGACCATTCAGCTGTCGCCGAAGGACCGTCGTAAACACGGACAGTTCCGCTTTTGTCGCAAAACCCCGCAGGGAACCTATCTCGCCCCTATGACCGCCGACGGAACCGTGCATGAAGTTTCCAATGATGGGAAAATCCTGAAGGACTTCGGGTTGTTCACCCAGCCGGTTTCCGCCATTCGCCTGAAGAGCGGAAACACGTTGATCGGATCGCTCCTGAAGGTTGAAGAGTTCGATGAGGGAGGAAATCCGGTCTGGAGTTTCCAACCATTGGAAGACGGCAGGCTTACCGGAAAAGGCAAGGGGCATGTGACCGGACTGGTTGAGTTGGAAAACGGTACTGTTGCTTTTGCCTTCTATCACGCCAATGCAGCATGGCCCGATATCATGGTTGTCAATCGCAGCAAAGAAGTTCTCAGCGGCATCACTTTGCCGGAAATCAACAAGGTGGCATCACTACGCCTCGCGCCGTAAAGAAAACATAGAACGGTACTCCGCAAGACGCGTTTGACGGGGGATCGATTAAGGCAAGCTACAAATTGTCAGATCGTCCACAACGGCTTGTTTCGGAACGGAAAGGCGCAGTGTTCGTTTGGTGGGATGGCCGATGCCTTCGGATGAAAAGGAGGCGGTCTCTTTCCCATTAATTGCAATGGTCATGGTTTCGTCCAGAATGGTTATCCGCAAGTCGTACCACGTTCCGGTATCGAGTTGGTGCGGCACTTTTTGCTCTTTGGACTTCAGTAGCTTTTGTTGCTCCGGGGTCAGCTGTTTGGCTTTGCGGGCCGTCTGAAGAACCTTGTCCATTTTTCCGGTTTTCAGGTCGGAAATCTGAATATCCTTTGTGCTGATCCGGACCATGCAGATATGCCCGGCGTGAACGGGTTTGTATTTCAGGTCGGCAAAGTTCAGGCCGAGGCTGTCTTCGGGGTTCTCCAGCATAAATCGAAGTGCAACGGTTCCGTTTTTAAACGGTTCCAGATCCTGTTTGACCGAGACGGCATGGTCGGCGACCTCATGGATGTAGATGTGCATCGCCCCGTCACGCAGATCGACCTGCTTGTTTCCTTTCGCCCGGGTCTCGCTGGCGGTGTACCACCCGTTGCCGATCTCTTCCTTGATTTCCTGCGATTCGGCACGATTGAAGTCATCTGAAAAAATCAATGTTCCCGGGCTGGCGGCAAGGAGGGTGGATGTGGTCACAAAAAGCGCTATAGCCGTTTTCATTTCATCAGCTCCAGAAGTACATTGCCCATATCGGTTCCCAGGCGTTTGAGCCCTTCGTGATTATAATGAACCTGATCGTCGTGTTTGGGATAGTCCGTCCAGGGCGCGTGGGGGTTGGTTTGAATGACCCCGGTATTTTCATCGGCCTCATCCACATCTATAAAGGCCTTGCGCACCATCGCCGGGCCTTCCGGAAAAGCGCCGTAGTTGGAGTTAATCTGTCCGGCAACAAACGGCATATCCAATGTTTGGAACTCAGTGCGGTAGCCCTGAATCAGCTTT
The DNA here is from genome assembly GCA_029432775.1 of Pontiellaceae bacterium B12227. Taxonomy (GTDB): domain Bacteria; phylum Verrucomicrobiota; class Kiritimatiellia; order Kiritimatiellales; family Pontiellaceae; genus Pontiella. The sequence continues at coordinate 56,661 of JAROAZ010000013.1, read as the reverse complement.
TTGAGATTTGCTTCATAACTGCGTGCAGAGATTTCCTGAGCCGCATCATTTTCTCCCTGCATCCAGGCCATGCCGACGATCCGGTATTCGCGACCTTCGGCTTTGAGTCGATTCAGCTCTTTGTGGATCGCGGCGTGATGCAGGCTGTAGAGCTTCAGTGTTTTCTTGAAGGCCTTGGTCTCAACCGCATCCGCTTTTTCCGCGGACCATTCCGGATTCCAGGCTCCGTAAAGCGCCGTACCACCCTGCGTGTATTTGATGAGCAGGTATTCCTGTTCCGGGTTGGCTTCGGCCAGCGTGATGCCGATGAACAGCTCCGGACCGAAGATTTCAGCAAAGCCGCGCTTTTCCAATTGATATTGGGAGGTTTCGTAAGACAGCGGAAGTGCGGGACCTCCTTTGCGGCTCAACCAAACCCGCGAGGATGCCGCCATGGCGCGTGCCTGATCGGCTTCAGAGAGGGCCATGTAACTGCCGCTCCCTGCCATATTGGATTGGCCGGCGAGAAAGACAATATGAATCGGTTTGGAAGCGAATAGTTGGCTGGCTGCCAGTAGAATGAAAAAAGTGAAACCAGCTTTCATCGTTGATTCTCCATCGGGGTGTTCAGCCAAGGTGCTTTGAGAGCATACAGCCTTTTTTGAGTGGGGAGATAGAATACCCCGTTTTCGACCAGCGGAGTGATGGTCGGTGATTTTACGCGGGAACGGTTAAGCACCCGTTTTTCCTTTTCAGCGGCGAGAATCCATAGAACGCGCTTTTCGGTGCTGATGTATACCCGGCCGTCGGCAACAATGGGGGAGGCATGCCATGAACCGGACTCCATGTCATGCTGCCAATGAAGTTGACCAGTTTCAGCATCGAGGCAACTGAGCTTTCCGGAATAGTCACTGATGAAAAGAAGACCGTTGTGGATGGCCGGCATAGCCGTGGTGCGATCAACTTCGGCGGATTCCCAGATTTTGTTTCCGGTTGAAACGTCAAGGCAGGTAAGCAAACCCTGTCCCGGTCCGTGGTTGGGGCTTTGACCGATGGCCACGTAGACGCGGTTGCCGACGACTTTGGGAATGGCGATGATTTCGCTGGGGCCTGCGGGGGTGCGGCGGCTGTGCTTGGAATAGATGGCGGGCTGGCCGTCCTTCAAACGATAGCGTGCGGGGCAGCAGTCGTATTGCCAGACTTTTCTGAGCTTTGCCGGGTTGTCGGGCATGACCGAAAGGGCTTCAAAGGCATAGAGAATACCGTCGCCGCCGCCAAAGAGGACCACCGGCTTATTGTTGATGCGGGCTTCCACGGGCGAGGACCAGTTGCAATGGAAAGTACGCTCGCTGATCCCTTCCTGTTCCGTAGCCGCAAGTCGGCCAGTCGTCTTATGAAGCGCGATGAGAGCCGGGGCTTCGGGGTTGACGATGTAGCGATGCTTGTTGTCCTGACCGTTGGAGGTGCAGGCATAGAGATAATCGCCGATCAGGAGCGGAGAGCTACCGCAGACATCGTGCGGTACAACGTTGTTTTGTTCGACGAAGTTATATTTCCAAATGATGTCGCCGTCGCTTTTCTGCAACGCATATCCCGGAACCTCCATGTATTCGGCTTCGTTTTTAAAGGGGCCGTTATTGCCGTCAGCCTGTCCGTTGCGGTCGATACAGAGAACGTCGCCGCGTGGTCCGACGATGTAGAGATGCCGGTCGTCAATCGCAGGCCGCGAGCAGACGCCACATTTCCACCGGTTATAGTGTGAAGGTGCAATGTCGCCTTCTTCGTAGCGGGGGATAGGCAGTTGCCATTCCGGGGTCCCGGTTATGGCATCGAGACACATCAGGATACCGCCGCCGGAAGCTTTGACGGCAGGGTGTTCAATACCATGGTCGTTGATGCCGATAAAAAGCCGGCCGTTGTCAATGAGCGGGATGGTGTATTGGTGAGAGCCGAGATCGGCAACCCACTGCAGTGCATTGGTGTTGAAGGCATCCGGTAGCGTGGTGCCGGTCTGTGCGATGGCAACGCCGCACAGCAGGGTGAGCGGGATGAGTGCCTTCTGTTTTCCAATTCTTGGAATGTTCATGGCGGTGTCTGTTTTATTTCTGGTGATAGATTATTTCCACTTGATTCTGAAGACCGGCAGAACGTTACTCTCCGAGAGGTCCGGTTTAGTGATGATCAACGCATCATCCGTCTGCGTCCAGATTATTTTTTCTTTTGAGCCAAGCAGTTTGACGGACTTAACTTCACGACTGGAGTTGACGACTTCTTTCAGTTCGATGTTTTCGGTGGGCATGCCCATCGGGATGGCGTAGAGCACCGAGTTCTTTTTGTTGCGGGTATAGCGAATATCCTTTGGGGTGTATTCAAAATCCTCTTTCCAGTCGGCGGCGCCTTCGCGCTTCTGCGGGCCTTCGCCGAACTTGATCCACGGACGGGTTTCAAAGATGGCTTCGCCGTTCACATCCATCCACTGCGCCAGTGTATCAAGCAGATCGACGACTTCCGGGTCGATGCTGCCGTCGGGGCGCTGGAGTACGTTTAGTAACATGTTCCCGTTTTTGCTGACTACATCCACCAGCGTGCTGAGCACCCAGAAAGGCGAGCGATACATGGTGCCCGTATCTTCGTTCTTCCAGTGCTCATTGTAGAACCAGTCGCCGATAGAGGTATCGGTCTGCCAGGGGTGGGGGCTGATGTCGGCCAGTCCGCCGCGCTCGCGATCTTCCACACAGGTTTCGCCATCGAAGGTTTCCCAACCTTTATTATGCCGGGCGGGCTTCGCCAGATAAACGGCTTCCAGCCTGCCTCTGTTTTTTTTCAGGTCGGCATTGTAATAGTTGGCAAGCATCTGTTCGCCATAGTGGCCGAACGGGAGGGCGGCATCGGAATAGAGCAGGTCGGGTTGATAGTTTTCGAGCAGGTCGGTCATGCGGGCAAACCACAGCTGGGCAAACTGGCCGTTGGTGCTGACCCACTGGCGCTTGGCCGTGCTGGGAGCGTGATAGAGATCCCAGTTTTTAGAATCAGCTCCATCGTAAGGAACGCCGGCCTTGGGCCCGTCTTTATCGGCTCCATGCGCGACCTGGAACCAGTCGTAGCTGGCGGAGAGGTGTTCCGATACGCCGAACTTCAACCCTTCTTTTTCCGCAGCCTGCTGCCAGGCGGCCACGATGTCGCGCTTCGGGCCCATATCAACTGCGTTCCATCGGTTGAATTTTGAATCCCACAAATCGAAGTTATCGTGGTGCACCCCCATGCTGACAAAATATTTTGCGCCGGCGGCCTTATACCGTTTCATCAGCGCATCGGGATCGAACTTCTCCGCTTTCCAGAGCGGGATGATGTCTTTAAATCCGAACTCAGAGGGGTGGCCGTAGGTCTTACAATGGAAGTCGTAGGTGTCGGCGCGTTTGCCTTTGGAATGCTGCTCATACATCGCCCGGGCATACCAGTCGCCATGCATGGGTACCGATTGCGGTCCCCAGTGTGCCCAGATACCGAACTTGGCATCCAGGAACCACTCGGGGCATTCGTATTGCCGGAGCGACTCCATGTCCGCCTCAAACCTGGGAGCGCGGTTCTTCGCGTGGCTAACGAGAGTGGATAGAGCAACGGTGGCAATCGTGAGACTTAGATAACTTTGCATCAACTGAACCTTTTTCCTGTACAACGGAGCAGGATGCTCCGTCTACATTGACTTATTGAACGCCTGAATATTTTTCGACTTTCATCTCTTTTTCCCAATCGATCAGTTTGGCTTTCAGCTCGGCGACTTTTTCGGGGTTGGATGCGGCGAGATCGTTGGTTTCCCCTTCATCCTTGGCGATGTTATAGAGTTTGAGCAGGCCGCTTCGGTAGGCCAGAAGTTTCCAATCATTGGAACGGACGGAAGCATAGAGATCTTCATAAGCCCGGAAGCCATAGATGGGCTCGCCGCGTTTCAGTTCGCTGTTGTTGCGGATGGTTTTAAGCAGGGAGACGCCGTCGAGATCTTCGAAGTCTGCCGGATTGCCGCCGGCAATTTCCACGAGGGTAGGGAAGAGGTCGGTCGATTGCACAATGCTGTTGTTGACTGCGCCCGTCTTGGTGACGCCCGGCCAGTTGAATACGAACGGCACGCGCGCTCCGCCTTCATAGAGGGTGTCGGATTTTTTTCCGCCGTGGAAAGGTGGATTGTCAAATGCGCCGCCCTGATCAGAAAGCAGGATCACAATGGTATCATCGGCAATGCCTTTTTTATCGAGTGCTTCACGTACCCGGCCCACCGAGTCATCGAGCGATTTAACCATCGCGGCATAATGTGCATACGGACCTTCGAGTCCTTTTTCCTGGAAATGTTTCAAGTAGTCGGGGCGCCCGTTGAAAGGGCTATGCACAGTGTAATACCAGAGAGAAATCATGAAGGGCTGGCTCTTGTCGTAGCTCTCGATAAACTGGACGGTTTCGTCGGTGAGCTTATCGGTGAGGTAGCCCTCTTTGACGTCTTTATAAACATCCGAGTTTTTAAAGAACGGAGCATTGTAGCTGTGCGGATGGCCAAAGTTGCCGGTGCCGAGCTGCTTGTCCCATCCCTGCTTATCGGGATGGTAGGGTTCGTGTCCGAGGTGCCACTTGCCGACAAACAGGTTGTAGTACCCGAGTTCCTTCAAGGCTTCAGCATAGGTGGTGTGTTCGAGCGGGAGCCAGTTTTTAACGGGAAACTGAGCCGGGTCTTTTTCCCACAGGCTGTACTCCTGCTCGGTGCGCCCGAATTTATCGAACTCCGGATGTTTGCGGGAGCCCGTCGGGATGTGGCGAACGATCTCCAGTCGGGCCGGGTGCTTGCCGGTCACGAGCGTGCTGCGGCTCGGGCTGCAGGTAGGACAGGCAATATAGTTCTGAGTGAAGTCAATGCCTTCATGAACGAGCGAGTCGATGTTCGGCGTTTCAAAGACGTCCGGTTGACGGCAGCCCATATCGGCCCAGCCCCAGTCGTCGACAAACAGCAGGACAATGTTCGGTTGAGTGCTCTTTGCAGCAGATCCTGCAAAAGCGTTTACGGATGCTGCCAGTGCGGCAGTGAGCAGTAATATTTTCATGGGTCTATTTCTTTTTGGGTTTGGCTGTCTGCCCGGTTTCGTAGTTGAACTGTTTTCCGTCGTAGGGATAGGTGTCGAAGATATCGCCGTTCCCGAGGGTGCGCGGGTCGCCCTGAGCGGTGAGCTTCTTTTCCATCCGTTCGCGGAGCTGTTTTTTGACGGCATCGTATTCCGGGTTGCCGGCAAGATTGGTCATGCAGTCGGGATCTTTCTGAACCTGATAGAGTTCTTCTTCCGGGCGCTTGCCGAAGCTCATATCATAGAATTTGTATTCCGTGTCGCCGGGCTTCAGGTCGGTGAGATAGGTCTTGGTCGGGGAGCCGTCGCAGTTGCGCAGGCCGAACTCCGGATTGCCGGCCGGCCACAGGTCGGGCTTGATGTTGTGGACGTAGAGGAACTCTTTGGTGCGGATGGCGCGAACGGGGTAGGAGAGATCCGTATTGCCATTCTCATCCATACGGCCGGTGTCGTGACGCTCTTTGCCCAGCAGCACGTAGTCGCGTGCAGGGTCGATCTGTCCGGACTTCGGCGACCGGAGCAGATCGATGAAACTTTTCCCGGTCATCTGTTTGTGCGGTTCCATGCCGACCGCTTCCATGATGGTTGGAGCAAAGTCGGGGAAGCTGACAAAATCCTCAATCACGCGGCCGGGCTGAACCACGCCTTTCCAATAGGCAATGAGCGGCACGTGAAAACCTTCTTCATAGATCTGCCCCTTAATCCGCGGAAACGGCATGCCGTGATCCGAAGTCACGAGAATGAGCGTGTTATCGAGCAGTCCGCGTTTTTCCAATGCCTGGATGGCGAGGCCGATGTGACGATCCACCCATTTGACCTCCACGGCATAGTCGAGAATATCTCCGCGAATGGTTTCATTGTCCGGATAGAAGGGTGGGACCACAGCACTTTCCAGGGACATTCCTTCTTTCTGGTAAGAATCCTTTTCATAAGCACGGTGGGGCTCATAGGTGCCGAACCAGAAGCAGAAGGGTTGGTCGGCCGGCTTCTCTTCAAGAAAGGATTCAAAGTTGCCCGCATAGTCGACCGTCTTCATGCCTTTATACGGCGGCTTGAGTTTGATTTTGTTATAAGCCGGACCCGCCGGGTTGTTTTCGGTGGCATAGGAGCCGGGGCCCCAGCCTTTACCGGTGTAGCCGGTATGGAAGCCGGCCTCCTGCAGCAGGTGAGGATAGAACTTAAACTTGGCGGGAAAGGCCGGCCAGTGGTTGGTGGCTTCTTCGAGCTGCCAGCTGTAACGGCCGGTCACCAGACAGGCGCGAGCCGGAGCGCATTTTGGATTACAGTTATAGGCCTGCTTAAAAACCGCGCCCTCTGTGGCCAGCCGATCGAAGGCCGGTGTTTTGATGGTGGTGCCGCCATAGGCTCCGAAGGTGTTCATTGAGGCATCGTCGGCAATGATGAAGAGAATGTTGGGCTGCTTTGCAACAACAACACCTGAAAGGGCGAGGGCGGCAAAAAGTAAACGTCGATACATGGGGCGCTCCTATTTCTTTGGCTTCTTCTGTTTGTCGTCGCGATATTTTTTGAACTGCTGGGTTTCCATCAGTTCGCCGGCTTCAAGTCGTTTCCAAAGGTCGGGCGCGCGCTTTTTCACGCCGGCTTCGGTCTGGGCGGCCCATTCCATGGTCATTTCCGGAACGCGTTTGCCGAGATCGGCCAGACCCAGGTCGTTGTTTTCCGACTGCCAGTCTTTTTCCAGTGCCCGCATCTGTTTGAGCACTTCGGCATATTCCGGATTGCCGGCCAGGTTGTTGAGCTGGTTCGGGTCTTTCTCGTTGTCGTAGAGTTCTTCCGCCGGCTTGCTTTCGGCCATGTAGGCGAGGGGGGCGCCGGTCAGTTTACCTTCGGCTTTGAGTGTGCGCATGACATGGATGGCCGGGCGGTTCAGATCGAGGTAAGCCTGATGGGCATCCCACGGCACTTCGGGCATGTGGTTTTTGATGTAGGAAAATTTCTTTGTCGAAATAGAGCGGGAGCACTCATCGACCTCATCCCAGATATCGCGGGCGGAGCGGGCGTATTCGCGGTAGACCGGCTTTTCAACACCAAAGACCGGGTGGCCGTCGAGATAGTCCGGCATTTCCGCGCCGGCCAGTTTCAGGATGGTGGCGGTGATGTCGGTGCTCATTACGATATCGTCCACCACGGTGCCCGGTTTGATGCCCGGGCCCCATACAATCATGGGAATATGGATGCCGCTTTCCTGCAGATAGCCTTTGCCGCGCAGATTGCAGCGGCCGTTATCGGCAATGAAGACAACGTAGGTATTGTCCGCGATGCCTTCGTCTTTCACCTTCTGCAGAATCTGTCCGACTTCGTCGTCCATGTATTCCACGGTGTCGAGGTAGGCGGCCCAGTCGTAGCGGGTTTCCGGGGTATCGGCAATCCAGGGTGGAAGCTCGATTTCGTCGAGCTTGACCGGGGATTTGGAAGTTTTCCGGATCGGGTTCCACCAGTCGCCGCGGTGTGTGACGACGCACTGGATCTGATTGAAGAACGGTTGATCGGCAGCGGTAAAGTTGTCGAGCTTGTCGAAGAGTCCGAAATTTTCCACACCGTCGTAGGGGCCGGTTGGTTCGTGTTTAAAGTTGCAGTCGATTTTACGGCCGTTTTTCATGACCAGGTCGCTGCCGAGAATGCAGGTATAGCCGGCTTCGCGCAGGAAAACGGTAAAAGGCTTGTACGGCGCGGGAATCGGCTTGTTGCGGTTGCTTCGGTGGTGGTGTGCATCGAACAGGGTCTGGCTCGCGCCGACCATCATGGCCGAGCGGCTCGGTGAGCAGATCGGGTTGGCCACATAGGCACGCGTGAAGAGGGCTCCTTCCTCGGCCATCTTATTCAGGTGCGGGTTTTCCACGCCCACAGCACCATAACATTCCAGATCGATTCCCATGTCTTCCGACATCACCCAGATAATGTTCGGTCGGGTTTCTTCTGCCGCAAAACTTAAACCTGTCACCAACAGGGCCGCTCCTGCGATTAAACTGCGTTTCATGCACATCTCCTTATCAAATCGTCTCAATCGGTTTTGAAGCCATTAAAGGTATCAGATCCGGTAAAAAGAGGAATGCGCTATCCCGTAAAAACTATATGATATTTTGCCAGATTTATGCCGTTTGAAGGGGCGCGGTGGAATCCCGGGAGATGAGTTCCGTTTTGAGGAGGGTTTCTGTAACGCATCTGGAGCGTCCTTCGATTCGTTCAATCAGTTTGCGTATGGCCAGTGCTCCTGTTTGCCGCCCATCCTGCCGGAGCGTCGTAAGGGCGGGGGTCAGGTATTGTGCAAAACCCAGGTCGGCAAAACCGATCACGGCGAGGTCGTCCGGAATGCGAAGGCCGAGCTGTTCGGCGGCTTTATAAACCATGGCGGCATAGCTGTCGGTTATGCAGAAGAGAGCGTCGGGCCGGTTGGACTGTTTTAGAAAACTAACGAGGGGGGCGAGGTTATCTTCAAGTGTCCAGTTTGTAAGTTCCAAGGTGGAGCAGGCCTTGCCGGCGGTTTCCAATGTCTGGATAAAACCGCGGCGACGCTGCCCGAGGTTTTCGGACGGACCAGAGCTGTGAACGACGCCGAGTTTCCAATCATTGGAAATTCCCAGTAAATACTCGGCCGCCTGTCGGCCGCCGTCAAATTCGTCGGTGCCGACAAAGTCGACCGGTTCGATGTTTTTAAGGCGTGTGTTTACTGTGACAACCGGGATGCGGCGCTCGATAATTTCGGCGAAGTGGTCTGAGTCGACGTTGTTTTCGTGGGGAATCAGCAGGATGCCGTCGACCCGCCGTTCAACGAGGCGGCGAATGCAGGTGCGTTCGTCGGCCTGTTCCGAGGTCTGGAGGACAATGGGGGCCCAGTCGGTTTCAAGCAGGGCATCCTGAATGCCGATCTGAATGTCGGCAAAAAAGTCATCCCGGTTGGCGCGAGGTATGAGCACGCCGATGCTGTAGGTTTTTCCGGCAACCACACTTTTGGCGAGCAGGTTGGGGCGGTAGCCCAGCTCGTTGGCAATCTGCTTTACGCGTTCAACGGTATCCGGTTTGTGTTTATGAGCTCCGCTGCCGAGGATGCGTCCGACGGTCTGACGGGAAACGCCGGATTTCTCAGCCACATCAGCCAGTGTGGCGGTGGTTTCTTTATAAACAGGGTTCTTCATCGTTTTTCCAAGCATTGGAAAATAGTGGGATATTAGAAAAAATCAACATAAATGAGCACGAGAACATTTTTGGGTGAATTTTGTCCAAAGATGGGAAGTCTTCCCGTCATCTGCTTTAAATGAGCACGAGAACATGTTGGGGGAGAGATGATGAAATGTAAGCTGGTGAGTTTAATGGTGGGTATGGCTGTGTGTTCCAGCGGTCAGCATCAGCCGGGGCAGTTTGAGGACGGCAGTGCGGTAAGCTATACCGATCATACTGGAAAAACGGTGGTTCCGCGTATTGAGGAGCGGGATGGCAAGCGGTTTTATTATTGGCCTCATTGGGGGCAGTGGAAAAACGGTAAAATGCACGTCGAAGGCGAGCGGACAAAACATCCGGATGCGCAGTGGTGGCCGCATGCGGGGCTGGGTCTTTTTATCTGCTGGGGCATGCCGAGTGTGTTCGAGCCGAATGGCGAAGGGTGGGCCGGGCGCTGGACGCAGGCTAGAGAGGATAAAGGGGATTTTTATCCGCAGGCTGAATTATGGGCCTCGACCAAAGGGTGGAATCCCCCGGATTATGATCCGGGCAAGTGGATGGCTGCTGCGAAGAAAGCGGGATTCCAATATTCTGTGCTGACGCTGAAGCACCACGGTGGCTACGCGATCTGGGATTCGGATTATTCCGTGTACGGCGTGCGGCAGGAAATGGATGGGCGCTGTCTGGTGACGCCGTGGGCGAAGGCCTGCCGTGATAACGATATCAAGGTCGGTTTCTACTACTCCGGCATGGATTGGTATTTCGAGCGCGATTTCATGAACTTCAGCATGGAGCCGGGCACGCTGGTCAACTGGAAGGGCGAAAAGGTGAAAAGCCTGCCGAAACGTCCGCCGAGTTTTTCGAAAGCGTATGATGAGTTTAATGAAAACTCGGTGCGGGAAGTGATTAAAAAGTTCGATCCCGACCTCTGGTGGGGTGATGGCGGCCACGGTATGCATGTGGATAAAATCCGCGCAATGCGCCCCGGAATTGTGTGCAACAATCGTTGTTCCAGCGGCGGGGATTATGCCACGGCTGAAATGTTTGAGATGGCGCGGCCGCAATATGTAAAGGAGCCGGTTGTGGCCAATGGATGGTGGTGGGAAGAAAACTCCATCGTTCAGAGGGGATCCTGGCACTATGACCAACATCTGGGCGAGGAAGTATATCCGGCGGATAATGTCTTGCGGGAGCTGGCGCGCTGCCGGTCGATGGGCGGCAACTTTCTGGCCAACATTGGTCCACGGCCGGACGGACGAGTGCAGGACGATGCCTATCGCCTGTTTGATGAAATGGCGGAATGGATGTCCACATGCAGCAATTCAGTTTTCGGCATCAACGGCGGCGGACCATGGCCGGAGCAGTGCAACGTGCCGGTCACCTGCCGCGACAATATCTGGTTTTTCCACGCCACGAAAGATGAGGCAACCGAAAACAATCCGATTGTATTGAAGGATATCGCGAAACAGCCGAATGCGGTTACGCTGATGCGTACGGGCGATCAGCTTCCATATGCGTTCAAAGATCGAACCTTGTCATTCACGGTACCGGCTAAACTGAAAGCCGGAAATGTGACGGACGTTGTGGTGGTGGAGTTCGGCGATGATTTTGACTACAAACCCTATCTATTCACGCATTGGTAATTAGGAGATGATCTCATGAAAAAGTTAACTATTGTTTTATGTTTATTCGTTGGTTTAAGTGCTCTGGCGAAACCATCGGCGCAGCAGCATGTGGATGGCAGCGCGGATTCGTATAAGAATGAGAAAAGCGGTGAAGTGAAACCGGAAGTCCGTGTCGAAAACGGTAAGGAATATCTTTACTGGCCGGGCTGGAATAAATCGAAGAACCAGAAGCTGCAGGTCCGGCGGGAACGGACGGATCATCCCGATGCGCAGTGGTGGCCGCATGCCGGGCTGGGTATCTTTATGCACTGGGGCATCGTCAGTGAATTTGAACCGACCGGTGAAGCGTGGGCCGGACGCTGGACGCCGGACCGCGAAAAGCGCGGTGAATTTCATCCTCAGCAGGAAATCTGGGACGCGGCGAAAACCTTCAATCCCACGAAGTATGATCCTGAAAAATGGATGGCGGGTGCCAAGCGCGCAGGATTTAAGTATGCGGTTTTAACAACGAAACACCACGATGGTTATGCGCTGTGGGATTCTGACTGGGCGCTGATGGGCGTGCGGCAGTATCTCGATGGGTGGGATCTGGTGGATGGTTTTGTGAAGGCCTGCCGCAATAATGATCTGAAAGTCGGCTTCTACTATTCCGGCATGGATTGGTATTTCATCCGCGACTACATGAACTTCAGCTTCGACCCGAATAAAAAGATGAACTTTAAGGGCGAGTGGGTGAAAACGCTGCCGAAGGAACCGCAGGGCATGTGGGGCTGCTACTGCCAGTATAACGAAGGGCAGGTTAAGGAGCTGATTGAAAAGTTTGATCCGGATATCTGGTGGGGCGACGGCGGGCACGGCATGTCCGTTGAGGCCATTCGCAAACTGCGCCCGGGTATTGTCTGCAACAACCGCGATCCGGGCAGTGGCGACCATGCCACCGCCGAAGGCTTTGGCATGTCGGACCCAAAATACATTAAGCCGCTTGTTAAAAACGGCTGGTGGTGGGAAGTGAACTCCATCATCCAGAAAGGTTCCTGGCATTATGATGCCCGTAAGGGCGAAGAGCTTTATCCTTCCGATGAAGTGTTGCGGAAGTTAGCGGAAGCGCGCTGCATGGGCGGTAACCTGCTGGCGAATATTGGACCGCGCCCGGACGGCACCTATCAGGATCAGGTCTGGCGCCTGTTCGACGACATGGAAGAGTGGATGAAAACCAACGAGGAATCCGTCTTCGGCATCAATGGTGGCGGCCCCTGGCCGGAGCGCTGTAATGTGCCGATCACTGCAAAGGACCGTAACTGGTATTTCCATTGTCGTGATCATGAAGCAACAGAAAAAGATCCGGTCGTCCTGAAGGACTGCGCGGCAAAACCGAAGTCCATGACGCTGCTGAATACCGGCGACAAAATTCAGTTCACCTATAAAGACGGAACGCTCAGTTTCTCCATTCCATCAACCCTGAAGGCCGGCAATATTACCGATGTGGTGAAAGTTGAATTCGGTGACGACTTTGATCCGAAACCGTTTCTGTTTACGAATTGGTAGAAGGTAGGCACATTATATTTTTAAATCGGTGTTGTTATGGAGTTAATGAGTGTGAGTAGAGCGATGAAAACAATGAGAATCGTCCGATGGGCTGTTTGGGCTCTCCTGCCTGTATCTCTTCAGGCAGAACCTGTTCCTTCTCAGTATAAGGTTCCGGAGGGACTGGTCCATGGTGGTGCGTTCATTGACCGTTTCCTTCCTGTACCGGTTCAGGGTGAACTGCGCGCGGATGTCTGGGGTGCAGCCAATGTGATTCCGCGTGCAGTGAATAACGGGATTGAAGATGCCGATTATTCCTATTGGGGCGGAAATATACTCATTGGCGATGACGGGAAAAACCACTTGTTTATCTGCCGCTGGCCGGAAGATAACATCAAGGGCAGCGGAAAAGCGTCCGGGCATCATACCTGGTGGAGTTCTGAAGTGGTGCATGCGGTCTGCAAAGATCCGCTGGGGCCGTATGAAGTGATTGAGGTCATTGGGCCGGGACATAACCCGGAAATCTATCGGCGGAAAGACGGCTCGTTTACGATTGGTGTGATGGGCGAAAAAGCATACACCGCACCAACATTGAACGGACCCTGGACCAAAATTAAAGCCTCGTTCGACTGGAAGAAAGAAAAGTTGAACACCACCAACCGTACCTATGTTCCGCGTGCGGATGGGTCTATGATTGTGATGAATAAAAACGGCTACATATTCATTAGCGATCAGGGCGACGAACATTTCCGACAAGTGACCGACCGCAGCGTCTACCCCGCAATCCCGAACAACTTTGAAGATCCGGTGATCTGGAAAGACGAAGTGCAGTACCACCTGGTTGTCAATGACTGGAAGCGCCGTTACGCGCTCTACATGCGTTCTCCCGATGGCATTCGCTGGAAATGGGATCCAGGCTACGCCTATACGCCCGGGATCATGAAACACGAAGGCGGCTCGCAGGAACAGTGGTACAAGTTTGAGCGGCCTAAAGTTCGGCAGGATGAATACGGGCGCGCGACCCATATGAATTTTGCGGTGATTGATGTGGTGAAAGATGAGGATCGGGCAAACGACAACCATAGCTCCAAAAATGTGGTGATCCCTCTGGTCGTGCCACGCCGTATTGAACTCTTGAACAATGATCCCGTTCGGCCGACTACAGATGTTCTTCGGATAAAGATCCTGGCAGAAGAAGGTTTCCAACCTCTGGAAGATGTGGCTGTTGAATCGCTGATTTTCGGTGCCCCTGAAGAGGTGAACTTCGGGCGTGGGTGCCAGGTATTGAAAACGGAGAAAGATGGCGAAGATCTGGTCGTTACCTTTTCCGGCAAGGGCAATGGAATTACGGCCGATAACTTTGCCGCTAAATGTTTGGGGCTGACGAAGTCGGGGGAGCTGCTGTTCGGATACGCAAAGTTGAATGAGGGTAACCGGAGTCAGAATAAACTCAAATAATATGTGTCCGGCGATAAATTATGAATAGACCACTTATACTTAGTTTGCTGATTATGCTCTCGCTGCAATCAGCCCTAGGAAATCAAAAACCTGAAGCGGCCAGACCCAACATTCTGTTTATTCTGGCGGATGATATGGGCTATGGCGACGTGTCGTGCCTGAACCCGGAAGCTAAATTTAAGACGCCGCATCTGGATGCGATGGCGGCGAGCGGGTTGATGCTGACCGATGCGCATACGTCGTCGGGTGTCTGCACGCCCAGCCGCTATTCCATTCTGACCGGTCGTTACTGCTGGCGCTCGAATTTGAAACGCGGGGTGCTCGGCGGGTACAGCGGGGCACTCATCGAAGAAGGGCGCGAGACGATGGCTTCGGTGCTGAAGGCACAGGGCTACAACACCGCCTGCATCGGCAAGTGGCATATGGGGATGGATCTGCCGACGACGGATGGGAAGAAGGCGAAGCAGGTGGGCGGGGGCACGATTACCTACAAAGACGGTAAGAAGGTGGTCGATGATGGCGAAATGAAAACCAATGTGGATTGGTCTGGGCTAATTAAGCGTTCCCCGGTCAGCAATGGCTTTGACTATTTTTTCGGCATCAATGGATCGCTGGATATGCCGCCCTACGTCTACATCGAAAATGACCGCTTTGTGGGTAAGCCGACCACAATTAAGGCCTTCCATCGGCCGGGACCGGCACACAAGGATTTTGAAGCGGTCAACGTGTTGCCGGAGCTCACCGATAAGCTGATCGATTATATCGGCCGCCAGAAGAAGGAGACGCCCTTCTTTGTCTATTTCCCGATCACCGGTCCGCATAACCCGGTGGTGCCGACAGCGGGATGGCAGGGCAAAAGCGGCATCGGTTCGTATGGCGATTTCTGCATGCAGATCGATCATCATGTCGGGCAGATTATGCAGGCCCTGAAGGATAACGGGCTTTATGAAAATACGCTGGTCGTTTTCTCTTCCGACAACGGGGTTGAAAATCATGGCTATGATCAGTTTCGCAATACAGGCCACAGCTCGAGCGGGGACTTCCGCGGTGTGAAACGTGATCTGTGGGAAGGAGGGCATCATGTTCCGACTTTTGTGTCGTGGCCGGCCGGAATTAAAGCGGGAAGTGTTTCGGGAGAAACGGTCTGTCTGACCGACTTTATGCCGACTTTCGCAGAGATGGCCGGTTTCCAATGTTTGGAAGGCATGGCGGAAGACGGCGTGAGCCTGTTACCGGTTTTCCAGGGATTGGAAGTCAGGGAGCCGCTGCGCAATGGAACCGTGCATCACAGTTTGAAGGGGGAGTTTGCAATTCGCATGGGCGACTGGGTCTTTATTGATGCGCCCAATGGAAGCGATCGCGATAACGAACCGGAGTGGTATGCCGCAGCACGCGGTTATGTTGCGCACGATCAACCGGGCGAGCTTTATAACCTGTCTGTGGATCCGGAACAGAAAAAGAATGTTTATGCCGAGCATCCTGAGCGAGTGGAACGAATGAAAACGGTATTGGAAAGGTATAAGTCGGAACCGCGCAGCGTTCCGGTTGGAAAGTAGAGCGAGTGTTTTGGCCTTTGATGAGCAAGCGGGGCGCTCATTCTGATTATGGTACTATCTGAATGCGCGGGGAGGGATGCCGAACGTTTTGCGGATGCATTTGTTGAAATACTGAAGGTCCGTGAAGCCGCAGTCGATGGCAACGGACTTAACGGGCTGGTCGGTCTCGGTTAAAAGATGCTGCGCTTTGGCCATTCGCCGCTGCTGGATATATTCGGTAACCGTGCAGTCCAAGTGGTCTTTGAAGAGCCGAACGAGATAGGGGGGCGATACTTTGGAAATCTCCACCAGTTCCGACACGCGAAGCCTGTTGCTTATATTGAGTTCAATATGCTGAATGCAGCGTTCCAGCGCGGGATGAATTGCGTTTTCACGATTGCGGGCCTTCTGCCACATCTGTTCGGCATCCAGCAGCATACTCCACAACTTCACGTCTGCGGCCAGGGGATGGCTGGTGTGCAGGTGAAGTACCTGATGGAAGGCCGCGGAAAATTCCGGATAGAGCGCTCCGGTGGGTATCAGGGCCGGAAGGGTCTGCGACGATTCATCCTGTCGGTCCATCAAAAAGTGACAGGCAATATGGACGCCGGTTCCGTAAACCGCATAGGACACCGTTTTGCCGGGCGGAATAAAACCGATGTCGCCCGGATGCACGTCCAGGCATCCCTCTTTCATCGTCAGTGTTCCCTCAAAATCATAGAGGTGAATACACCACAGGTTGGGTAGGCAGTATGTCTCGTTGTTATGCTCTTCGGAAACCGCCTGTCCAATGTAATGACAGGCCGGCTTTTCAGTCAGATTGATTTGCCAGAATAAATTTTCCATATTAGTTAAGATAAATACCACCTAAAGTTTTGTAATCAACTTATTATTCGTAAACTACGGGTGTATACCTATTTTATTAATCATATTTATTACCACAAGATGATGGGGGCTTGATGAGCATGACATCCAAAGAGCGTATTCGCGCAGCATTCGAACACAAGACGCCCGACCGGGTACCTTGCTTCCTGAAGGGTGTCGATGTGGCCTATGAAAAACTAATGAAACATTTCGGCGTCAATTCCTATGACGCTGTACACGACAAACTCGACATCGACGTATGGAACATCTGGATTCCATACATTGGACCGGAACTGCCCGTAGGAAAGACTGCGGACGGGCATGAAGAATTTACCCACGAATTCGGCTACAAATATATCAACCACTGGAACGGCGCCGAATATAACGCCCATACCACCTACTATCCGCTGAACGAAACTGAAACGATTGAAGAGCTCGATGCATGGACCTGGCCTAATCCGGACCATTTCGACTATGAAGCCGCCGCCCGGGAATGCGAAAAGCATGAAAACCGCGCGCTGCGTATCGGCTGGCCGGGTGTGTACCAGTTTGTGACCAATCTCGTTGATGCCGAAAAGCTCTATATCGATATGGCGTGCGAGCCGGAATATGCGCAGCATCTGTTTGATAAGATGGTGGAGTTTGAGCTCGAATATTACGGCCGCATGTTTGAAGTCGCACAGGGCCGCATCGATATACTCTGTGTCTGCGACGACTACGGAACCCAGAACGGCATGCTCTTCAGCAACGATATGTGGAAACAGTTTTTTGCAGAAAACACAAGGCGTCTGGCCGATCTTGCCCACCAGCATGGCGCTTACTACCTGCAGCACTCCTGCGGCGCGGTTCGTCCAATCATTGGAAACCTGATCGACTGTAACGTCGACGGCCTCGACCCAATCCAGAAGGTGGCCGGTATGGAACCGGAAGGCCTGAAGGCCGATTTCGGCGACAAGCTCTGCTTCCACGGCGGGATCGACACGCAGGATCTGCTGCCGCACGGGAAACCCGAAGAGGTAAAAGCCGAAGCCAAACACTTTATTGAAACGCTGAATAAAGACGGCGGATACATCCTCGGGCCGAGCCAGGACTTTGAAGGCGATGTGCCGCTCGAAAACATCCTCGCGCTTTATGAAGCCCGAGAACTTTAAATTCGAATTAATACCCTTTTTGACTTCAAAATAACGACAATTGTGAGAACTTTAACACTATGAAAAAATTGAATAAACGCAGTTTTCTTAAAGTTTCCGGAGCGGCGAGCGCGAGCCTGCCCGTGTTCAGTATTGGTGCACCCGCAGCAACGGCGGCAGAGGAGCTGCGTATCGGCTGCATCGGCATGGGACGCATGATGTATTGGCATGTGAACGGCTTGATGGCCCGCGCAAAACTGGTTGCGGTTTGCGATGTGGATCAAACCCGCCGTGAATCGGAACAGGCGCGCGTGAATGAATACTATGAAAACAAGGAGTGCGCAGCCTACAACGACTATCGCGATCTGCTGGCACGCGACGACATCGATGCGGTCTGCATCGCTACGCCCGATCATTGGCATGCGCAGATTACGATCGATGCCGCGCGCGCCGGAAAACATATCTATTGTGAAAAGCCACTGACCCACGACATCGACGAATCGATCCGGGTGATGGACGAGGTGCAGAAGGCCGGTATTGTTCTGCAGACCGGATCGCAGCAGCGCGGCATGAAAGAATTCCGCGTGGCGGCCGAATTGGTGCGCAACGGGGTGGCCGGCAAAGTGCTCGAAGTTAAGTCCGACTTCTGGGGACCGGGTCGTCCGTTTGATCTGCCACAGGAAGAAATGGAGCCGGGATTGGACTGGAATAGGTGGTGCGGACCGGCACCACTGAACCATTATACATCAAAGCTCAGTCCACGTGGCGTGCACGACTTTTTCCCGATGGGCTGGCGCCAAACCATTGAATATGGCGGTGGTGGGATTTGCGACATGGGAGCACACCACCTCGACATTATCCAGATGGCACTGGGCATGGATCAGTCGGGGCCGATCAAAGCATTGCCGCCGGAAGGTGGCGGAAATGAGTATGGAGCAAAACTGGTCTATGACGGCGGCATCGAAGTAACGCGTGAAAAAGGATTCATGGTAGACTTTATTTGTGAAAACGGCCGGATTCAGGCCAGTCGTGGCCAGTTCCAGTTTGAGCTCGATGGAAGGATCATCCAGAAGTTCCTGGTGCCGGAGGACGGATCACTCGCGCGCGCCGTCGTATTAACGGAACGTGAATACCTGAAGGACGCGAAGGTCCGGTTTCCGCAACAGAAAAAAGGCGGCCATACGCAGAACTTCCTGGATGCCATTGTGCGTGGTACACAGCCGATGGTTCCTGTCGAATCCGGAAGCCGCTCAGCCATCTGCTGCCATCTGATGAACTTGTCCTATCATCACCAGCAGCCAATCCACTGGGATCCGAAGAAGCTGCAGTTCAGTGATAAATCGTGCGATTCGGACTGGATAACCGGCTCACGGCGAGATTATCTGAATGGCTAATTAGTAATACAGAGTGGGGCTGTTTATACTTACAGACTGGTACATCCCATAAAACAATCGTTTCATGTATATGGCACTCAACAATGATGAGCTTCTGGAATTTGTCTTATGAAAATTAAATCGCTAATCGGATTACTAATTTCAATAATCGCATTGGAGTGCATCGCTGTGGAATATCATGTCTCCGCAAACGGTAATGATGCTAATGCCGGGTCATTGAGCGATCCCTTCAAAACTATCTCCAAAAGAGCCGAAGCTGCTCAGCCCGGAGATGTGATTACGGTTCATGAAGGCGTGTATCGAGAGGAAATCAATCCTGCCCGAGGAGGTCTGTCTGATAAGCAGCGTATCGTCTATCGCGCCGCCGAAGGAGAAAAGGTAGTCATCAAAGGATCTGAAATCGCTAAAGGCTGGACGCATGTGAAGGGCGATGTTTGGAAACTCGTCATCGAAGATCCGGAAGCCTTCTTTGGAACGTTCAATCCATTCCGCACGCAGGTGTATGGCGACTGGTATCGTCATGTGGGTCGATTGAATCATGTGGGTCAGGTGTATCTCAATGGCCATTGGCTGACCGAGGCCGCATCCCTGAATGAGGTCATGAAACCAGCCGGTGAGACCGCCTTATGGTTTACCAACGACAACCGGCACCCAACCGATCGTTATGGTCCCTCGGTCGACCTGCTGAAACTGCAATTGAATGGGCAAAATGCGGCAACGCTTAACGCGGTGGATTTTATCGACCGCAAAGGCGCCTATACCGCAAAGCATGACGGGGATGACTATATCAAAGCTGCCCAGGCAGGTCATTGGCTGAAGTATGAAGGGGTGAACTTCGGAGAAAAGACCTCTCAAATCACCTTTACCAGCATGACCGAATCCTTTGGCGGACGAATAGAAATCCGACTCGACGGACCTACAGGCGACCTCCTCGGTGTCGGTCAGGTTGACTTTACCGGAGCCCGCTGGGCCGGCTGGAAAGAATGCACAGCCGACATCAAAGAAACCAGTGGGATTCATACGCTCTGCCTGGTTTTTAAAGATAAACCTAAGCCTGAATCCAATGACAAAGAAGTGGTCATCTGGGCGCAGTTTAAGGACGTGAATCCAAATGAAGAGCTCGTGGAGATCAATGCCCGCGAAACCATTTTTTATCCGCGTGAAACAGGAATTAATTATATCACGGTTTCCGGATTCACGATGGAACACGCCAGCCCCAACTGGGCGCCGCCGACCGCGGAGCAGGTTGGACTGGTCGGCACCCATTGGAGCAAAGGCTGGATTATTGAAAACAACACGATCCGCTACTCGTCCTGTACCGGCATCACGCTGGGTAAATATGGAGATGAGATGGATAATAAAGCCATGTCGGCCGAAGGATATGTCGGCACCATTAAACGAGCCCATACCAAAGGCTGGTCCAAAGCAAACATTGGCAGGCACATCGTGCGCAATAACACCGTCTCCTATTGCGAGCAGGCCGGTATCGTTGGTAGCATGGGTGCCGCCTTCAGCCAGATTACGGGTAACGAGGTCTACCAGATTCATCGAAGAGGACTCTTCAGCGGAGCCGAAATGGCCGGCATCAAATTCCATGCGCCGATCGACACGCTCATCGCAAACAATCATATCTACGACTGCAACCGCGGCATGTGGCTGGACTGGATGACACAGGGCACCCGCGTCAGTCAAAACCTCTTCCATGGCAACTGGAGCGAAGACCTATTTCTTGAGGTTAATCATGGGCCCTGCGTGATCGACAACAATCTGTTCCTTTCCACCGTCAGCGTGAACGACTGGTCGCAGGGCAGTGCTTTCATTCATAACCTGATTTCCGGTAAAATCTGGGTCTCACCGCAGGGGCGCCAAACCCCCTACCACCCAGCGCACTCAGTGGAGATTGCCGGACTGGAGCGGGGCTATGGTGGAGACAACCGCTTTTTCAACAATATCTTTGCGAGCCCCGAAGCCCTTGTTAATTATAAAAAAGGCAAACTGCCGCTATTCACCGCAGCCAACCTGTTTTTGAATAAAGCCACGCCGCTTGATCCGGAAAAGGACGGCACCGTAAAGACAGACTTTGACCCTCAGATTAAGGTCGTACGAGATGGCAATGAGGTGTTTGTCGAAATAGTTTTTCCGAAAGTAAAAGGTTTAAAAACCGGGATGATTACTACGGCTGATTTGGGCAAAACGGCCATATCCAAACTTCCCTATAAAAACTATGATGAAGCAGACCTCATCGTAAACACCGACTACTGGGGCAACTCACGCAAAACAAAGTCGCCGACCGTCGGCCCGATCCAGACGTCCGAGACGGGCCGTATCAAATTGAACGTCTGGCCAAAGGAGAAATAAATGTAGCCGAGTCCCTGACCTCGGTCCGCAATCATGGATCGCGGCTACACGAGTTAGGTTTTTAAGAAGGAATATATGCTAAAAACAATCTTCACCCTCTCAATGCTCGCCGCAATAACCTATTCGGCGGAGTATCACGTCTCCGTAAACGGGGATGATTCCAGCGTCGGGTCTATGAGTAATCCCTTTAAAACCATCTCCAAGGGGGCCGAAGTGGCCATGCCGGGAGATGTGATCACGGTGCATGAAGGCATCTATCGCGAGGAAATTAATCCTCCGCGTGGCGGGGCTTTGAATGAGCACCGCATTGTTTATCGTGCCTCCGAAGGAGAAGAGGTAGTCATCAAAGGTTCCGAAGTTGCTAAGGGATGGACGCATGTAGAGGGCGATGTCTGGAAATGGGTTTGCAAAGGTCCTGATTCCTTTTTCGGATCCCATAATCCGTTCCGCACGCAAATCTATGGCGATTGGTTCATGCATTGCGGCCGGTTGACGCACACCGCTCAAGTGTATCTGAACGGAACCCCGCTGACCGAAGCCGCCCATCTGGACGAGGTCATGGAAACAACGGGAAACAAGCCGCTTTGGTTTACTAACGACAACAGCCGGCCGAAGGATCATGCAGGGGCGTCGGTGGACCTATTGGACCTCACCTTTAACGGGAAAGGGGCCACCCCGATTTCTGCTGCTGACTTTTGCGACACCCGGGGCGTGGGGACAAAAACCCGTAATGAGGAGACCTTCATCCATCAGGCCAAAAGTGGGAATTGGGTTACGTTTAAAGATGTCAATCTGGGCCAAGACACCACCCAGGTTACGTTCAACGGTTTATCGGATACGATGGGGCTTCAGGTTGAAATCCGGCTCGATGGTCCGGACGGAAAACTGCTGGGCACCTGTCCGGCAGGCTACACCGGCGATACGTGGGATCTCAAATGGAAGCCCTTCACCACCGGTCTTAAACGTGTGAGTGGTAAGCAAACCCTCTGCCTGGTGTTTAAAGACCATCCCGCACCGAAACCCAATGCAAAAGAAGTGATCATCTGGGCGCAGTTTAAAGGGACAGATCCCAACAAGGAACTGGTAGAACTTAACGCCCGCGAAACCGTCTTTTATCCTCGCGAACCCGGCATTAACTATATCACCGTTTCGGGCTTCATCCTGGAACATGGAAGTCCCAGCTGGGCACCGCCGACCGCGGAGCAGGTCGGCCTGATCGGGACGCACTGGAGCAAAGGATGGATCGTTGAAAACAACACGATTCGCCATGCCTCCTGCGTCGGGGTAACGTTGGGTAAATACGGAGACGAGTACGACAACACCTCGTCGGACAGCGCTGAAGGATATGTCGCAACGGTTGAACGCGCTGCTGAAAACGGCTGGACGAAAGAGAAGGTCGGTTCCCATATTGTGCGCAATAACACAATCCATAGCTGCGGAGCCGCAGGCATTTGCGGCAGCCTCGGAGCCATCTTCAGCGAAATATCCGGAAATCACATCTACGATATAAACAGGGATAAACCCTGGTCCGGATATGAAATGGCAGGGATTAAATTCCATGCGCCGATTGATATGCTGGTTAAGGACAACTGCATCCACCATACCTCCCGAGGCATTTGGCTGGATTGGATGACGCAGGGAACTCGCGTCACCGGAAACCTTCTCTATGATAACGGGCGCCAGGATATCTATCTCGAAGTCAACCATGGGCCCTTCGTGATCGACAATAATATCTTCGCAACGAAGAACCCATGGAGCACCCTCAAAGACCGCTCCCAGGGAGGCGCATTTGCACATAACCTCTTCCTCAATACCATCGATGCAAAACCGGATGGCCGACGAACGCCCTACCATGAGCCCCATTCCAGCGAAATAGTCGGTTTAAGCAACATTCAGGGAGGCGACAGCCGCTTTTACAACAACCTGATCGGCGGCAGAGGACTTGCGGATTACAATACGATGGAGCAGCCCTGCAAAGCGCAGGGAAACGTCTACATTGCCGGCGCTGAACCTTTAGTAGGAGAAACGGAGTTCTTCGTTGCATCCAGGGACGCAGTCGGATGCGACCTTTTTACAGAGAATGATGCGGTTTATTTGAAAGTGAAATTTCCGAAGGAGATCCATGGGCGGAAAAGAAAACTCGTCACGACATCGCTATTGGGAAAAACGAAAATATCAAAGGCGCGATTTGAACATCCGGATGGTACCCCATTGACGATCGATACCGACTATTTTGGAAATCCACGAGATCTTGAAAAACCAGACGCAGGGCCGTTTCATGTACAGGCACCTCATGAGATTTCCATTCAGGTTTGGCCGAAAAATAAGATACGCTAATGCTCCATCTACCCTTTTATGATCAGGAGAGACAACTTGAAGAATCGTAATGTAATAATAACGGCCGGTCTGATTAGACTCCTGCTGCCTATTCTCGAAATACATGCCGAACCGGCCACGGTATCGGTTGACCTCTTTCAGCGTCAGGTTCTCGGAGACACGTCGGAACTGGACCGAAGTAAATTTATTAATGTTCACAGCAGTTATACTTCGGGCGCACTGACCAAAGAAAACCTGGAACAGCTCAAAGCATTAAACGTCGGTTTCGGCCGCTCGTTTGACGGGCCGTTCGCCGGGCATCAAAATGGAACGCCTTATCCTGACACGAAAGCAATTAAAGAGCGGGCACCGGGCGTGATCGCCAAGGCTAAGGCGGACCCGCTCTATGCCTATCGTACCACCCGCCGGATTGTAACGAGTGAGGCGAGGGCTGCATTTAACATGGAGGATAATCCTGCGGCAATGGCCCGTTTTGCGGCGGACATACTGGAATATAATTATGAGGATGATTTCCGGCCCGACTTTTATTCCCCCATCTCGATTCCGTTTGTTGCCGCTGGAAGATATGGCGAAGATCAGGCTGCTGTTCGCGCCCGGATGATCGAGATGATTGCCGAGATCGGGAAGGAGATTGATCGGCGCGGACTTTCAACTCAGGTGATCGGGTACACCAGCGCCTGGCCGATGATGCATTACTGGGATTTCGGGCATTGGAACAGCCGCATGAAACTGTTTATGGATACAGCCGGCCCCCATATCGATGCCATCGACTTTTTGATGATGGATGCGACGCATATGCAGGAACAGGACAGCCGCCGAAGCGGCAGCCGGGTTGAAGCATTAATGGATCTGGTTGAAACCTATGGAGCCATGAAGTGGGGCAAACCGAAACCGTTTGCCATCAGTGAATACGGTGATGTTTCACATGGCTGGCCGGAAGACGATGCCTATTCGCCGGCGAGAGCGTCTGCAGAACTGAATTCATATAACCACTTTCTCTTTTCTCTGCTCGGTCGACAGGATCGACTCTTGATTGCGGTGCCGTTTATCACGACAAAAAGTCCATGGTTCTACAACAGCCCTGAGAATCAAGGCCAACCGTTTTCTGCGGATCTCTGGCGGCCTGATCCTGAAAGTATGGTGGATGGAAACCCCACGCGTTTTCTGGAAACGGAAAAAATGGATTTCTATCGTTTGTGGTGCGATGTTAAAGGGCACCGAACATTCCTGGAATCAAATGATCCCGACATATCGGCTTATGCATTTGCCGACGAAGCTGATGCCTTTATCTGCCTGAACAACTTTGAAGATGATAAACGGGAAGTTGCTTTCGTTCTCCCGGAGCAGCTTCCGGAAATAAAATCCGTCGTGCTGAAGCGAATGCATATTCCAAAGCAGCAGGCTGTAGTCTACACGGCGAATAAACTGAGCGAGCTCCCGGAAAAGCTCACGATGGCCCCGCACGAAACCATCATTCTTCAGGTGAGCTATGCCGCGCCCTTGGTCCCGCAAAGCATGGTGAAATCAAAGACGTACTACAGCGATACCTATCTTCAGCCGATTAATGCAGACCAAAATATTTCCTTCCACATCGAAGGCGTGAACGCGACGGCTGGATCGACGGGGATGCTGCGCATTGCGCTTGCTCGCGAACATGGCTTAAACATGAGGCCCCGGCTGACCGTAAATGGACACGCCGTTGAATTTTCCAGCGATTGGATGGGGAATGATCAGGCCAGCCGGAAAGGCGGATTCTTTGGCTCCATTCCGGTTTCTTTACCTGCGGGCATTATTCAGGCAGACAACGAGATCACACTTACGTTTTCTGATGAAGGAGGACGGGTGAGTACTGTTGTCATGGAGGTACATACCCGGAATTAGGCACTAATTGTCCTGTCATTTAGAATAGTTTACTTCTGATTTGAGATCTGTAACATATTTGTGCGTATACTGTCCTGCATTCCCGTAGCTTGGCGTCAGATACATAAACCCCAGTGAAGTGCGGACAAATAAGGGAGAACAACTTAATGAAGTGTCTTGCGCGATCCATATTTATGCTTACGGTCCTGATGAGCGGCCGCTCTTTTGCCATCCAGACCCTGGAACATGCCACCAAAATCAAACTGGTAAATCAGTGGGAGGTGGTGGATATCAACTTCACCGTATCTGCGGTGCCGCAGCAACCGGAAGATGCAGAGCTGACCGCGGAACTGAAGAGCGCCGACAAGACTTTCACCGCGCATGGGTTTTATAATGGAGGGAAGGTTTACACGGTGCGGTTCACCGCACCGGCTTCCGGAGATTGGAACTATCAGCTCAATTCCTCGATCAAAGAGCTGAATGGCCAGGCCGGTGCACTGAAAGTTGACGCGCCGCGGGAGGATCGGAAGGGCGGAATTAAGGTTGATCCATCCAAACCTCGAAACTTTGTTTATGAAAACGGCGATTCGTATTATCCGATCTGTTTTGAGGTCGACTGGTTGTTTGCGCTGGATGCGGAGAATCCAGACGACATTCCGGTGACGCGCGGTTTTATCGATACGGTCGCGAAGAACGGCTATAACCAGATGATCATGAATGTCTTTGCCTATGATGTAGTGTGGGGGAAAGACAAGGATTTGAAGCCGGAGCATGAATATGGCAGTCCGAAGGCCTTTCCATTCCTTGGAACCAACGAGGAGCCGGATCATTCGACACTGAACATTGAATATTTCCAGCGGCTGGACCGGGTGATCGAGGAGCTGAATGATCAGGGCATTGCTTCGCACCTGATGATTTATGTCTGGAATAAAAAGGTCAACTGGCCGGAGGCCGATTCGGCCGAAGACAACCGCTATTTTGACTATGTGGTTAAGCGCTATCAGGGCTTCCCGAACATCGTCTGGGATATTTCGAAAGAGGCGCTGGGCTACGGGCATGACGATGTCGGTTATATTACGCGGCGGATTGACCGGTTGCGCAAACTGGATACTCACCAACGGCTGGTGACGGTGCATGACTATGGTTATTGCGGGCGGCATCCCGATAAACTGGACTTTATTTCGGTTCAGCTCTGGGGCTCCGAGCTTTATACGATCATGTGCAAGGTCTATGACGACTTTAAGGACATGCCGGTGCTGAACATTGAGCACGGCGGCTACGAGCGCTCGCCGTATGTGGTGTTCAACGGGGCCTACACGCGGGCGGACGTCTGTCTGGAACGGGCCTACCAGTGCGTCTTTGCAGGAACCTATCCGACGCACTATTGGCAGGGCTCCTCCTGGAATGCCATTATTCCGGACATTGGAAGTCTGCCGGAAGACCAGCGCCCGAAGCTGGAATATTACAAACACCTGAGCGAGCTGGTTTCCCGCTACGATATCGCCAACCTGAAATCGGGCGATAAAAAGAGCAGCAGCGGATTCTGCCTGCACAACGGGAAAGACCGGTTCCTTTATTATGTGCCGAAGGAAAACGACTTTCTGGGGCTGAATCCGAAATCCATGAAAGGTAATTTCGTGACTGCGACCTGGTTTAACCCCTTTACCGGAGAATATACCGAGCCGGTTCGGCGTAAGCTGACGAAATGGCTGGGTTTCCCATGCCCCGAAGGCGAGGGCTTCAAGGTGCTCATCGTGAAGGTGGTCGATTAATCTTCCCGGCGGATGGCCTGATTAGTCATTTTTTCTTCTCTATCTTTAGGCCGATTGCCGATCATTGCGTAACCGTTTAAAACATCTCCTCTTATCAACTGGGAAAGATTGAGGAAACACGATGGTACGCAAGGCATCTTATTTGGCAGGTCTGATGATATTCGTTGGTGCATCCAGCGGGATGTCTGAAAAAATCTATAACGAAAGCGGCGGACTGGTTGTTATGGAGGCTGAAAATACCGAATCGGCGTATGACGGGTGGGATTTTCATGCGTCAGGTGCAGCGGGATATCCGGCCGGCGCCGTCGGCGGGCATCTGGAATTTATGCGCTACGGCCCCGAGGGATGGGGCACGCCGGCTTCTCCGCTGGTCTATAAATTCAGGATCAACAAAGGCGGCCGCTATACCCTGAAATTTCGTGCCCATAAAAGACTTGAGGGCAATAAGGGCGATAAAAACAACGATGCCTTCATTCGTATGGAAGGCGATTATTTACCGGGCAATCCGGATGCCCCGCTGAAAGCGCTTCAGACCGATATGAAACTTTTCGGCGGAGCGGCGGATGCCTGGGGCGTAGCCCGAATGCTCGATGTCAGCTACAAAAAGCTGGGCCTCGGGAAGGGGCACAAAAAGAAACCGGCGGTGTATGACTTTAAAGCCGGGGAAATCTATACCTTCATTATATCCGGCCGATCGGTGCGTTATAATCTGGACCGCATGGTCTTCAGTCATGAAGACGTTGAGGTCACGATGAAACAACTCGGTACGCTGCCGGAATCCGGCAGGACTCCCGTTGCTGTGGAATCGGACTGCGTGACCAATGGAAAAATACCAGAGGGCGATGGTACGGCATGGGCACGGGGCCGTTGGACGGCGTTGTCGTTCGTTCCTGCCACGACTGCGCCTGCAATAACGGGCGGGGCCGGCGTTAACGTGGACGGTGACCTGAATATCTGGCACAAGGTTACGTTGTGGATCAACGGACCGGTCAGCTCCGAAACTGCCACGCCGAATCCGTTCACGGACTATCGGTTGGATGTGACCTTTAAGCATCCGGCCACAGGAAAAAGGTATGTTGTGCCCGGTTACTTTGCCGCGGATGGTCATGCCGCCGACAGCGGAGCGGTTTCCGGCAACCAATGGTCCTGTCATTTTCGGCCGGAGGTTTCCGGGGTCTGGACGTATGACGTTTCATTTCTAAAGGGAAGCCGCGTGTCCATCAGCGGAGAAGGGGCCGCACTGAAGCCGTATCACGGGCTCAAGGGGGCATTTAAAATCTCGGACGGGAATCCGGCACAGGCTCCGGACCTGCGGGCAGAAGGCCGGCTCGGCTATGTCGGGAAGCACCATCTTCAGTTTCAGGGCAGCGGAAAATATTTCCTGAAATTCGGGCCGGATTCCCCGGAGAACTTTCTGGAATACCATGAATTTGACAATACTCCGGTAAAGGGGAATAAAGGGATCCGCCATACATTTGCCGCGCATGCAAAGCACTACAACAACGACGGTGAACTGTGGCAGGGCACCAAGGGCAAAAATATTCTCGGTGCGGTCAATTATATTTCGAGCACCGGCGCCAACTCCATTTCGATGTTGCTGAATAATATTGGGCGCCTGGTGCCGGATCCCAATAATGCCAGGCGCCCGTTTTCCGGGCCGGGCGACGGCGCGCGCGTTTTCCCGTACACCAGTCAGTCCGAACGCGTCCGCTTCGACTGTTCCAAGCTTGATCAATGGGAGATGGTTTTTGATCATGCTGAAAAGAAGGGGCTATATCTCCATTTCAAACTTGCGGAAATTGAAAATGCCCGGGATCTGGACGGCGGGCTGCTGGGCGATGAGCGGAAAATCTATTATCGCGAAATGGTCGCGCGTTTCGGCCATCATCTCGCGCTGAACTGGAACATATCTGAGGAGATTCCGGTGGGAGCCGATACGAGGTCGGAGTGGCTGAAGTATCTGGAAGAAATTGATCCGTGGCGGAATCACCGCGTTTTTCATACCGGACCGTCGCTGGACAAGAGCAAGTTTTACAATCCGCACCTCGGCGCTCCCGAAATGACCGGTGTTTCGCTCCAGACCCCGGAAGCCATCGAGACCGAAAATGTCTTTAACGAAACCCTGCTGTGGCGGAACCGTTCAGCAAAAGCGGGGCAGCCGTGGGTGGTGGCGTGCGATGAGCAGGGACCCGGGAATCTGGGCGTTAACCAAAGCTTTGAACTGAGCCGGAAAAATGTGCTGTGGGGCAACATTATGGCCGGGGGTGGGGGAGCGGAATATTATTCCGGCGGCTCCGATCTCAGGCTGGATGACTATGCCCATTTCGATCCATTGCTGAAGTGGTCCGATATCGCCGTGAATCAGTTTTTCTACCGGGAACAGATTCCGTTCTGGAAGATGCATAACGATGATGCGCTGTTGAGCAATGGTTCGGGGCACTGCCTGACCGATGGAGCGGATACCTATGTTGTTTATCTTCCAAAGGGTGGAACAACATCGATCGACCTGCCCGGTGAAAGGAAAACATTCGACCTGTTCTGGTTTGATCCGCGCAAAGGGGGCGGGCTCCGGCGCGGCAGCATACATCAGGTTCATTCGGGATCCGGGGTGTCGCTGGGGGAAGCACCCGGAGCCGCGAACGAGGATTGGGCCCTGTTGCTCAGAAAACGATAAGCCGGGCCATCGTCCTAGGCGGCTAAGAAACGGGCCGGGGTTTCGGCGTAATTATTCGGTCTGATTTCCGGGCGGAGAACGAAGTGGATTCAAGCTGTCCTTTTATTGCTTTGGCGGCGTTCTTTGTCTAAATGTTTAGGTTCACATAATGGGATTTTTATTCATGAAGACAAAGATGTTTTGGGCGGGACTCTGCGTTTCCGCACTTTTAGCTGGCTGTTCTCAGGAACCGGCGTCGGTTCCTGTTGTAAAAAAGCAACAAAAGGATCAGGAGCAGGTGGAAGCGCCGGCCCGCGTCGAAAAGCCGGTTCTAAAAGCGGTTGATCCGGTTGCCGCCTTTCCTGAAACCAAAGCGTCGCGCCCCATCGATTGGAACAAACCGTACATGGTGGTGGAGCCGGAAACGATTCGCGAAATTCAGGGCGTTTCCAAGGTAGAACGTACGCGCTATTTTTCCGTGGCTGACGGCGGTGGTAATTTCGATAAACGCATGCCGGAGGATAAATATGACTATCTGGTGCATGAGCTGGGGATTCATTTCGGGCGTTCGCTGGGACTGGTTAAATATCCGGCAACCAAACTGCAGGAAGATCCGAAACGCCCCGGCTTTGCCGATCTTTCCCCGCTGATAAAAAATCCGGCGAAAGAGCCTTCGGAAAAAATGAAGAAGGATTTCGGTCCGAACTTTGATGTGGCGATGCACGGGGCGCACAATGCCTATCCGGAATACATGGGCCGGTTCACGACGCCCGAGTGCGAAACGGATCCGCATCATGCGCAGTATCTTCCGGAAAACATCGAGGCGGCGGCGCTGCTGGCGGCGGCTGTACTGAAATATAATTATACCGACTACGACCGGCCTCGCTACTACGAACCGGTAAACGAACCGCACTGGTCGTTTCCCAAGACGCAGCATTTGGCCGATTGGCATCTGAAGACCCTGGAGATGGTTCATAAGGCGACGCCGGAGGTGAAGGTCGGCGGGCTCTGCTCCCCGGTCTGCTATTTCTACCGCAGCAACTATAAAAGCTTTAACGGGCTGAAGCAGTTTATCGATGCCACGGAAGGCCGGATGGATTTCTATTCCTATCACGTCTACGACTATCTGCGCTGGCGCGACGGCGAATACAAAGGGCGTATGCAGTCGGGCCTGCCGCTGGAAGGCACGCTGGATCTGGTGCCGAACTACACGATGAACACCTTCGGCAAAGAAACCCCGATCGTGATCAGCGAGCAGGGCGGCTATAACGGCGAAGCGCCGAAGGGCGACTTTGACGGTGAGTGGGTGGCGGCCGGAATCCTGAGCAACGCTTATCCGAATGCGGATCATGATTCGTGGGACATTGAACTGAAAAAGCGCTCTATTGTGAGCTTCGGTCACGTGAGCAGTATCATTGCAAACACGATGGCATTCATCGACCACCCGCACACCGTGCAGAAAGCGGTGCCCTTTATTCTGCCGACCACCTGGAGCTGGGGCCCGAAATATTATGCGCAGCTCTATATTCCCAAAGACTACAGCGATAAAACGGAATGGGTGGAGCAGGATACGTTGAACTTCTACCGCTTTTTCCGCGGTCTGGACGGACATCGTGTGAAGGCGCTCTGCAGCGACCCCGATTTACAGACCCGCGCCTTTACGGACGGGAAGAAACTCTACCTGGCGATCAACAACCAGAGCTTCGGGCCGCAGTCGATCGACCTCTACGGCATGGAGGCGGGCTCCATGGAGGTTCGGCGTCTGGGCCGGAATGAAGATTTCACCATGTCTTATGTCGAAGAAAAAATCGTTACGCCGGACGTGCTCGAAATTGCCGGTCGCGAATCGGCCATGATTGTGGCTGATCTGGGCGAGGGCTATAAACCGAAACGCAAAGTGAACGAAGTAGTCTGCTATGGCGATAAGGTCGCCGTTCCAATGGCTGAGGCGGAATTTAAAATCAAAATTCCAACCATTGGAAACATTGAATATGCTCAGCTGCGGGTGGCCTACACCCGTTCGCCCGATGCGAGCCGCAAGCCGGTCATTACACTGAATGGTAAAACACTCGATGTGCCGGTCGCGGATGCACAGGAGCGTTATGCGGACAAGGAATATGCCACCACCGAGTTGATCTACCTCGATCCGGACATTCTGAAATCCTCCAACATCATCAACATATCCTTCCCGGATGGAGATGACGGTTCTGTCGGCAGTGTGGTCATTCGCGCCGCCATGGTGAAATGATGGTGTGCCATCCCCGGGAGCAATGGTTTCCAATGCTTGGAAAAGAAGCGGCAACGCGTTAGGTTTTCGAAATGCGAAGGAACAGAGATATTAGCCGGAACTTATTGCTGCTGTGTTGCATGTTGACTGCAACCGCATTTGCGCAGCAACCGATTGCTGAAATATCGATTCTCCGGGAAATGAAACCGGAGCAGGCCGCGCTGCAGCTGCCTGTGCTGGTTGAAGGGCAGGTGCTCTGGGTGCATCCCACGGGTAACGGCCTTTTCCTCTATCAGAACGGGGAGGGGATCTATGTGCACAAAACGGGGGCGGCCGGCGCTCTCGCCGAGTTTACAGTCGGTGATGTGGTGCAGGTGCGCGGTAAAACCGATCGTGGCCTTTTTTCGGCCTCTATATCGGCGGACCATATTGAACCGGTAGGGAAGGAGCCGCTGCCCGAAGCGCGTCCGTTTTTTGCGTTTGAGCTCTATTCCGCCCAGATCGACTGCGACTGGGTCTGGGTGGCCGGCCGGATTCTTTCAAAGCAGATCCAGTTCGAGGGAGGTCCCGGAAAAAGTATTACGTTGGAGGTCATGGTCAACAGTATCCCTATGGTGGTTCAGCTTCCCTGGAGCGAGGAGTCGGAACAGAAAATCGATGAGCTGATGTTCAGCCGGGTCAAGTTCACTGCTATAGCGGGAACACAGTTTAATCTGCACCGACAGGTGGTTGGTCGAACGTTTTTTGTGAGCAGTGCAGCTGTATTTGAACTGATCGATGATTACCGGCCGCGCGGCGGTGTTTCTGTTACACCGATCCATGAGCTGCTCCGCAGTGGCGATGCCCACCACCGGCTGGCCAAGGCCACCCGGGGTATTGTGACCTATGTGCAGGGGCAGTATATGTATCTGCGCGGGGAAGAGGCATGCATCAAAGTGGCGATGCGGAGCGGAGCGGAAGTCATTGTCGGCGATGAGGTGGAGGTGGAAGGCGTGGTGCTGCCGCAGCCCATCAGCCCGGATTTTGCCGCACGGGAGGTTCGCCTGATCAAACGGACGGAACTGCCGCCGCAACCGGTCCGGATGACGCTCAATGAGGACTTGCGTAACCTATGGGACTTTCATCCGGATTCCCATTTTAACTATGAACTGGTGGAGCTGGAGGCCGAGCTGATTGATATCTCGGAGTCGTTCGGCCTGACCACCGGACATAAGGAAAAGACGCTGTTGTGCCGGCAGGGTGGCTATCTGTTCGAAGCCAAAGTGCCGCATGATGTTCATCTCGGGGAAGAGCTGAAGCCCGGTGCGGTTTTTCGAGTGCAGGGCATCTGCAACCTGACGCGTAGTCAGGAGCGTCCATGGCGGCTCTATGTGGACTGGTTCTGGATTCAGGTGCGTTCGGGGGATGATCTCTTGCTGCTCAAAGCGGCCCCATGGTGGACTGCCGCCCGGTTGTTATGGGTGCTCGGCATCGGACTGGGCCTGCTGGTTGCCATTTCGTTCTGGGTGATCCTTTTGCGCCGCACGGTGGAAAAGCAAACCGGGATTATTGCGGATCAGGTGGAACGCGAGACCATTTCCGAAGAGCGTCAGCGGATTGCGCGGGAGCTGCACGATAATCTGGAGCAGGGGCTGGCCGGGATGGCGATTCAGCTGCGCGGTGCCCAACGGGTGCTTGAACTCAATCGGGAAAAACGTTTGGCCTCCATTCATACATCCATTGAACAATTTGGAGATAAGAACCGTGCGCTGAAGGATCATTTGGAAAAAGCCGAGCAGGAGGTTGTGGAAGATGCCCGGCGGAACCAGCATGCAATCGAGGTGGTGCAGGGTATGCTGACGCATTGCAGCCATGAGTCGAGAACCTCTATCATGGATCTGCGCGGCGGTATTCTCGAACGCCTTGATCTGGTTGATGCATTAAAAGAAACCCTGCAGCCTTTGGCGCAGGCCTGCGGGGCGGAGCTGAAGATCCGGGTGGAAGGCGAAATCCGGAAACTCAACCAGGCGGCGGAGCGAAACCTGTTGCTGATTATTAAAGAGGCCGTTTCGAATGCATCGAAACATGCCGAGCCGGATGAAATGGACGTGTTGCTGAAGTATACCGGTTCCGGACTATCCCTTCGGATAATGGACAACGGGCTCGGGTTCGATACATCATCTGTTCCGAAAGTTGGACACTTCGGCCTGCAGGGCATGCGGGAGCGGGTGAATCAGCTCAAAGGATCTATTGAGATCAAGAGTCGACCGGGAGCAGGAACATGTGTGAATATCAGTATAACTTCAACAGCGGAATGGGAGCTGGCATAGATATGGCGGAGTGTACAAGAGTTCTGGTCGTGGACGATAATGCGCTGTTGCGCCTGGGTTTAACGGAAACGTTTAAAATTGAACCGGGGCTGGAGCCGGTCGGGCAGGCGGCCAATGCGGTTGAGGCGCTGGAGCTGGTTCGAAAACTGAAGCCCGATGTGGTGACCATGGATTATCAGATGCCGGGCGATAACGGGGTTGAATGCACTAAAAATATTCTGGCCGAGTTTCCGGAAACCAAAATTGTTCTGCTTTCGGTCTTCGATTCCGAAGAAGATATCTGGAAGGCCGTTCAGGCCGGGGT
Source organism: Pontiellaceae bacterium B12227 (assembly GCA_029432775.1). Classification (GTDB taxonomy): domain Bacteria; phylum Verrucomicrobiota; class Kiritimatiellia; order Kiritimatiellales; family Pontiellaceae; genus Pontiella. Next base: position 22,054 of record JAROAZ010000013.1, on the reverse strand, counting down.
GAAAGGGTATCTCACCAAAAAGGCCGGTGAGGTGGAAGAGGTGCTGGAGGCGGTGCAGGAAGTGGCTGCCGGTGGAACCTATTTCCCGGCCAGTATTGCCGCGAAGCTGGAAGAGCGAAGCGGCAAGGATGATCTGACTCCGCGCGAAATGGAAGTGCTCAAACTTCTTGCAGGCGGGTGCAGCAATAAAGAGATTGTTGAAGAACTGGGGATCAGTCTACCCACTGTTAAGCTTCACATTATTAATCTGCGCGAAAAACTGAAAGCGGCCGACCGAACGCAGGCTGTGGTGCATGCATTCAAGCGTGGAATTATACATGTTGATGCATAACTACATCCATTCAGGCGTAATGCGTATTATTTTCGGGATCGTGTCGCCCGGTGAATATCCGGTTGCGGATCTATCTTATGGATAGGTAGGCGTTCTCATATTCTCTGCTATATCTCCTCATGTTAACTGTCACGTAAGGACTCGGCCGAATGAAACCGGCGAGGCGCGACAGCTCAACGAGGAGAATCAAGATGAGGAAGCAAACCCTATCCTTAATGCTGACTGCAGGCTTTGCCTGGGCGGCACAGGGGCAATTATTCGACAGCGGCGCAGGTAGCTACACTCCCGGCGATCTGGCAGGTCAGGCAAACTGGACCCAGTTGCTGAATTATGACACTAATGGCGTACCCGTTGTGTCTAACCAGTTAAGCGGCGTTACGTTCAGTGTGGATAATAGCAGCTGGGTTGCAAACGATGCTGCCAGCGATACGGCCTTTCTGATGGAAACCAATGCCAGTTATGTCTATCTGGATGAACCATCTGCCGGCAACGAGCTCTACAGCGAGTGGACCGGAACGATGGATTTTAATTTCAGCATTCCGGCCGGAACCTACGCTGCCGGATCACTCCCGAATGCCAACTTTTTTGCGATCGGGCTGACTTCATCCACTACCAACGGTTTGAGCCAGTTTGACCAGAATGATGTGGTCATGTTCCTGCGCTACCGCGCCAACAATCGTTTGGACATGCAGCTTCAGACTGAGGCAGATGCAGACCTGCGTATCTTCCAGACCCCGTCTGATGCGACCACCTATGCAGAACCCGCCGTGCTTTTGGGTATGAACCCCCAGACGGGCGACTGCCAGTCCGATGAGCTTCGCTTGAGCTGGACCATCCGCAAATCAACAGATGGAGTCTATTCCGGCTGGGGCAGTGTTTCCAACCTCTCGACCGGCGTATGGATCGATGACATTCGCACGAATGGTCTTGGAGGCAAAGTGGTCTCAACCGCAGGAAAAGATAAATCCGCAGCGGTATATGCATCCTCAGCTCCCCAGCTTGCAATGGGACGTCATACAGCGGCATGGGCCACTCAGTATGCAGTGAATGGAAATGGCCTGCTCGATATCGATATCAACGATCTGACGGTCGTTAAATCCATCGTATCCCCGGCGCTGACCGCTCCTGAAAATCTTGGTGCTGTCGCATACGATTCACAGGTGACTGTCAGCTGGGAAACGGTGCCGGATGCAGACAGTTATGATGTGTTCCGGGCCACTTCCAGTGGCGGTTATACCACTGCATTTACAAATGTGACCGAATTGAGCGTGGTAGATGAAGGCCTTGCAAACGACACTGAATATTTTTATGTCGTTCAGAGTGTTTTCCCGGGATTCAGCAATTCAACCAATTCGCTCGAAGTTTCTGCCACACCGGTTGCCATTTTCAATGGCAGTGTGATTGATCATGGCTTTACCACCACAGACGGCTATGCAAATGGTGACCTGGCTGGTCAACTGGGATCGTCCGGCTGGAAGGCCGCTGCATATACGACAGCTAATGCTTTCAATATCATCAATGCTGCACCGGCTGATGGTCAGGCATCTACCATGGGTAATGGATTTATCAATGAGACCAATCTGAGTAATGCGGTCTACCTGGATCGCCTGATGGACAATGAAGAAGATGATACCTGGGAAGGTTCAATCGACTTCCAGGTCCAGGCATACACCGCTCCGGGAAGTAGTGTGGCTACCCTCCTGAATGCAGATATTTTCACTTTGGGTGTGACCCGTCCGGAGTCTCAGGATGATGCGCACAATCTTTACAGCGGAAATCAGGCCCTGATGAGTCTTCGGTTGGTTGCCGACGGCAATCTGGCCATTCTCTTTTCCACCGAAAATTCTACAGCTGACACTCGTCTGGCACAACTTCAGCGCGAAAATGTGGGCTGGGATCCGGAAGACGAAGAAGCCGATGGCGTTTCTGTTGCTGATTTGATCACGGATACGATCACGTTGGATTGGAGCATTCGTAAAACGCGTGATGATGATGTTTATCAGGCCACGGCCACGTTGACCTCATCGGGGGCCACTGCGCCAGCGGCAACGAATGCCAGTCTGGCGTTCACGACCGATACGCTCGAAAATCTGTATGCGAGCCCGTCTGTTAAATTCACCATGGGACAGTACAAGAATGCCTGGAAAACAAATGGCACGCTGACAAATAAAGCGGATGTAGTGCTGCACAACCTGTCGCTGGCGGTAACGGACAGTCTGCCGGTTGCTTCGGCACCGACAGGTGTAGCAACGGTAGGGGGAGACCGCAGTGTAATGGTTAGTTGGGATGCAACGCTGGAAGCAAACAGCTATGACCTCCTCATGGCGGAAACAGCTGCGGGAAGCCAGGTTCTGGTTGCCAATGTAGTAGATGCAACCGTTCTGGATACGCCCCGTTTCAATGGGGTAACAAGCTATTACACTGTTCGTGCAAACTTTGATACCGGAACTGCAGATTCTATCGAAGTGCCGGGGACTCCCGAAGCCCTGATTGCGCAGGTTGATATTGATGGGTTCGGTTCTGACTCCACACTGATCAGCGGGTCGATCAACATGGATCAAACCACCGGTTTGCAGACCAATGTGGCCAATTCGGTCACCTACATTGATTATTCTTCTACCGCGTTTGTTTCAACAGCCAGGTATTCCAATTGGAACGGACCGACGATGTACGGCCTTTCACAGGTTAATTCCATCGAGCCTGACATTACCAGCGCAAAGGGTACGACGGGCTACAGGATTCGGCAGGGAGGCACTCAGGTGATCAATGGCACGCAAAGCGATCATTTCGAGTTCACAACAGCAGGGACGGTTGGACAGGCATTATGGTATGTGAAGTCGACTGATTTTGCTGAGCCAAAGGCGAGCATTGACCTGACGGTTGATACGCATACCGTTACGATCGCCAACCAGATCATCCAACCGGAAACGAAAAAGCAACGTGTTGCGATCCGCAACAACGGCACTTGGTATGTCAGTGAAACGTTCCTGGGCGACGGAAGGAACGAGCTCCCGGATGCAACCACGATTGCCAACCTGTATGATGATAACTGGGCTGTGCTGGCGGTGATTCCAGGCACCTTGATGGTCGATCCAGTATCCTTCGACAGCAGCAACAATGACAGCTTTACCCAAGTGGATGCCATTGGTTTCTTCTGTGAAGGGATCACAAAATGGAAGCCATATCAGTTGATCTACAATACCAGCGGTTCCATTCCTTCCACCGAATACTGGATGAACCAGTATGCCGGCGTCAGCAACCTGACGGAAAACACCGATGGCGATGCCCTGAGCAATCTCAAGGAATACGCCTTCGGTGGAAACCCGGAAGATCCGAACGATGTGGGCACTCTGCCGGAATTCACCCGGGCGAACTACATGGGTACCGATGGATTCATTGTGACGCATGTGGAGCTGCGCGATCCGGAACCCGGAATCGGTTATTCGCTCGAAACCTCGGACAATCTGACGTTTGTCGACAACTGGGATATTGATGCCGGTATGGAAACCATCGGAACCAACTATGTGGATTACTATACGGTTGAATACACGAACTTTATCCCGGTCGACATTGCGGCCAAGTTCATCGACCTGAAGGTGAATCAACTCTAAGGCTCGCCGCGCCCTGCGCCGCGAGGCGCGGGGCTCCTCTTTCATCTTGCCTTTCGCAGGGCGACCCACATCCGGGCGCAGATTTATAAAATAAAATACAAAAAGGAAAAAATGAAAAAAACAAAGATAACCATAGCGTCTATGTTGTGTGCGGGAAGCGCTTTGGCGGGGTGGAACTATTCCTCGGATTTTTCCAGCACAAGTGATCCAGCGTGGAGCAATACTACCTCGTGGACAGAGAGCGCTACAATTCCTGGAAGCTTTTCCGCGGATGATGGTCAGCTGAGAAATAGCTCCAGTTGGGGAGCTCAGGCGGGCTGGGGCATGACGAATGTGACCGCAACTACCGGACAGGCGTTAATTCGCGCGGGTTGGCTCAAAGCAAATCCGTTGGGTGCGGAAAACCTGCTGGCCGGGGAGACGGTGACCATGTCGGCCGTGGTGAAGTTTGCTTCCTTCCAAAATCAGAATGCGAATCGGGATATGCTGCAAATGGGGCTTTCCGATGCGTCTGGCGGAAATGTGCTCGCCGGTGTTAAGTGGGAAGGTGATGGCGGTGCAAACTATTCGCTCGAGCTGATAGATCCCGCAGCGACGGTTGGTAATGATGATTCAGGAATTCTTACTGAAGCGGATACCTATGTCACACTGAACACGGCCATTACAAAAACTACCGATGTCGGTGTGTTTTCTGTGAAAAACTGGCTGAGTGGTGGCACTGAATATACCTATGCGGTTACAAATTCGGTGCTCTATGCCGACACCGATGTATTCCTGCAGTTACGAGGGGCAGGGCGGACTGACGATATGGGAGGTGTTTCGGTGGACAATTTCTTCGTTCAAACGATTCCGGAGCCGGCCACACTTGGTTTGATCGCTGCTTTTGGCGGGGGCATATTGTTCATCCGCCGTCGTTTCATGCTGTAATTTTTAATGTTCATCTCATGCCGTCCTTTGACGGGAAAGCTCTGCCGGTTCCGGCAGGGCTTTTTTAATATCAGGATTTACAGGTGGCGGAAAATCATGCGGCGTGGGATTCGGGATTCGAATCCTTTGTGCCTGACGGGAATATCGTCTTGGTTGGCGGGAGCAAGGGGAGTCTTGTCCTGCATTTCTATTCTTTTGGTTAGGTCACTTCTTGTACGAAATACGGGAGTGTTAACGTTCTTGTTTATGTCGATGATGAAGCTGTGGGCTCGCCTCGAAACAAATGGAACAATCAGGAGAGTAAGATGAAGATTTCAAGACGGACTGGATTAATGGCCGGTGGTGCGGCAACCGCATTTTCAATGATTCCCGGCAAGGTACTGGGCGCAAACGAAAAGGTGAATGTTGCATGGATTGGAGTGGGCGGCCGGGGGAACCGGTTGCTGAGCAACTTTGAACGCTCGGGCATCATGAACGTGGTGGCCATGTGCGACGTGGATCTGGAATCCAACTTTGTGGCCGAAGCCAAGGGCCGCTTTCCGAATGCCTACCTCTACGATGACTGGCGCAAGCTGTTTGATGAAAAGGCCAATGAATTTGACGCGGTCATGGTGATGGTTCCGGACCACTCCCATTTTCCGATAACGATGGCGGCCATGGCGCTGGGTAAACATGTTTACACCGAAAAACCGCTGGCCCGCACGTTCCAGGAAATTGAACTGATGACCAAAGCAGCCGAGCGCCACGGCGTCGTCAACCAGATGGGAAACCAGGGTTTCTCCGGCGATAACTATTTTCAGTTCAAAGCCTGGAAAGAAGCGGGCATCATCAAGAATGTCCGCCACGTCGATGCCTTCATCAATAACGGCTTTGCCTGGTATCCGCATCACTACAACAAGAATAAAGCCATTCATGAATGGCCTGTGGGCGACCCGATGCCGGAAAATATCAACTGGGATGTCTGGATGGGAACGACACCCGAGCATCCGTACAGCACGTTGTATTCGCGCAATAAATGGCGTGGTTGGCAGCAGTATGGCACCGGTGCATTCGGCGACTGGGGCGCACATATTTTCGACACGATGCATCACTTCCTTGAATTCGGTATGCCGGAATCCATCGAAGTCAAGAAGCTCAAAGGGAAGCACGAGCTCATTTTCTGCGAAGCCTCTACACTTGGTTTTAAATTCCCGGAACGCAACGGTCTGCCGGCGATGACGGTGGACTATTATGATGGCTGGAAAAATATGCCGCCAGTGCCCGAGGAATTCCATGGACGCGAACACACGTATAACACGGATCCGGGCAAGTTTATATTCACAGACGACCTTACATTTTTCGGTAAGCACCATGGCCATCCGCTGCAGGTGATCCCCTATGAAAAATACCGCGAACTGCTGAAGGCCGGGAAACTACCGAAAAACTGGGGAAAAAATTCCGACCACTACGCCAACTTTCTGCTGGCCTGTAAGGGCGAAGAAAAAACACGTTCCCCATTCTCCATTGCCGGACCGCTCTCGCAGTTTCTCATCCTCGGCTCCATCGCGCAGCGCATAGGTAATCAGGGCGAAACGCTGGAATTTGACCGAGCAATAAACCGGTTCAAAAACAACGATCTCGCCAACAGCCTGCTGAAGGACAGTCCGCGTAAAGGTTGGGAGCAGTATTACAATTTGTAATCTTAATTTTTGAATGCCGATTGTAGATTTTGGGATCTGCGAGGGCTTCTCCCTATAGGTTAAATATATGAAAACAAAAGTTATATGTGGTTTAGCGGTAGCGATTGTTTCCTGCTCTTTTGCTGAGGGTCGGTGGACAGACTTGCTTAAAGGTGGAAATCTGGATCAGTGGACGAAGGATGCAAAGAAAGCTGGAAGCTGGGAGATGGAAGCCGATGGATCAGTGCATCTTCCAGCCGGCGTAAAAGCCGGGGGGCTGTTCACCAAGTCCACGTTCAACGATTTCGAGCTAATGTTTGAATGGAAGATTTCGGAGGGCGGGAACAGTGGCGTGTTTTATCGGGCCGCAAACGGCAAGAGCCCGGAATACCAGATTCTTGACGACGAAAAACACGTTCGCGGTCAGTGGGAAAAGTCGCGCGCGGCGGCGCTTTATGATCTGTTCGGTCGCTCCGACGACAGCAGCTATAAACCGGCCGGCCAGTGGAACACCGGAAAAATTGTTGCGCAGGGCAATCGGCTGCAGCATTTTCTGAACGGGGTGAAGGTCGTCGACGTTGAAGTGGGTTCCAAGGTCTGGAATGAAAAATTTTCCAAGAGCAAGTTTGATAACCCGGAAACTTATGGCCTAATGAACGGAAAGATCTGGCTGCAGGACCATGGGGGAGAAGTCTGGTACCGTAATATGAAAATCCGGGAATTGTAGAGGGTCGGGCATGCTCGTCGAGCGCGCTGCTTTGGAGTGATGATGAAATACAGGTTAGCCATTTTTACTTTGTTAATCGGGATCAACTCCTTTGCAGATGTTCCACTCATTGGAAGTAATATTCCGCATGAGAGTCTGCTGGATGGCGATTTTGAGGAGATCAAAGCGGGGTGGCGACAGCCGAAAGCTTCTCCGTATTGGACCACAGAAATTGTCGATGGCTGGGGCGTCGGATTTGCCCTGGGCAAAATGATGAGTAATGGCGCCAAGCTGGCAACCTTTGAATCGGTTGTGCTGGATCACATGGAACTTAAACAGCTGAAGGCCGGCGATGTGCTGGCCTGGCGCTTTGCTTCGAATACGGAATATCCTTGCGATGGTCGCGTCAGCCTTGCATTCGTTTTCGGCGATCAGGAGCGGATCGTTGCCGGCCGCATTAAAGTGCCGAATGGACCAGAAAAACCGAAGGTCTATGAGGGCTTCTATACGGTCACCGCCGCGGATACTAGGTTCGGTATGCCGAAGGCGAAGTTTTCGCTGGAATCGACGCACGGCATCAAGGTCTATGTGGATTGGTTCGATCTTAAGCTCTTGCAGGGTGAAGTCTGTCAGCTGGCCGCCAATGCGGTTGAATCCGGAATCGAACTGACCTGGAGTGGTGATGAGAATATCGCGTATACCATCTTCCGAAGCACGGAGCCGCGCAAAGGTTTCCAATCATTGGAAACCAATGCGAAGGGGAACCGGTGGGTCGATGCTTCCGCCGTTAACGGCAAAACCTATTTTTATGCACTGAAGAACGGGACGTCGGTATCGGCTGTTTCCATGGTTCGGAAAATAGATTCCGTGCCGCCCGTCGCTCCCCATGCGGTCAAAGCCTTCGGCGAAGACTGGGTGGTGAAGCTCTACTGGAAGGCCAATGATGACGACATTGAATATTACAGGGTGTACCGCGACGGCGTCTGCATCGCTCCGCATGTGGTAACGGATCATTTTGAAGACATGCTGCCGATCAAGGGTGTGAACAACACCTATGCCTTAAAAGCGGTGGACTACAGCGGCAATGAAAGCGGGCTTTCCAAGGAGGCCGTAGCGAAAGTAAAAGCGGTGCGCGGAGCGTCGTTCAGCGACCTGCTGCTGCCGATGCCGATTCATCAACAGCTGCGGTCCGATGTGTGGGGCGCCGAAAGCGTGCTGCCGCGCGATCCGGACAACGGGGTGGAAGATCCGTTCTGGAGCTACTGGGGCGGTAAGGTGGTCAAAGATCCGTCCGACGGGAAATATCACATCCTGATTGTCCGCTGGCCGGAAGGCGACCGCAAAGGGCACTGGGCGTGGCCGTATTCAACCACGGCACACGTGGTGTCAGATAAACCGACCGGACCCTACCGCGTTGTTGATGATATTGCGTATGACTATAAAAACGGGCTGGGGCATAATTCAAATATCATTCTGCTGAACGACGGCACCTATGCACTCTATTCGCTGATCAACTGGAAGCCCACCATCCTGACAGCGGGTTCTATGAACGGTCCGTGGACCTTTCTGGGAGAAATGAAGATTAATGCGCCGGAGCATTATAAGAATGCCTATCGACTGGAACGCAACCTTTCCGGTGTGCATAGCGAAGACGGCAGCTTCCTGTTTGTAACCAAGGCCGGGGCGATGATGCGCAGCATCAATGGCATATTGGGTCCCTACGAAGTGGTGTCGGGTATAACGCAGGAAAATGAAACCATTCCGGAACGATACCGCCACTCGAATTATGAAGACCCGACGATGTGGTACGACGGCGTGCAGTATCATAAAATCATTAACGCGTTTCTCGACTACCGCGCCATTTACCTGCGTTCGCCGGACGGCGTGAACTGGAAGTATGAAGATGGTTTGGCCTATACGCCGACCTGCACGCAGTACGAAGACGGCACGCGCACCTTCTGGTATAAGGTGGAGCGTCCGAATGTGCTGCAGGATGAGTTCGGTCGTGCCACGCATCTGTCGCTCGCCGTCATCGATTCAACGAAGGCGGAGGACTATGGCAAGGATGATCACAGTTCCAAGCATGTGATCATTCCGCTCGTGGTTCCAAAGCGCCTGACGATGCTGAACAAAAATAGGATCACGGAACAAACCAAAGAGATCAAGGTGTTGATCCATTCCGAAGAAGGGTTTGATGCAAAGAACGATCTCGATCTGAAATCGTTACGCTATGGGGCATCGGAAGCCGTAAACTTCGGCGGCGGTGCAAAGCTGAAGGAAACCATGAACCATCAGGATGGACTCACCCTGATCTTCGAAGGAAACGGCAATGGGATCTGCGACCGGAACTTTGTGGGCAAGCTGATCGGGAAGAGCAGCTCGGGAGAACTCGTGGTGGGCTATTCCAAACTGGTCGCGGAATAACCGTTTTTTATTTTCCAACCCTTGGAAGATGTTTTTGCATGGCTTTGATGATGTGGGCAAATTCGGGGTTCTTCGCGAGGTTGTTCCACTCATTCGGGTCTTTGGACATGTCGTAGAGCTCATCGCCTTTTCTGTTGCTGATATAGCGCCAACGCTCGGTTCGCAGACTGTTGCCCCATTTGGAAATCGTCAGGGCCGGGTGGTTCCATTCAACGGTCGGATCTTTCAGAACCGGCACAAAGCTGCGCCCGTCCAGGTTTTCTTTTTCCGGCAGACCGGCGAGGTCGATCAGGGTGGGATAGAGATCAATCAGGTTAACCGGACGCTCGGTACGCCCGGCATCCAGCCCCGGAACTTTGATGATCATCGGCATGCGGGCCGTTCGCTCCCAGAGAGTTGACTTTTTGTAACGCATCTTTTCGCCGACGTGCCAGCCGTGGTCACTCCAGAGCACGACGATGGTATTGTCCTTGTAGGGGCTTTTTTCAAGCGCTTCAAGAAGAACGCCGACGCAGTCATCGGCATAGGCAATGTTCGCCAGATAGGCCCAGACCACTTCTTTCAGCAATCCCTTTTCTTTGGCATCGAGATATTCCTTGGCCGGTCCGCCATTAATGTCTGAAAAGTCGTCTTCATTGATCGGCGGCAGCTCAATGGAATCGAGATCAAAACGGGCGTAGTATTCGGCCGGCACGGTCCAGGGCAGGTGCGGGCGGAAAATGCCGCAAGCCAAAAAAAACGGTTTGGGAGTGGCCTGTTCGGCTTCATCGGTCAGCCACTTTGCAGCCCACATGGCATTCTGATAATCCTGCGTCAACTCTTTGGGTTGCTGGGTGGATTTCCAGGCAATCCGAGGCTTCTGTGTAAAGGTAAGGCCGTTGTCGATATGGATATCCTTGTAGGGCGACATATCGGTCTGTTCACTTTTCGGAACGGTGAGTTTATCCTTTTTCTGGTTACTCATAATATCCCAGCTCTGCTCATCCATATCGGCATGGTGGAAGATTTTTCCGCGAACCATGGAGGTGTAGCCATGGTTGCTGAAATAGCGGGGAATCATGATGGCGTCTTTCAGCGCCGGACTGGAGCGCATTTCCTGACTGTTGCTGTAGAGCCCGGTGGTGTGGGGATTCATGCCGCTCATCAGTGCGGAGCGGGAAGGGTTGCAGGCAACCGATGAACAGCTTGCATTTTCAAACACCATCCCCTGCGCCGCCAGACGGTCCAGGTTCGGCGTCTGGGTCTGCGGGTGCCCGCCGAGGAAGCCGACCCAGTCGTTCAGGTCGTCGATGGCAATCATCAGGACATTCATAGGTTCTTTTGCGGCCAATGAAAGGGAGCCGAGAGAAAGGGTCAGAGCGGTCAGGATATGTTTCATAGTTTTCTCAATTCAGTATTTAAAAGACGTAATGTAGCAAACAGGCTGTGTTGTTCTACCGATCATCTCGTCAAACATATGCGCGATTTTGCAAAGTGACGCAATTGAATATGTTTTTGACGTAATTGATTTGATCTTCATGTCTGATTGTTTCTGTTCAGTTCGTTCTAAGGTTATCATTCAAGGGAGATCATCTATGCAGCTTAAGTCGGGGTTCATTTTACTGTTTCTTGCGGCGTCAACCATCTATGCCGCGAAGCCGAACATAATCTATATTCTTGCCGATGACATGGGGCAGGGCGATGTGATGGCGTATAACGTGGATAGCAAAATTCCGACGCCCAACATTGACCGCATCGCCCGCGAAGGCATGAAATTCATGGACACGCATACCAGTTCCGGGGTCTGCACGCCGACGCGCTATGGCATTCTGACGGGCCGCTATTCCTGGCGAACTTCGATGCTGAAACAGGGCGTGCTGAGCGGTCACAGCCCGCATCTCATTGAACCGACCCGCGAAACGGTCGCCTCATTCCTGAAAAAGCAAGGTTATGCAACTGCCTGCGTCGGGAAATGGCACCTCGGTATGGACTGGACGCTGACCGATAAAAGCAAGGCCGGCAGCAACCGGATTTCCTATAAATATGTAGATCCGAAAGCGCCGATCTCGAATGGACCCAATGCCAACGGCTTCGATTATTATTTCGGTATATCGGCTTCCTTGAACATGGACCCGCACGCCTATATTGAAAACGATCGACTGCTGGGCGAACTGGAAATCCTCAAGGATCTGAAAGCCTGCGATGCCCGTGGGCTCACCCAGCCGTCCAAGCCCGGCTATGCCGCTACAGATTATGTTCAGCAGGAGGTGCTGCGCACCTTCGCCGAAAAAACCTGCAACTGGATCAAGGAAAACAAAGACGGTCCGTTCTTTGTCTACTTCCCGCTGCCGTCGCCGCATTCACCGATTGTACCGAGCGATCGTTTCCTGAATAAAAGCGGACTGAACGATCATGGCGATTTCTGCATGGAAACCGACTGGGTGGTTGGAGAAGTGCTGAAGACGCTGGATGAACTGGGCATCGCTGACAACACGCTGATTGTATTTACGGCCGACAACGGCACCTCGCCCAAGGCCGGTTTCCCGGTCATGGCCAAGCAGGGCCATCACTCCAGCTGGATCTATCGCGGGATGAAGGGCACCAACTGGGAAGGCGGGCACCGCGTTCCGTTTGTAGTGCGCTGGCCCGAACAGGTGAAGGCCGGAACGGTTTCCGATGCGCTCGCCTGCACCACCGATTTCCTGGCCACCTGTGCGGATATTCTGGGCACGAAGCTCGACGATACCGCCGGTGAAGACAGCTTCAGTTTCCTGCCGGCACTGCAAGGCAAAGCAGCCGGGAATGTGGATACGCGTCTGGTGATCCATCATTCCGATAAAGGCATCTATTCCATCCGCAAAGGGAAATGGAAAGTGATGTTTGATGATTTCGGCGGCTCCAGCCGCGGCGATCCGCGCAAGGATCAACCCATCAAAAATGCGGCCCCGCTTCAGCTTTTCAATATGGAAACCGATGCCGTTGAAAATATGAATGTAGCGGCTGAGCATCCCGAAGTGATTGAGATGATGAAAAAAGATTTGGCAGATATCATTAAAAAAGGCCGCAGCACACCGGGCCCGAACCTGCCATCGGATTACAACGATCCGAACGTGAAGTGGAATCAGCTCAACGTAGTCCGTGATTATCTTAAATAGGAACCGAACGATGAAATTTACATATGTGTTGTTAGTAGCAGTCCTGGGGTGTGCTTCGTTTAGTCCGGCCGGAGGAAAAACACCGCAACGCCCGAATATCCTATGGATCTGTATCGAGGACTGGTCGCCCGATCTTTCATGTTATGGAACCGCCGGCATCGAGACGCCGCATGTGGATAAACTGGCCGCGGAAGGCATTCGCTACGAGCGTGCTTTCACGACCTCGCCGGTCTGCTCTACCTCGCGCTCAGCGATGATGACCGGGTTTTATCAGAACTATATCGGTGCGAACCAGCATCGCGAACATAACAAACAGCCACTGCCGCATGGCGTGAAACCCATCCCGCATATTTTCAAGGACGCCGGATATTATACGGCTCTGATGAGCTGGAAAACCGACTGTAACTTTGTGCCGAATAAGAAAGGGGAGCTATTCGAAGGCGAAGACTGGTCGGGGCGCGCTCTGGGCCAGCCGTTCTTTGCGCGCATCACCTTCGGCGGAACACACCGCGCGTGGAATCGCGATCCGCAGCGTCCGATTGATTCCAAGGATGTCGAGATTCCTCCTTATTATCCGGATACTGAATTTGTCCGCCGCGACTGGGCCAACGGACTCGAGCAGATGCAACTGGTCGACCGCGAGGTCGGCGCATTGCTCCAACGATTGGAAGACGAGGGGCTGGCGGATAACACACTGGTTTTCTTTATCGGGGACCACGGCCGCTGCCACATTCGCGGCAAGCAGTTCCTCTATGATGGCGGAATCCATATTCCCATGATCATGCGCTGGCCGGGACAGGTGAAGCCCGGGCAGGTGAGCGGTGCTATGGTTCAGTCGATCGACATCTGCGCCACCATTCTGGAAGCGGCAGGCATCACGCCTCCGGTTCCGTTGCATGGAAAAAGCCTCTTTAGTAAAGAGGTGAAAAAACGGAAATATATTTTTGCGGCGCGCGATAAAATGGATGAAACGCATGATGCAATTCGGGCCATCCGTTCCAGGGATTGGAAACTGATTCATAACCTGATGCCGGAACGCCCGTGGTGTCAGTACAATCGCTATAAAGAAGGTTCCTATCCCGTCCTGGCTGAAATGAATGTCATGAATATGAAAGGCGAGCTGACCCCGGAACAGGCCGCGTTTTTTGCGCCCACCAAACCGGAGTTTGAATTGTTCGACCTCAACACCGATCCGTTTGAAGTAAAAAACCTCGCCGCCGATCCGGCCTATGCAAAAGTGAAAGCAGAGCTGTTAACGGAACTGAACAACTGGCGCTTAAACGTGATAGAAGATAAGGGCAATACGGCAGAGTTTCTTGCTGAGAATACGTTCCCGAAAACCTGCCCGTTACCCACGGTGGATAAGTGGGTTCAGGCCAACGGCGATAAATATGACTTCAATGTCTCCGGCTGGCCGGCCTGGTACCCGACCCGGACGCTGGAAGAATGGGAAAAGGCGCGCGCCGAGTGGGAACCTTATGTCATGCGTGGACCGGAAGAAAAAGTGGCCCGTCCGCAGATCAGCCATTCGAAGAGAAAAAAGAAAAAGTTGAAATGAGGCGTGATGATTGAGCCGTGATGGGCTTGTATCGTTCCAATGATTGGAAAAATCACGTCTAAATAGTCACGCCTCACGAAAGGGTTTTATGAAAAAAATACTGAGCGCTCTTTGTGCTGTAGCTCTTGGCCAATGCTTCGCCCAACCCAATTTCGTTTTCTTTCTGGCGGATGATATTTCGCAGGAAGATATCGGTTGCTATGGGCATCCTTCCATCAGGACGCCGAATATCGATCGGTTGGCGGGCGAGGGGTTGCGGTTTGATAATGCCATCCTGACCACCAGCAGCTGCAGCCCAAGCCGGTGCAGCATGATCACCGGGCGCTATCCGCACAATACCGGAGCACCGGAGCTGCACGTGCGTTTGCCGGAGGGGCAGCCGCTTTTTCCGCTGCAGTTAAAAGAGGCCGGATATTATACGGTGCTTTCAGGAAAAGACCACATGGGCTCGAATGCTCATCCGGCTTTTAGCCTGGTTTCCAAAGGCAAAGGTCCGGGGGCCGAGGAGGACTGGCTGCAGATTGCGCAGGAACGTCCGAAGGATAAGCCGTTCTTTTTCTGGTTCGCTTCAAAGGACGCGCATCGCGGGTGGCAGATCAACGATGATGCTCCGATCTATACGCCGGAAGCGATGACGGTTCCTCCGTTCCTGGTGGATGGGCCGAAGACGCGCAATGATTTGACCGGATATGCGCACGAAGTTAGTCGTTTTGATCACTATATTGGTTTGGTGACGGCCGAGCTGGAAAAGCAGGGCGTGCTGGAAGATACGGTCATCATTATTACGGCCGATAACGGCCGCCCGTTCCCGCGTTGCAAAACCCGCCTGTATGACAGTGGCATCAAGCCGCCGTTCGTGGTGCACAATAAGAAACGGGTAAAGCAAGGGACGACGGGCAGCCTCGTCAGTTCCATCGATATTTCAGCAACCGTGTTGGATCTCGCCGGTGTTGAAAAAGATGAGCGCATTCAGGGCATCAGTTTTCTTCCAATCCTTGGAAACCCGAATGCTGTCACTCGCGAGGTCGCATTTTCGGAACACAACTGGCATGTCTTCAAAAACCACGAGCGGAGCGTCCGTTTCGGCGACTGGCTTTACATTAAAAACAATTTTCCCAATCAGCAGAACCTCTGCATGGAGGCGAAAAATGCCGAACTGGAGGAAGGTTTCAAGGCCGGAACATTAACAGATGCGCAGAGGAATATTTTCCGGAACCCGTGTCCGGAGGAGGAGTTGTTCCAACTGAGTAAAGATCCCGATCAGTTGACCAATCTTGTGCAGAATCCGGAATATTTCCAGATCCTGGAAAAAGCGCGCGCCCTTCTAGCCCAATGGTCCGTGCAGACCGGGGACACCATTCCGGAAAACCCGACCCCGGACCGCAATGCGCGGCCGGGCCAACCGAAGCCGGAAGGAAAGCATAAGCATCTCGAGATGCCCGGCGATGCTTCCAATGCCTGGAAAATGAACCATCCGGGACCGGTTCTGCTTTGACGGCATTGCATATGTATTTAGCGTAAACCCATCTATTGAACGGGCGGGCGAGTTGGTAGAAACAGATCATTATGTTGGAGGGTTTCGCTTTGTCGAAACCGGCGACGATGAAACGTCGCCCTCCAGTCGATTGCTTTAAGGAGATGGAATGATGATAAAAACAGTTTGCCTGATTTCGGGACTTTGTGCGGCTGCCTTGGTGATGGCCGACAGCGTGGTGCGCGAGCGGCCGGAAGAGTGGAATAATCTGGTGCGGGGCGGGCAGTTCAAAGACTTGTTTCTTCCTATGCCGATGCGTGACGGCATGACGTCCGATACGTGGGGCGGCGATAACGTGAAGCCGCGCGATATCACGAACGGCATTGAAGATCCGGCGTGGTCCTACTGGTGTGCGTTTCCGCATCAGGGCGATGACGGAAAATATCACCTCTACACCGCCCGCTGGCCGGAGGACGCACCGCGCGGACACTTTGCTTATTTCGATTCGGAGATCGTGCACGCGACGGCAGACGACCCGATGGGGCCGTATACCTATCAGGACTGGATCGGCCCGGGCCACAACTCCGAACTTTACCGCAACGCCAAGGGCGAGTGGATGGTCTATGTCACCCATGCGCAGTTTTTCTATTCCAAGAGCCTCAACGGTCCCTGGAAAAAGGGATCCTATGTTTTCGATAAGCGGGAACGGTATGCTTTCAAAAACTTCGTAAATTTCTCGTTCGAAGAGCGCGCCGACCAGTCGGTCATTGCGGTTGCGCGGCGCGGTTATATCTGGGCGAGTCCGGACGGGCGGGACAACTGGTATGAGGTGAGCTCGGAGTCGGTCTATCCCAAGGTGCCCGGTATTTTTGAAGATCCGGTGATGTGGCAGGACGACGTTCAGTACCATATTATTGTGAATGACTGGAAGGGACGCATTGCCTATCACCTTCGTTCCAAAGACGGATTCCATTGGAAGACGGAAGAGGGCGAGGCCTACGTCCCGGGCATTGCTAAGTACGAAGATGGATCTGCGCTCGATTGGTATAAATATGAACGCATCCGGTTCCTGCA
This sequence comes from Pontiellaceae bacterium B12227, assembly GCA_029432775.1. Lineage (GTDB taxonomy): Bacteria > Verrucomicrobiota > Kiritimatiellia > Kiritimatiellales > Pontiellaceae > Pontiella. The sequence goes on along the minus strand of JAROAZ010000013.1, from coordinate 5,157 downwards.
GGACGATCACGGCCGTCCATACCTCTGTTTCTTTGCCGTGATCGATTCCGACAAGCATTCCGACCTGCCGAACGATATTCATAACTCCAAGGCCATCGCCATTCCGGTTCAGGAGTCGCGCCTGATTGAAGTGCTGAACAAGGAGTCGGTCTTTGGTTCATCGGGCGATATCCGCGTACGCATCAAGGCCGAGGATGGTTTTGATCCGTCTGCTGATATTGATTTCAATTCCATCCGCTTCGGGGATTCAACCGAGGTCAACTATGGACGCGGCGCAAAACTTGTGAACCGGGTAAAGGATGGCGACGACCTGATTCTCGTCTTCCGTGCGGCCGATAGCAAACTGACCGAAGACAACTTTGCCGGCAAACTGCTGGGGCAGACCCGCGATGGAAAGATTCTGTTCGGCTGGAGCCGGCTGCCGGGCGTGGTCTACGATGTTCCGGTGCTCTCGGCCCTTGCTCCGAAATTTGAATACACCCAGACCGGTATGGATGCGTTTGTGGAAGTGACCAATTTCGGCACGGTTGATTCAGAAGCATCGGTGGTGAAAGTGCTGAAAGGCGATACGTTGATTGCTGAAGGAAACGTTCGCGGGTTGAAGCCGTTCGAAAAGTCGATGGTTCGTCTGTGCTGCGAAAAGCCGCTGCCCAAAGGCAGTAAACACGAATTTACCGTCCTGCTGGACAGCAGGGGGCTGCCCACCGAAAAGCATACGCTGAAAGTGGTGCTGCCAACGAATTGATGGGACACCGTTCAACTTCCTCGTTGGTCAATTAAGCTTTCAGGCCTTGGACTTCATGGTCAAAGGCCTGAAAGTATCACCCTTTTTTCCTCACTGGCCAGCCGAGTTGAGTGGCATTTAGTGGTGTGCCGAATGCCGTCGATTAAAGATCTGGGCGCGCTGAATTGAGTTCTTTCAGCAGGGTGCGCTTCAAACGCTCCGCAATTTCCGGATGTTTCTTCGAGAGTTCGATGCGCTCTTCATTGTCCTGAAGAATGTTATAGAGTTGGAAATCATCTTTTCCGATCTGAACGAGTTTCCAACCCTTGGAATCAACGATCGAATTGCTGCCCATTAATTTAACGTGATTCCGGACTACTACGAAGTCATGTTTTTGAGTCTGGTTCTTCCCGAGCAGGGTCGGCAGGTAGGAGATGCTGTCTTTTCCTTTCGGAACCTCAACGCCGCCGATATCGGCCAGTGTTGCGAGGAAATCGTAATGCGCACTCAGCAGGTCGGTTTCTGTCCCGGGCTCAATCTTTCCCGGCCAGCGCACGATCAAGGGGCACTGGATGCCGCCTTGGAAACCACTTCGTTTGAGTCCGGCCCGTCCACCTGCTCCATCAAAAACATCGCCGATTTCCGAGGTGCGCCACTTTTTATCGGTCAGGTTGGCTTTGCTGCCATCGGCCAGTTTCTGTTTTTTATAGGTTGGCTTCGGGCCGTAATACAGTTCATGTCCGTTATCGGACGTGAACGCCACGATGGTGTTTTTGTCGAGGCCCTGTTTTTTCAGTTCGGCCATGATCAGGCCGACATGATCGTCGAGCATCTTGATCATGGAAGCATATTTCTTTTCCGCCAGCGACATGGTGGGGTGGTCCGCAAAGTCCGGATGCAGCTCAGGAATGGCAACCGGTCCGTGCGGCAGCTGGGTGGGATGGTAGAGGAAAAACGGCTGGTCTTTGTTCTCCCTGATGAATTTCAGGATACCTTCGATAAACACATTCTGGGAATAGGTCTTTCCGCCGTAGTCAATCGGCTCGTCGCCCAGTTCGCTCGTTTTTCCGCAGTCGGCAAGGGGGTTGCCTTCTAGTTCGAACCGCTCCCCGTTCCGCCACATATAGGGCGGATAAAAACCATGGCAGCGAACGTGGTCGTACATGCCTTCGTAGAAATCCCAACCAAAGCGTTTCACCCGTTCGTGCCAGGTGAGAAAACCCTGATCCAGTTTGCCGAACTGCGCGGTTTTGTAGCCGGCGCGTTGTCCGATCTGACCCATGAAGACTTCGTGATCCGGGATCGGAGTGGAACCCGCCTTGTGTTTTGCTAGGCGTTGCTGATATTCCTCCTCGGTAATATTTCCGGAGTCGCGTTGGATCGGCAGCCCGCCCCGGTTATGGCCCCAGCCGCCCTGGCGGCCGTCATGCATGCCGGTGGCCAGCGTCCAGCGCGAAGGCGCACAGAAGACGGCTCCGTAGTAGTTGTTGAACTTCATGCCCTCCGCCGCGAGCCGGTCAATGTGAGGTGTCGTTACCACCTGCTGGCCGTAGCATCCCAGCATGCCGGGACCGAGGTCATCGGCGAAGATCAGGATGACGTTGGGCTTTTCTGCGGCAAAGGATGATGCTGCAAGTAGACAGGACAGGATCAGGATGGAAGGTTTCATATTAAGGCCTTGGTGTTCGTTGAATATGGGCTTCGAGTCTCTTTTTCAGGCGTTCGGCGATTTCCGGGTGGTCGGCAATGACGTTATTCGCCTCACCAATATCATCTTTCAGATTGTAAAGGGTCGGCCCTTGGGTGTCACGTTTAGTCGCCTTTACCTTGAAGAGTTCCTTTTTGTGATATTTCCAATCCCCGGAACGCACCGCGTTGTGCACAAAGAAATAGGAGGTGCGGGGCGATGCCGCCTTCGGGGTTTTCCAAAGCTTGGAAATATCCAAGCCGTCGAGCTCCGCTTCCGGCAGCTTGGAGCCGCAGAGCTTTGCCAGTGTCGGAAAAAGGTCGATGGTTGCCGCGATTCCATTGCACTCGGTTCCGGCGGGAATAACGTCCGGCCAGCGGATGATGAACGGTACTCGCTGACCGCCTTCAAAGCTGGTCATTTTGCCCTCGAACAGGGGCAGGGCGCTTCCGCCTTTATCGCCTTTGATCAGCCAGGGGCCGTTGTCGGAGGTGAAGATAACGATCGTGTTCTCTTCAACGCCCAGCTTTTTGAGGTGATCCATTATACGGCCGGCATTGAAGTCGATCTCTTCGATCACATCGCCATAAAGGCCTCGTGTGCTTTTGCCTTTGAACTGTTCCGATGCAAAGAGCGGGGTATGGGGCATGGAGTTCGCGAGGTATAAGAAGAACGGCTTTTCCGCTTTAACACTGTGAGAAATAAAGCGGATGCCTTCATCGGCACAACGACGGGTGATCGTCGTCTGGTCGCACGGAAACTCGATGCACTCCTGATTGCGCATCAGCGGCACCTTATCCTTCATGCCGGAAGGTCTTCCCGGTTTTTTCTCGGTGGCAAACGCTTTTTCCAATGTTTGGAGACTCTCTCCCTCGCGGAAAAGGCAGTCCTCGGAATATTTCATGGATTTGGCCGGAAACATGTCGTTGGAGTATGGAATTCCGAAGTAGGAGTCGAAGCCCTGGTTGGTCGGCAGAAAGCGCGGTTCGTCGCCCAGATGCCATTTGCCGACGGCTGCGGTTGCGTATCCGGCCGCCTTGAGCGATTCCGCCATCGTGGTGTGTTTCGGATCCAGTCCATGATTCCGGTTCGGCCAGAAGACCCCGGGAACGCCGACGCGATAAGGGTAGCACCCCGTAAGCAAAGCAGCGCGCGACGCGGAACAGACCGGGGAGCCGACATAAAAATCGGTAAAGCGCATGCCTTCCGTAGCCAATTGATCCACGTTGGGCGTTTTAATATCGGGCGAGCCGTAGCACCCCAGATCCTGATAGCCCTGATCATCGTTAAAGATGATGACGATGTTCGGCTTGGTTGCGGCCGAAGCAGTGATTACCGAAAGAGCCAGTCCGTGTAGCAGTAGTTTTTTCATGTATCCCCTGTATTTGTTTATCTATAAACGTTTCCAACGGTTGGAAAAGGACGACAGAGGTGTATTACATGTTTATTTTTCCGTAACGGTTTCGGCCAACCATTCTCTCAATCGGAGGGTCGATGGACGGTTTTCGAGAAACATGGTATCGGTGTGGGCCCCGATGCCGGATTCGACGAACTCGACGGGCTCTCCTGTGATTCTAAAAAGCTCCTGCAACTTTTCATGTTTACCGTTGTCGGTGTGGAAGGTTTTACGCCCGTTGATGCGCGGCATACGGTCGTTCAAGGCGCTTTCGTAGGTTGCCTGTCCGTATCCATCGCCATCGTAATGCTGGCAGGAGTGAAAGGCCTTCCAAAGCTTGGAAATTTCGTCGTTGCGCAGGCCGATATAACCACAGGCCACCGCGCCGCGAGAGAAACCGGTGATGATAACGTTGTCCGGATCGCCGCCGAAGTCCGTGCAGAGCATGTCGACGAGATCAATGGCATACTGTGCGGTCGCATCGGCATCGCCCCAGCCATTGAGGGCCTGCATTTTAGTTTCGGGGTACACGAACGGGGCATTGACCCAGATATAGCCTTTGCCTTCCGACATGCCGAAGCCCATGCGTGAGCCTTCCGGCCGTCCGATGGAATGGCAGGGCGGATTCAGCCAGCGATTGCCGGCATACTCCACAATGATCGGATAGGTTTTACCGGGCTTCCAATCTGCGGGCAGATAGAGCGAGTGATACAGTTCCGAACCCATGAAACCTTTTAGCTGATGTCGAACGCGTCGGCCTGCGGCGGGTTCTTCTTCAGTCATTGGGGTGAATTCCAGCCGATGGTAGCCTTCCGGCCTTTCGGGCGGACTGCAGGAGCCTTTGACAACGACAGGGGCCATCTCAAAGGAACCGCCCTGTTTGGATTTAAAAAGCGATACCCGGAGATATTCAATATGGCTCGCATCGACCTTATTCACCAGTCCGCCTTTCCAGCGTTGGGAAAGTTCGATGGAGCAGGGCTTGGTTTCACCCGGTTCCAGCATAACGGTTCCGACGGGCGCATCCCATCCCGGTGCACCCACGGCCCAGAATGCAATATTGATGGCTGTGTTACCGGTATTATGAAACGTTGTTTCCAGCGATTGGAAACCGGAGAGATCCCAATGGCCGTTCGGTGCATGAATTAATACCGATGGAAACAGATCTTCCTTCGGATTGGTTTCAAACGTCAGCATCCGGTCCGATTGCTGAAGTAACGCTCCACGGGCGCTTTCGTACGATAAGCGTTCGGGGATTACATCCGCCGCAGCCCATGCCGCAGGCATGATGGTTAGCAAGAGCAATGCGCGAAACGCTCTGGAGTGCGCCGACAGCGTCGGCGCTTTCAA
>JAROAZ010000139.1 GCA_029432775.1 Pontiellaceae bacterium B12227 | reverse complement strand
GGGTAGTAGCGGCGCACTTTTTTGTGTTCGCGCTTGCAGGCGTCGTAGAAAACATCGGTATCTAGTTCCAGGTCGTAGAGTTTGTCTTCATTGACGAACATGTGCTCATTGATTGGGAAGTCCTTACCTTTGGAGCACATGGACACACCCCAGGGAGATACCCACAAAATCACCTTGCGGCCTTTTTCATGCTGAGCGGCAATGAAGCCCTTGAGGTCAGGCCACAGATCGGTATCTACATCGAGGTGCGCCTCGTTTTTAAACCAGCGGTTATCAATAATCAAAATCGTCGGGTTGACCCCTTTGGATTCAAGCGTCTCCAGCATTTCCTCGTAAGCCGCCTGCGTGCAGAAGCGGTCAACATTGTCATGTGCCCAGTCATTGTGCTCGCCGCTGAAAAAGTTGTCCCAGCGGTTGGAATGAAACACTTGCTCACCCCAACCGCCGAAGATCGGCTTTTTCCACCATGTCGGGGTTTTGCTGCGGTCCACCTCTTTCATGCAGCCGGTTTCGCGAAGCACTTCTAGATAATTGTCTAGAGCGACATACTCTTCCTTATCCGTTTCCTGCATCACGATGCGGGGGCTTTCCCATTCGCCATCGACTTCGGTGTAACCGGT
>JAROAZ010000138.1 GCA_029432775.1 Pontiellaceae bacterium B12227 | reverse complement strand
CGATGCACTTTTTTCACAATTTCCAAATGATGCGTATTGGAGACGAAATCATTAAAGTCGGATCGTTTGAAAACACCGATCAGGATGTGTGGACCTTATTAAACTGCGAGCGTGGAAAGTTCACGACACAGGCCGCGCAACATGGCGACGGTACGGATGCCGCAGGGCTCATTGATACGTATAACACCAACTTCCTGCCGGACAATAATTCAACGCTGCTCGATGAAATTGCCCATAATTTTGCGGGACTGCTGAATGAATGCGGCGTGATGAACACCGAGTATGATGGCGGCGAGATCCATTGTTACCAGGGGCCCTCCAAATCAATAGGATGGGGCTACAACAAATTTGCCAGCAAGGTCTATGAAAAACTGGATCATCCGGTGCTGGCGGACAGCAGCGCTGCACGCCCGCCGGAAGCCAATTTTGAATACAAATTCAATGCCGTTAAGGAGCTGGTCGGACCGATCAAAGGACATCAGTATTATGTTGCACTGATGCCGGAACATCCATCGCGCCCGGCCACGACCATGCTCGACGCCAACTTTCAATTAAGTCAGGTGGCGGCAACAAAAAGTGCCTGCTACGGCATCAAGACGCAGGATCGCGGTGTGAGCATAGAGGAT
>JAROAZ010000137.1 GCA_029432775.1 Pontiellaceae bacterium B12227 | reverse complement strand
GGATAGGCATAGTAAGCCGCAATTTTGGGCGAAGCGTTTGTCTGTGTACCGTTAAGATCGCCCAGATCATAACGGATCTGACTCATCGTGATGTCCCCGTCCACCCAGTTGGTGTTCCATTCCACATTCAGTGCGTCTGTCCGGATGGCTGGATCGTAGTAATTCCACAACTCGGCGGCGGTCTGCGGCGCAGAGACCAGCGTAACCGTCCCCGTGTTCGATGTCAGGCTTCCGTCGCTTGCTGTGAAGGTGACTGTTGCGCTTCCGACAAAATCAGCCGGCGGCGTATAGACCAGATTGGGCGGTGTGCCGGAAACCACGCCGGAGACCGGCGATTCGACAATCGTGTAGGTGAGGGGGTCATTGTCCGCATCCGTGGCCTGCAGTTCAAAACTGATCGGCGCATTGATGGATCCTGTAGCGAGCTGATCAATCGCCAAAGGAGCGTCATTAACACTTACCTCAGCCAGCAAAGAATTGAGCCGCCCCGTATTCAGGACTACATCATAGACCTTGATCAGCGCCAGATCAGCATCGTAGGTCAGGTTTCCGGCACGGTTGGCCCCAATGCGCAAGTCATGGAGCTCAAACGGGCTGCTGACCGTTCCGACCAGGCTGACCTCGGA
>JAROAZ010000136.1 GCA_029432775.1 Pontiellaceae bacterium B12227 | reverse complement strand
GGATAGGCATAGTAAGCCGCAATTTTGGGCGAAGCGTTTGTCTGTGTACCGTTAAGATCGCCCAGATCATAACGGATCTGACTCATCGTGATGTCGCCGTCCACCCAGTTGGTGTTCCATTCCACATTCAGTGCGTCTGTCCGGATGGCTGAATCGTAGTAATTCCACAATTCGGAAGCGGTTTGCGGCGCAGAGACCAGCGTGACCGTCCCCGTGTTCGATGTCAGGCTTCCGTCGCTTGCTGTGAAGGTGAGTGTCGCGCTTCCGATAAAATCAGCCGCCGGCGTATAGACCAGATTGGGCGGTGCCCCGGAAACCACACCGGAAACCGGGGTTTCCACGACGGTGTACGTAAGATGGTCGCCATCTGAATCAATGGCCTGCAGTTCAAAACTGATCGGCGCATTGATGGATCCTGCAGCGAGTTGGTCAATCGCCACAGGAGCGTCATTAACACTTACCTCAGCCAGCAAAGAATTGAGCCGCCCCGTATTCAGGACTACATCATAGACCTTGATCAGCGCCAGATCGGCATCGTAGGTCAGGTTTCCGGCACGGTTGGCCCCAATGCGCAAGTCATGGAGCTCAAACGGGCTGCTGACCGTTCCGACCAGGCTGACCTCGGA
>JAROAZ010000135.1 GCA_029432775.1 Pontiellaceae bacterium B12227 | reverse complement strand
CTGACACTGACTCCAACGGCAACAAATCTGAAGGATCTGAATGATACGGATGCTTCCGATGTGGACGGCAAGCTGTGCTTGAAATACCGTAACGACCGATCCGAAGCAGTTTGGAATGCAGATAAACTCCCGGAATGGGATCAGCGGGTTGATCTAAGCGCTAACCGGTCGCTGGGCATGTGGATTGACGGCGACGCGTCGGGTTCCCTTCTGTTGGTACAATTCCGCCAGCGTGATTATGTCATTCCGATCGACTTTAAAGGGCGGCGTTACATTGAGGTGCCTCATGGGCAGGCGGCCTGGGCTGAAGGATTGTGGGGGTGGCGCATGGCGACATGGAAGTATGCGGATTACAACGATGTTCATCGGTTCAATATCGGGTTTGGCAAAGTGCCGGCTACGACGCATGCAAAAATAAACGTTGCGGGGATCAAAGCCCTTCGCGAGATAAAATCAAAGCTCGTTAACCCTGTCGTTTCCTGTGGCGAGGGGAGTATCCAGGTCATCGGGACAATTGAAACCGGACAGTACCTGGAGTACGCAGGCGGCAATACAGCCACGGTCTATGATCGGAACTGGAATAAAGTCGCAGAATTTAGGGTTCGGAAGAAAAACTATTCCATCGGCAAAGG
>JAROAZ010000134.1 GCA_029432775.1 Pontiellaceae bacterium B12227 | reverse complement strand
TTTTCTGATTCAGCCATTTTTCGTCCAGCGGGATTTCGTCTTCCAGATCCGGCCCGGACTCCTTCAGGTTGTTGGCGATGTAATATAAATTGATTTCACCATCAACGACGCAAACGTATGGATTGTGCGCATTTGCAACATCCCACCCCTCCCAGTTCCGGTTCGATATCACCGTTCCAGTGGAGATAAAGGGGCCTTCCGGTTTATCCGATACCGCGTGGGCGATTTCCGAGTAGCGCAGCCAGGAACTAAAGCCTCTCGTGGATTCCCATCTGGCATAGTATGCGTGATAGTTGCCATCATCCAACTTCATAACCGAAGCCCCCCATGTACGATAGTTGGGATCGACTAATGCCTGTGGACCCAACTCACGTTTATAATAAGCATTCTTGACCGACACAGGCAGCTTCTTAGGCTTAATACGAACCGTGGTTTCGCCAAAAATCAATGATGCCTGCCCAAGCAGTAATATAACAGTGATACCAACTATGTGTTTTTTCATCTTTCTCCCAAGTTTTACACACGGAATTTTTCCACTATGTACTGCTTTACATTAAGCTCTTATGATCAGTTCTGACACAGAGGTGCGTCTCTGCACTTTTTGTTTCAAGTTGACGTCATCTATATATGATGTTGGATAT
>JAROAZ010000133.1 GCA_029432775.1 Pontiellaceae bacterium B12227 | reverse complement strand
ATATCCAACATCATATATAGATGACGTCAACTTGAAACAAAAAGTGCAGAGACGCACCTCTGTGTCAGAACTGATCATAAGAGCTTAATGTAAAGAAGTACATAGTGGAAAAATTCCGTGTGTAAAACTTGGGGAGAAAGATGAAAAAAAACATAGTTGGTATCACTGTTATATTACTGCTTGGGCAGGCATTATTGATTTTTGGCGAAACCACGGTTCGTATTAAACCTAAGAAGCTGCCTGTGTCGGTCAAGAATGCTTATTATAATCGTGAATTGGGTCCACATGCATTAGTCGATCCCAACTATCGAACGTGGGGGGCTTCGGTTGTGAAGTTGGATGATGGCAACTATCACGCGTACTATGCCAGATGGGAATCCACGAGAGGCTTTAGTTCCTGGCTGCGCTACTCGGAAATAGCCCACGCGGTATCGGATAAACCGGAAGGCCCCTTTATCACCACTGGAACGGTGATATCGAACCGGAACTGGGAGGGGTGGGATGTTGCAAATGCGCACAATCCATACGTTTGCGTCGTTGATGGTGTAATCAATTTATATTACATCGCCAACAACCTGAAGGAGTCCGGGCCGGATCTGGAAGACGAAATCCCGCTGGACGAAAAATGGCTGAATCAGAAAA
>JAROAZ010000132.1 GCA_029432775.1 Pontiellaceae bacterium B12227 | reverse complement strand
GGAAAAACCAGCCGCGGGTTGCGGTGGGTTACCCAGTATTCGCGCAGCAGCAGATAGGTCGCCTGCGGCAGCGGAACCAGGCGCTGCTTCGCGCCCTTACCATCACGCACGCGAATCGTCATCCGCTCTTTATCAATATCGCTCACCTCCAGGTTGAGCGCCTCCGCAAGGCGCAACCCGCAGGAATAGACTGTCGTTAAAAATACCCGGATCTGCGGCTGACGCGCCGTCTTGAGAATCAGCCGCACCTCGTCGATCGACAGCACCGTCGGCGGCACGGACAACCGCTTGATCTTCAATAGCCGGATCGTCTCCCATTCCATCGGCAGCGTGGTGGTGTAGAAAAACTTGATCCCCGAATAAGCGATGCGCATCGTCGCCGCGCTCCAACCCGCCTGGTTACGGCAGTAGAGGAAATAGTCGCGCACCTGCTGCTCCTCGATCTCCTCCGCCGGCCGGTGCCAGTAGTTTTCCAGCTGGCGCACCGCCCGCGCATAGGAAGTTTGTGTTCGTTGCGCGTAGCCACGCAGCTGCATATCCTCTACCATCTTCTCTTGTAGTTTCGACTTCATCGTCGACTCCTTTCGTTCTGTTGCGGGGACGCCGAATACGTCCTCCTTCAGAACGGAAGGTATATGAAAAGAAAGGCTATTAAACTGCCGCGCAGCGGCTTACTGGAAC
>JAROAZ010000131.1 GCA_029432775.1 Pontiellaceae bacterium B12227 | reverse complement strand
ACGCCCGCTGTCGGATAGGCATAGTAAGCCGCAATTTTGGGCGAAGCGTTTGTCTGTGTACCGTTAAGATCGCCCAGATCATAACGGATCTGACTTATCGTGATGTCCCCGTCCACCCAGTTGGTGTTCCATTCCACATTCAGTGCGTCTGTCCGGATGGCTGGATCGTAGTAATTCCACAACTCGGAAGCGGTTTGCGGAGCGGAAACCAGCGTAACCGTCCCGGTGTTCGATGTCAGGCTTCCGTCGCTTGCTGTGAAGGTAAAACTATCGCTACCAACAAATTGAGTATCAGGTGTATAGAGAAAATCTGGAGCTGATCCCGACATGGTCCCCCTGAACGGTCCATCAAGCACATTGAACACCAGAGTTCCCCCATCGACGTCCGTCGCAGATAATGAAATATTTGCAGCCGAGCCAACCCCAAAGCTCAACATTTGATCATATGCCACTGGAGCATGGTTAAAATGCAACTCATTCAGCAAATCAGCGAGATGTCCTGTATCAAGCGCCTCATCGAAAACCTGAACCAACGCCAGATCGGTATCGTAGGTCTGGTTTCCGGCACGGTTGGCCCCAATGCGCAAGTCATGGAGCTCAAACGGGCTGCTGACCGTTCCGATCAGGCTGACCTCGGAGGCACCTTCCGCCGTTACATACAGGGATGCCTGGGTTCCGTCGCT
>JAROAZ010000130.1 GCA_029432775.1 Pontiellaceae bacterium B12227 | reverse complement strand
CGTGATCCGCGTATCCGTTTTAGGCGTGATGGAATGGCCGTAAAAAAGGGAGATCACTGGGAAGCCAAGTGTCCGGTGTTTGATACCGGCGAACCCCTCTTTGTTTTTGCGAACATCATCTATGGGCTGGACCGGGAGTTGCCGATGCCGCCGGGCCTCTCCAGCACGCGGGAACTGGGCATCACCTCCGAGTATACAATTGCTCTGCCGGAGGAACTGCAGGCGGCCGGCGTAAAACCCGCCGAAAAACCGCAGCGTCTGATTGATGATTTCAGCCGCGGATGGCACGACTGGTATCGGCTCAGCGCCGACAATTCACATCACTGGTTGTATGCCACGCGCAAGGTGCTGGATCCTTCCTGGATCGGGCCAAAAGGTGGGAAGATTGCGTTCGAAATCTTAACCACAGAGCCAGATAACACCCTTGGTATTACTTGTGTAGTCAACGAATGGCAAAGTTACACAGGCCGACGAAAAGACAAATTTACTGCAGTCGTCAAACTTGAAAAAAACGGTGTGAATTCCATTTTGTTAGCGGCCGGTGATTTCAAAAATAAAGACGGAGTCAGCATGACGGACTGGGACGAGATTAGCGAGCTCCAGTTTCAACCGGCGAACAAGGCTGTGAAGGGGGACAAGTCGCTGATTCCGTGGAAGGGAGACCCGCCGACGATGGCCAATCTGCGCTGGGAGG